>JASLEG010000177.1 GCA_030151225.1 Burkholderia sp. | reverse complement strand
TAAACTTCGAGCCTGAAGCCGTGAACTGAGGCAGCCGGAGCCGCCGGCCCCGGGCCGCGCGCTCCGTCGCGCGGCCGGCGAAACCCGCCGCCGGGGGCCCGGCTCCCGATGGCGGCCCGTGGCGGCCATCGGGAGGCGGGCCCGCGGCGGCGGGTTTCGCCGGCGGCGCGACGGAGCGCGCGGCCCGGGGCCGGCGGCTCCGGCTGCGTCAGTTGCCGGCTTCAGGCTCGAAGTTTAACGCAGCCGAATTGATGCAGTACCGCAGGCCGGTCGTGTCGCGCGGGCCGTCCTCGAACACGTGGCCCAGATGCGCGCCGCAATGGTTGCAGCGCACCTCCACGCGGATCATGCCGTGGGTGCGGTCCGTCTTCTCCTCGATCACCTCGCCGTTGATCGGCTTGAAGTAGCTGGGCCAGCCGCAGCCCGAGTGGTATTTGGCGCCGGATTCGAACAGCGGCGTGTCGCACACCACGCAGTGATAGACGCCGGCGTCTTCCACGTCGGTGTATTCGCCGGTGAAGGCGCGCTCGGTGGCCGCGTGCTGGGTGACCTCGTACTGCATCGGCGTGAGGCGCTCGCGCAGCTCGGCGTCGTCCTTCGGGTACGCATACGCGCGGTCGTCTTGATCGTGGGGCATGGCGGTTTCTCCAGGAAAGGCGGATGCGGGGCTCAGGACGAGCAACTGACCTCGAGCGAGCCGGCCCAGTCGGGCGGCAGCGCGGCGTAGGCCTCGTGCTCGGGCTGTTCGTCGAACGGGCGGCGCAGGATCTGCGCGAGCCGCTCGACCTCGGAATAGTCCTTCTCGGCCGCGCGGCGGATCGCCGTCTCGGCCAGGTGGTTGCGCAGCACGTATTTCGGGTTCACGCGGTTCATCGCGGCGGCGCGCTCGGCGTCGCTGGCCGTCTCGGCGGCCAGCCGCTCGCGGTATTGCGCGGCCCAGCCGTCGAACGCGTCGCGGTCGATGAACAGGTCGCGCACCGGCGCGTCCTGGCTCGCGTCCTGCTTCGAGAGCCGGGCGAGGCGGCGAAAGGTCAGCGTGAAGTCGGCGTGACTGCCGTGCATGATCTCGAGCAGGCGGTTGGCCAGCGCGGCGTCGCCCTCGAGCTCGAGCGCGAGGCCCAGCTTGGCGCGCATCGCGGCCTCCAGCGCCGGGCCGAACACTTCGGCGAAGCGCGACAGCACGGCCTGCGCGTCTTCCACGGCGCGCTCGGTGCGCGGGTCTTCTTCCAGGTCGGTGCGGTGCTGGCCGATCAGCGGCAGCAGCGCCTGGGCGAGGCAGAAGCAGTTCCAGTGCGAGATGCGCGGCTGCATGCGGTACGCGTAGCGGCCCTGCTGATCGGTGTGGTTGCAGATGTGGCCGGCGTCGAACGCGTCCACGAAGCCGAACGGGCCGTAATCGAGCGTGAGGCCGAGGATCGACATGTTGTCGGTGTTCATCACGCCGTGGCAGAAGCCCACCGCCTGCCATTTCGCCACCATCCGCGCGGTGCGTTCCACCACGGCGTCGAGCAGGGCCAGATACGGGTCCTCGGTGTCGCGGCAGGCCGGATAGAAGCGGTCGATCACGTGGTCGGCCAGCTGCTTGAGCAGGTCGGGGCGATCGTTCGAGAAGAAGTGCTCGAAATGGCCGAAGCGCACGAAGCTTTCCGCCACGCGCGTGACCACCGCGGCGGTTTCCACCGATTCGCGCATCACCGTCTGGTCCGAGCCGATCACGGCCAGCGCGCGTGTGGTGGGAATCCCCAGATGGTGCATCGCCTCGGAGCACAGGAATTCGCGGATCGACGAGCGCAGCACGGCGCGGCCGTCGCCCATGCGCGAATACGGCGTGCGCCCGGCGCCCTTGAGCTGCAGCTCGAGGCGGCGGCCGGCGTGCTCGAGTTCGCCCACCGTGAGCGCGCGGCCGTCGCCGAGCTGGCCGGCCCACACGCCGAACTGGTGGCCCGAGTAGACGGTCGCGTAGGGCATCGCCTCGGCCGGCCATTCGCGTGTCGGATTGCCGCAGAACAGCGCGGCGAAGTCGGGCAGGTCGCGGATCGCGGGGTCGAGGCCGAGCTCGCGCGCGACCGCCTCCGAAAAGCCGACCACGTAGGGCGCGGGCAGCGGCGCGGCGGGCAGGCGCGTGTGGAACGCGGCGCCGAGCGTGAGGAACGCGTCGCTGCGCGGGGTGGCGAGCGAGGCGGCGAGGTCGGGCAGGGCGGGAACGGTGGCAGCCAAAACGGATTCGCTTCTGGATAACGACAAGTTGAACGGCGGGACGCAAGCCGATATTGTAAGTCCGCGCCGCACGGGCCGCTTGCGGCGAGGGAGAAGCCAGTCCACGACGAAAAATCCGATCGGGAGAGCCGGACGATGAGCACCACGATGAATCCGTTGCTGCTGGGCCAGATGATGGACGTACCGCTGCTGGTGTCGTCGCTGATCGCGCATGCCGCGCGCCACATGGGCGATGCCGAGATCGTGTCGCGCCGCCTCGAGGGCGACATCCACCGCTACACCTACCGCGATTGCGAGCGGCGTTCGAAACAGCTCGCGCAGGCGCTGCTGCGCGCGGGCGTGGCGCCGGGCGAGCGGGTGGGCACGCTGGCCTGGAACGGTTACCGGCACCTCGAGGCCTATTACGGCATCAGCGGCATGGGCGGCGTGTGCCACACCATCAATCCGCGCCTGTTTCCCGAGCAGCTCGTCTACATCGTCAATCACGCGGCCGACCAATACATCCTGTTCGACATCAGCTTCGCGCCACTCGTCGATCGGCTCGCGCCGCTGTGCCCGAACGTGCGCGGCTGGATCGCGATGACCGACGAGGTGCACCTGCCGCCGGCGGCCACGCCGCTGATCGCGTACGAAACGCTGCTGGCGGCCGAGGACGGCCGCTGCGACTGGCCCCTGCTCGACGAGCGGCAGGCCTCGTCGCTGTGCTACACCTCGGGCACCACCGGCAACCCGAAGGGCGTGCTGTACTCGCATCGCTCCACGGTGCTGCACGCCTACGCGGCGGCGCTGCCCGACGCGATGTGCCTGTCCGCGCTCGATTCGGTGCTGCCGGTGGTGCCGATGTTCCACGTCAACGCCTGGGGGCTGCCGTATTCGGTGCCGCTCACGGGCGCGAAGCTGGTGCTGCCGGGCAAGGATCTGGACGGCAGGTCGCTGCACGAGCTGATGGAGGCCGAGCGCGTGACCTGCTCGGCCGGCGTGCCCACCGTGTGGCTCGGCCTGCTGAACCATCTGCGCGAGACGGGCGCGCGCTTCAGCACCATGAAGCGCACCGTGATCGGCGGTTCGGCCTGCCCGCCGGCCATGCTGCGCAGCTTCGAGGACGATTACGGCGTGCAGGTGATCCACGCCTGGGGCATGACCGAGATGTCGCCGCTCGGCACGCTGGCGCGCCTCACCTGCGCGCAGGCGCAGCGCAGCGAGGCCTCGCGCCGCCATTCGCTCGAGAAGCAGGGCCGCGTGATCTACGGCGTGGACATGCGCATCGTGGGCGACGACGGCGCCGAGCTGCCGTGGGACGGCGTGGCCTTCGGCGAGCTGCAGGTGCGCGGGCCGTGGGTCGTCGATCACTATTTCGACGGCGGCGCCTCGCCGCTGTCGGACGGCTGGTTCCCCACCGGCGACGTGGCCACCATCGATCCCGACGGCTTCATGCAGATCACCGATCGCAGCAAGGACGTGATCAAGTCGGGCGGCGAATGGATCAGCTCGATCGAGATCGAGAACGTGGCCGTGGCGCACCCGGCCGTGGCCGAGGCGGCCTGCATCGCCTGCGCGCATCCGAAGTGGACCGAGCGGCCGCTGCTGGTGGTGGTGCCGCGCGCCGGGGCCGAGGTGACGCGCGAGGAACTGATCGCCTTCTACGACGGCAAGGTGGCGAAGTGGTGGGTGCCCGACGACGTGGTGTTCGTCGAATCGCTGCCGCACACGGCCACCGGCAAGCTGCAGAAGCTGCGCCTGCGCGAGCAGTTCCGCGAGCACGTGCTGCCGGGGATCGACCCGTCCAAATGTCCGCTGGAGCCGCTGGCGGTGAACCTGTCGCCGTCGCGCGCCTGAAAGCGGCGAGGGCCGGGGCCGTCCGGCGCCGCCTGCGTCACATTCCTCGTGAACGATCGTGCTTTTTTGTTGTATGCTGCCCCGGTTCCCTCGCGTGCGGCCTCGCCGTCGCACGCGCACAATACCCGTCAACGCTGACGACGCGCCGCCGCAACGGCCGCGCTACCGCATGGAGGCAGGCAAGATGGCAGTGGACTACACGACACGCGACGGCGTCGCCGTCATCACGCTGAACAACCCGCCCGTCAACGGGCTCGGCCATTCGACCCGGGCCGGGCTGATGGACGGGCTCGATCGGGCGCTGGCCGATCCGGCCGTCACGGCCATCGTGCTGACCGGCGCGGGGCGCGCCTTCTCGGGCGGCGCCGACATCACCGAATTCAACACGCCGAAGGCGCTCCAGCAACCGAACCTGCACACGCTGATCGCGGCCGTGGAGGCCAGCCCGAAGCCGGTGGTGGCCGCCGTGCACAGCGTGGTGATGGGCGGCGGCCTCGAGCTGGCGCTCGGCGCGCATTACCGGATCGCCGCGCCCGGCACCCAGGTGGCGCTGCCCGAGGTGAAGATCGGGCTGCTGCCCGGCGCCGGCGGCACGCAGCGGCTGCCGCGCGCGGTGGGGCTCGAGACGGCGCTGAACATGATCGTGTCGGGCGCGCCGGTGCCGTCCGAGCAACTGGCCAGAAGCGGCCTGTTCGACGAGATGGCCGAGGGCGACCTGCTCGACGCGGCCGTGGCGCTGGCCGCGCGTGTCGGCGCGAAGCCGGGCCCGCATCCGCGCGTGCGCGATCGCGCGATTGCCCATCCGAACGCGGCCGGCTTCATCCAGTTCGCGCGCAACAGCGCGAAGGCCGCCGCGCCGAATTATCCGGCGCCGCACAAGTGCATCGACGCGATCGAATCGGGCGTGCTGAACGGCTTCGAGCGCGGCCTCGAAGACGAGCGCGACGGCTTCCTCGCGCTGCTGCAGACGCCCGAGAGCCGCGCGCTGCGCCATGCGTTCTTCGGCGAGCGCGCCGCGAGCAAGATCCCCGACGTGCCGGCCGACACGCCGGTGCGCGAGATCCGCCGGGTAGGCGTGATCGGCGCGGGCACGATGGGCGGCGGCATCGCGATGAATTTCGTCAACGCGGGCCTGCCCGTCACGCTGCTCGAAACGAAGCAGGACGCGCTCGATCGCGGCCTCGCCACGATCCGCAGGAACTACGAGGCGCAGGTCAAGAAGGGCAAGCTCGGCGAGGACAAGCTCGCCGCGCGCATGGCGCTGATCGCGCCGACGCTCGACTACGCGGATCTCAAGGACGCGGACCTGATCGTGGAAGCCGTGTTCGAGGAACTCGGCGTGAAGGAGCAGGTGTTCCGCCGGCTGGATGAAGTGGCAAAACCCGGCGCGATCCTCGCGTCGAACACCTCCACGCTCGATGTGAACCGCATCGCGGCCTTCACGCAGCGCCCGCAGGACGTGGTGGGCATGCACTTCTTCAGCCCCGCCAACGTGATGAAGCTGCTCGAGGTGGTGCGCGGCGAGAAGACGGCGAAGGACGTGCTGGCCACGGTGATGCAGGTCGCGAAAAAGATCCGCAAGACGGCCGTGGTGTCGGGCGTGTGCGACGGCTTCATCGGCAACCGCATGGTGGAGCAGTACATCCGCCAGGCGCTGTTCATGCTGGAAGAGGGCGCGCTGCCCGCGCAGGTCGATCGCGCGATCGAGGCATTCGGTTTCGCGATGGGGCCGTTCCGCATGAGCGACCTGGCCGGCAACGACATCGGCTGGGCGATCCGCAAGCGCCGCTACCTCGAGCAGCCCGACCTGCATTACTCGAAGATCGCCGACCGCCTGTGCGAACAGGGCCGCTTCGGCCAGAAGACCGGCGCGGGCTGGTACGACTATCAGCCGGGCGAGCGGCGCGCGAAGCCGTCCAGACTCGTCGACGAGATGGTGCTCGCCTATTCGAAGGAAGCCGGCGTCGCGCGGCGCGAGATCGGCGATGAGGAAATCGTCGAGCGGCTCGTCTACGCGCTCGTCAACGAGGGCGCGGCCATCCTGGAAGAGGGCATCGCCTCGAAGGCGTCCGACATCGACATGGTGTATCTGACCGGCTACGGCTTCCCGCTCTGGCGCGGCGGCCCGATGCTGTACGCGGACACGGTGGGCCTCTACCACGTGGAGCGCGCGATGCGCCGCCATGCGGCCGGCGCGAACGGCGACGCGTGGCGCATCGCGCCGTCGATCGCGGAACTCGCCGCGGCCGGCCGCGGCTTCAACGGCTGATGCGCCGTCTCGACCCCCCGGAGAACCGATGATGCGGACCGACAACGTGCTGCTCGTGATCGACGTGCAGAACGATTTCATGCCCGGCGGCGCGCTGGCCGTGGCCGATGGCGACGCGGTGGTGCCGGTGATCAACCGGCTCGCGCGGCGCTTCGACCAGGTGGTGATCACGCAGGACTGGCATCCGCGCGCGCACGTGTCGTTCGCCGCCAATCACGCCGGCGCCGAGCCGTTCTCGCTGCGCACGCTGCCGTACGGCGAGCAGGTGATGTGGCCGGTGCACTGCGTGCAGGACACGCCCGGCGCGGCGCTGCACGCGGGGCTCGAGATCGCGCACGCGCGGCTCGTGATCCGCAAGGGGCTCGACGCGAGCGTGGACAGCTATTCGGCCTTCGTCGAGGCCGACCGGCGCACCTCCACGGGCCTTGCCGGCTATTTGCACGCGCTCGGCGCGAAGCGCGTGTGGTGCTGCGGCCTGGCCACCGATTATTGCGTGGCGTGGTCCGCGCTCGATGCCCGCGCGGCCGGCTTCGAGGCCGCCGTGATCGAGGACGCGTGCCGCGCGATCGACCTGGACGGCTCGCTCGCGCGGGCCTGGCAGACGCTGCAGGACGCCGGCGTGGCGCGCGTGCAGTCCGACGCGGTGCTGGCCGATTCACCCGAACCCGCAGCATCTGCGCGACCCACAGAGACAGGAAGGAGACAGGCATGACCGAAGCCGTAATCGTATCCACCGCCCGCACCGGTCTGGCGAAGTCGTGGCGCGGCGCGCTGAACATGACGCATGGCGCGATGCTGGGCGGTCACGTGGTGGCCGCCGCCGTCGAGCGTGCGAAGCTCGATCCCGCGCGCGTCGAGGACGTGCTGATCGGCTGCGCGAACCCCGAAGGCGCGACCGGCGCCAACATCGCGCGCCAGATCGCGCTGCGGGCCGGGTTGCCGGTGTCGGTGCCCGGCATGACCGTCAACCGCTTCTGCTCGTCGGGGCTGCAGACCATCGCGCTCGCCGCGCAGCGCGTGATCGCCGGCGAGGGCGAGGTGTTCGTGGCCGGCGGCGTGGAGTCGATCTCGTGCGTGCAGAACGAGATGAACCGTCACATGCTGCAGGAAGGCTGGCTTGCCGAGCACAAGCCGGAAATCTACTGGTCGATGCTGCAGACGGCCGAGAACGTCGCGAAGCGCTACGGCATCGCCAGGGAACGCCAGGACGAATACGGCGTGCAGTCGCAGCTGCGCGCGGCCGCCGCGCGCGAGGCGGGCCGCTTCGACGCGGAGATCGTGCCGATCACGGTGCTGGCCGGCCTGGCCGACAAGGCCAGCGGGCGCCTCTACACGCGCGAGGTGACGCTGTCGGCCGACGAGGGCATCCGCCCCGATACCACGCTCGAGGGCGTGGCGAAGATCCGTGCCGCGCTGCCGGGCGGCGTGATCACGGCCGGCAACGCGAGCCAGTTCTCGGACGGCGCGTCGGCCTGCGTCGTGATGAACGCGAGGCTCGCGGAGCGCGAGGGGCTCGCGCCGCTCGGCATCTTCCGCGGCTTCGCGGTGGCCGGCTGCGAGCCCGACGAGATGGGCATCGGCCCCGTGTACGCGGTGCCGAAGCTGCTCAAGCAGGCCGGGCTCAAGGTATCCGACATCGATCTGTGGGAGCTGAACGAGGCCTTCGCGGTGCAGGTGCTGTACTGCCAGGACACGCTCGGCATCCCGGCCGAGCGCCTGAACGTGAACGGCGGCGCGATCGCCGTGGGCCATCCGTATGGCGTGTCGGGCGCGCGCCTGGCCGGCCACGCGCTGATCGAGGGCAAGCGGCGCGGCGCGAAATACGTGGTGGTGACGATGTGCATCGGCGGCGGCCAGGGCGCGGCGGGGCTGTTCGAGATCGCCTGAACCCGGCGGGGCCGGCGCGCGGCAAACCGGCCCCGATCATGCGGCGCACAATTTTGGTAGGCTTCGGTTCTGGAACCTCACGCTGAATACCATGAACACCGCCCATACCCCGGATTCTCCCGCGTCCCCCCGCCAGACGCCGCTCTCGATCGAAAGCCCGTTCGTCGACGCGCTCGGCGTGCAGCTCGTGTCCGCGCAGGACGGCACGAGCGAGATCGTGCTGCCGCTCGACGAGCAGCACATGAACACCTGGGGCATCGCGCACGGTGGCGTCACCATGACGCTGTCGGACGTGGCGCTCGCGATGGCCGCGCGCAGCCTGACCGACGACGGCGTGGGCGTGGTCACGATCGAGATGAAGGTCAACTTCATGCAGCCGGGCCGCGGCGAGCTGCGCGCCTACGGCCGCGTGATGCATCGTTCGACCACGATGGCCTATTGCGAGGGCGAGGTGCGCGACAGCCAGGGCAACTTCGTGGCCAAGGCGATCGGCACCTTCAAGTACATGAAGCGGCTCGCGGTGGGCCGCGACATCGCCCGGCAGCGCTCGCGCACCGATCCGGGCGCGAAGCCGGGGCCGAGCGACGCCTGACGGCCCCACCCGAAGCAACGGCCCCGACCGGCGACGGCGGGGCCGCGTCGTTTGGCGCGGGCGGCGACGCCAGTCGTGGCTGCCCGCCGATTCACGATCGGACCTCGATGGACAGACCACAGGAGACGACCATGACGGACCTCAACCGGCAAGTGCTGCTCGTATCGCGCCCCGACGGCGCGGCGAGCCTCGACAATTTCAGGCTCGTGGAAACCCCGCTCGCGCCGCTGCAGGACGGCGAGCTGCGCGTGCGCAACCATTTCCTCTCGCTCGATCCGTACATGCGCGGGCGCATGAGCACGGCGAAGTCGTACGCGGTGCCGCAGCCGCTGGACGAGGTCATGATCGGCGGCACGGTGGGCGAGGTGATCGAATCGCGTCATCCCGGCTTCGCCGTGGGCGAGCACGTGGTGGGCATGCTCGGCTGGCAGACGCACGGCACCTCCGACGGCACCGGGCTGCGCAAGGTGGCGGCGGGGCAGGTGCCGCTGTCGGCCTATCTCGGCGTGGTGGGCATGCCGGGCGTGACGGCCTGGTACGGGCTCAACACGATCATCGAGCCGAAGCCGGGCCAGACGATCGTGGTCAGTGCCGCGAGCGGGGCGGTGGGCGGCGTGGTCGGGCAGCTGGCGAAGCGCGCCGGCGCGCGCGCGGTGGGCATCGCGGGCGGCGAGCGCAAGTGCCGCTACGTGGTGGAGACGCTCGGCTTCGACGCCTGCGTCGACTACAAGGCCGGGCGGCTCGCCGAGGATCTGGCCGCTGCCGCGCCCGACGGCATCGACGGCTGTTTCGAGAACGTCGGCGGCCCCGGCCTCGACGCCACGATCTCGCTGATGAACGCGTTCGGGCGCATCGCGCTGTGCGGCATGATCGCCGGCTACGACGGCCAGCCCGCGCCGATCACCCAGGCCTCCATGATCCTGCGCTCGCGGCTGCGCATCGAGGGCTTCATCGTCACCGAGCATCTGGACGTGTGGCCGGCCGCGCTGGCCGAACTCGGCGCGCTGGTGGCCGGGCGCGAGCTGCATTACCGCGAAACCGTCGCGCAGGGCATCGAGCGCGCGCCCGAGGCGTTTCTCGGCATGCTGAAGGGGCACAACTTCGGCAAGCAGCTGGTCGCGCTGATCTGAGCGCCTGAAAACGCCGGAGCGGGCGGGCGCTGTGTGCGCTCGCTGACACGCGGGCGCCCACCGGCATGGCATCATGACCCGCATTGCCACTCGCCGGGGCGCGCCGCCGCCCGTCGCTCCGATGCCGCTGAATCCGCACATCGCGCAGGTGCTCCAGATGATCGAGCGCGCGCGCCAGCCTTCCTACACGTCGCAGACCCCGCAGGCCGCGCGCGCCGCCTACGAGCGCAGCGCGCCGATCCTCGACATCGCGCCCAAACCGATGGCCGCCATCGAGGACCTGCGCGTGCCGCTGCGCGACGGCGCCACGATCCGCGCGCGCCTGTACCTGCCCGTCGCGCCGAGCCTGGCCGAGCCGCTGCCGGCGCTGGTCTACTATCACGGCGGTGGCTTCACGGTGGGCAGCGTCGACACCCACGATGCGCTCGCCCGCATGTTCGCGCACGACGCGCACTGTGCGGTGCTGTCGGTCGAATACCGGCTCGCGCCCGAGGCGCGCTTCCCCGCCGCGCACGACGATGCCGACGACGCCTTCGCCTGGTTCCACGCGCATGCCCACGCATACGGCGTGGACCCGGCGCGCCTCGCGGTGGGCGGCGACAGCGCGGGCGGCACGCTCGCGGCGGCCGTGGCGGTGCTCGCGCGGGAGCGCGGCATCGCGCCGGTGCTGCAGATGCTGATCTATCCGGGTGTGAGCCGGCACGGGGAGTGGGCGTCGCGCGCGCGGCTCGCGCAGGGCTATCTGCTGACGGCCGAGACGATCGCCTGGTTCTACGGGCATTACGTGCCGGATCTGGCCGATCGCGACGACTGGCGCTTCTCGCCGCTCGACGGCACGCGTGGGGCGCCGGCGTCGTTCGCAGGGCTCGCGCCCGCCTGGATCGCCGTGGCCGAATACGATCCGCTCGGCGACGAGGGCGAGGCCTATGCGGAGAAGCTGCGCGCGGCCGGCAACGCGGTGGAGCTGCGTCGCTACGACGGCATGATCCACGAGTTCTTCAAGATGGGCGGCTTCGTGCCGGCGGTGAAGCTCGCGCATGCGGATGCCGCGAAGGCGCTGCGCGAGGCGTTCGGCACGCTCGGCTGAGGTGCTCGGTTGAGGGCGGCTGCGCCGCCGCCCCCGTCGCCGCTCAGCGTGCCGCTTCGAGCGGCACGTCGAACGCCACCGCGCGCTCGAACGCGCCGGGCCGCACGATGCGGTGCGAGCCGTCGTCGTCGCAGCGTTCCTTGAGTTCCACCGTGAGCCGCGATTGCTCCTTGATCGTCACGCGCAGCGCCGTGGTGCCACGCGTGCCGTATTCGGGCGTCTCGATGAAGGCCGCCGACAGCGCGCGCTCGCGCGCGAGCGGAATGCCGGTGCTCGGCAGCACGTCGTCGTCGGCGACGCGGGTGTCGCGCATCAGCGCGATCAGCGCGTCGAGCGAGGGCGCGGCCTCGTCGGTCAGCAGCGTGCCGAGCTCGGTGCGCTTGTGCACGAGCTTCGGCCACGGCGTGTTCAGGCGCGCGTTCGACAGCCCGTGCACGCCCGCCTCGAGCAGGATCGGCGCGTCGGGGGCGGTGTCGGGCTCGGCGGGGCGATTGCAGTACCAGGCCAGCTCGCGCCGCCGGCAGTCGCCCACCAGCAGGTTGAAGCCGTTGTAGAACGCCGCGGTGCCGGTCAGCTCGCGCAGATACTCGAGCGGCGCGACGTTGCGGCCGCCGAGGAAATCGGACACGAGCTTGCCGCGCGTGGGCGCGCCGGCGCGGATGTCGTAGGGGGCGCGGTAGTTGGTGAGCGCGGCGAAGCGGCCGTCGCGCGTGACGCCGAGCCAGGCACCGCCGGCCTCGAGATCACGGCCGGCCAGCACGCCGGGGCGGTCTT
Organism: Burkholderia sp.; assembly: GCA_030151225.1. Taxonomy (GTDB): domain Bacteria; phylum Pseudomonadota; class Gammaproteobacteria; order Burkholderiales; family Burkholderiaceae; genus Burkholderia. The sequence goes on along the minus strand of JASLEG010000177.1, from coordinate 17,104 downwards.
CCCACCACGCGATCGGGGCGCTGGTGCGACGAAAGAATTCGTCGCGGTTCGCGGTCAGTGTCAGCACCGGGCCGTCGGTGGCGCCGGGCTGCCAGTCGAATACGATCAGGCACATCGGGTGAGTCCCTCGCTGGGATCGGGGTGCGCGGACCGGGCGCGCGTGGCGCGGCACAGAGCCCGCGCGCCACGATAGCACGCACTCAGACTTCGGTGGGCAGCGCGTAAGGCAACGGCAGGAACGCGAGCACCGGGCCGTCGGCCGCGCCCAGATGCACGCTGCCGCCTTCCTGCGCGGCCAGCTTGATCTCGACCAGCGCATCCACGCCGCCGCCTGGCGCCGCCGCCGCATTGACGATCATGCCGCACGGCTGGCCGGGGTCGTCGCTGTGGAACAGCTCCACGCCGGCGCGGGCTGCGTCGGTGTCCGCTTCGGCATGCACGAGCGCGGTGCGGCGCTTGATGGTGCCGCGATATTGGCTGCGCGCGACGATTTCCTGGCCCGGATAGCAGCCCTTGCGGAAATTCACGGCGCCGATCACGTCGTAGTTCACCATCTGCGGCACGAACTGTTCCGACACCGGCTGCGTGATGCGCGGCTCGGCGGCGCGGATCTCGAGCCAGTCCCACACGGCCGGCGACACGCGCGCGAGCTTCGCGTCGAGGGTCGGTACGGCGGCGTCGAACTGCTCGCGGCTCGCGATCCACAGGTAACGCGCGCGGCCGTCGGCGTCGGGCAGGCGCATCAGCGTGCCGGCCGGACCGTCGAGCCTGGTGTGCACGCCGTCGGGCAGCGCCTCGAACAGGCCGGACAGCGCCTCGCGCACGTCGCCGGAGAAGCCCGTGGCCATCAGCTCGGTGGCGTCGCGCAGCTTCGCCCTGGCGCGCAGCACGAACATCGACAGGCGCTTCTGCACGGCGGGCTGGATGTCCTTCGAGATCAGCAGGCGCACGCCGCTGGCGGCGTCCGACTCACCGGTGTGGCGCCAGGCGAGGAAGGAGGCGAGCAGCCGGCCCTTCGGCGAGCAGTAGCCGGCCAGCTTCACGCCGGCCGCGTCCAGGTGCTCGATGTCGTTGGTGAGCTGGCTGTGCAGGAAGGTGGCGGCATCGCTGCCGGCCACGTCGATGATGCCGAACTGCGGCAGCGCGGCGTAGGCGCCGCGCGTGCGCACCGCCTCGAAATCCGCAGCCGTGGGGCGCGGCAGATCGGGCAGGGCGGGCTGGGCAGGGGCGGCTGCGGCCGGTGCGGCGGCAGCGTTCGGGTTCGCGATCGGTGTGCTCATGGAACAGGGGAACAGTCAATCCTGACTTTGGCGGAGACAAGCAAGTATTATATTGACCTTCACCGAGTCCCGTTCCGCATGTCCCTACTCTCGAAATGCGCCGCGCTGGCGGCGGTGGCCGTGGTTGCGGCCGCTGCGCTGGCGGGTGGCGGCTATTACTGGGCGAACCAGCCGCTCGCCCTGCCCACCCAGACCGTCGATGTCACGATCAAGCCGCACAGCAGCGTCAGGAGCGTCGCGCAGCAGCTCGTGCACGGCGGCGTGCCCCTGCAGCCCCAGCTGTTTTCCGTGATGACGCGGGTGCTCGGCCTGTCGAGCCGCCTCAAGTCGGGCAATTACGAATTCAAGGACGGCGTGTCGAGCTACGACGTGCTGCAGAAGCTCGCGCGCGGCGACGTGAACGAATACGTCGCCACGGTGATCGAAGGCTGGACCTTCAAGCGCATGCGTGCCGAACTCGACATCAATCCGGCCCTCGTGCACGCCACGGCGGGCATGAGCGATACCGAGCTGCTGCGCGCGATCGGCGCGACGCCGGCCGAGATCGAGCGCGGCAGCGGCGAGGGCCTGTTCTTCCCCGATACCTACCTGTTCGACAAGGGCACCAGCGACGTGAACGTGTACCGGCGCGCCTATCACCTGATGCAGGCGCGCATCGACGAGGCGTGGCGGATGCGCGCGCCGGGCCTGCCGTACCATTCTGCTTACGAAATGCTGACGGTGGCGTCGATCGTCGAGAAGGAAACCGGCCACGCGGCCGATCGCTCGCTGGTGGCGGCCGTGTTCGCCAACCGCCTGCGCATCGGCATGCCGCTGCAGACCGATCCGTCGGTGATCTACGGCCTCGGCGACGCCTACGATGGACATCTGCGCAAGAGGGATCTGCAGATGGATACGCCTTACAACACTTACACGCGCCGCGGCCTGCCGCCGACGCCGATCGCGCTTCCGGGCGTGGCGTCGCTGCAGGCTGCCGTGAACCCGGCCGCGACCGCGGCGCTCTATTTCGTCGCGAAGGGCGACGGCACGAGCGTCTTCTCGGATACGCTCGGCGATCACAACAAGGCAGTGGACAAATACATTCGAGGTCAATGATGGCGCGTGGGAAATTCATCACGTTCGAAGGGATCGACGGCGCGGGCAAGACCACGCACCTCGCCTGGTTCTGCGAGCAGTTGCGCGCGCAGGTGGCCGCCAGCGGCCGACAGGTCGTGCAGACCCGCGAGCCGGGCGGCACCTCGCTCGGCGAGGCGCTGCGCGCGGTGCTGCTGGAGCAACCGATGGACCTGGAAACCGAGGCGCTGCTGATGTTCGCGAGCCGCCGCGAGCATCTCGCGCGCGTGATCGAGCCGGCGCTGGCGCGCGGCGACTGGGTGGTGTCGGACCGCTTCACCGACGCGACCTTCGCCTATCAGGGCGGCGGCCGCGGCCTGCCGCGCGACAAGCTCGAGGCGCTAGAGCGCTGGGTGCAGGGCGGCTTTCAGCCGGACCTGACGATCCTGTTCGACGTGCCGCCCGACATCGCCAGCCTGCGCCGCGGCGCGGTGCGCGCGCCGGACAAGTTCGAGGCCGAGAGCGACGCGTTCTTCCTGCGCACGCGCACCGAGTACCTGCGCCGTGCGGAAGAGGCGCCGTATCGCTTCCTGATCATCGACGCGACCCAGTCGATCGCGCAGGTCCAGCGGCAGCTCGCCACCGTGCTGCACGGACTGTGAGCGGAGGGCGCGCGATGATCTACCCCTGGCAGACCGGCGACTGGGAACGCCTGCAGGCGCTGCGCTCGCACTGGCCGCACGCGTTGCTGCTGCACGGCCAGGCCGGCATCGGCAAGCTGCAGTTCGCGCAGCATCTGGCGCAGGGCTTCCTGTGCGAGGCGCCGCAGGCGAGCGGCGAGCCCTGCGGGCAGTGCGTGGCCTGTGGCTGGTTCTCGCACGGCAATCACCCCGATTACCGCGTGGTGCTGCCCGAGGCGCTGGCCGGCGAGGCGCCCGGCGCAGCCGCCGACGAGCCGAAGGCCGAGGCCGACGAGGGCGGCAAGAAGACCCGCACGCCGAGCAAGGAAATCAAGATCGAGCAGGTGCGCGCGCTGCTCGATTTCGTCGGGGTGGGCTCGCATCGCGGCGGCGCGCGCGTGGTGGCGCTGTACCCGGCCGAGGCGCTGAACGTGGCCGCCGCCAACGCGCTGCTCAAGACGCTGGAGGAGCCGCCCTCCGGCGTGGTGTTCCTGCTGGTGTCGGCGCGTCTGGACCGGCTGCTGCCCACCATCATCAGCCGTTGCCGTCAGTGGCCGATGACGCTGCCGTCGCATGCGCAGGCGGTGGCCTGGCTCGAGGCCCAGCAGGTGCCCGAGGCGGCCGCGCTGCTGGCCGAGGTGGGCGGCGCGCCGCTCGCCGCGCTGGCGCTGGCCGGCGACGAGCATCGCCCGCTGCGCGACTGGACGCTCGCGCAGCTCGCGGCCGGCCCGCGCTGCGATCCGTTCGCCTGCGGCGAGTCGCTGCAGAAGCTGCCGGTGCCGGTGGTGCTCGGCTGGCTGCAGCGCTGGAACTACGACCTGCTCGCGCAGCGCGCGGCCGGTCAGCCGCGCTATTTTCCGGCCCAGCGCGCGGCGCTCGAACGCTGCGCGGCCGCGCTCGACACGAACGCGTTCGCGCGCTTCATGAAGACCGTGACCCGGCAGCGCGCGGTGGAGAACCACCCGCTGAACGCGCGGCTCGTGTTCGAGGAACTGTTCCTCGGCTATCGCGAGCTGTTCGCGTGAGCGCGCCGGCCCCGGCCCCGGCCCGCGCGGCCGCCTTCCCCAACGTCTGACAGGAACCGCAGGATGTTCGTCGATTCCCATTGCCACATCAATTTCAAGGGGCTGGCCGAGCGCCTGCCCGAGGTGCTCGCCAACATGCGCGCGCAGCAGGTCACGCACGCGCTGTGCGTGTCGGTGGATCTCGAGACGCTGCCGCAGGTGCTCGCGATCGCCGAGGCCCATCCGCACATCTACGCGTCGGTGGGCGTGCACCCCGATCACGAGGACGTGCGGGAACCGACGCTCGCGGAGCTCGTCGAACTGGCCGCGCATCCGAAGGTGGTGGCGATCGGCGAGACCGGGCTCGACTACTACCGGCTCGGCGAGCGCACGCTGGCCGACATGGAATGGCAGCGCGAGCGCTTTCGCACCCACATCCGCGCCGCGCACGCCACCCGCAAGCCGCTGATCATCCACACGCGCGCCTCGTCCGGGGACACGCTGAAGATCATGGCCGAGGAGAACGCGGCGGTGCCGGGCGGCGTGATGCACTGCTTCACCGAGCCGTGGCCGGTGGCCGAGGCCGCGCTCGCGCAGAACTTCCACATCTCGCTGTCGGGCATCGTCACGTTCAAGAAGGCCGAGGACGTGCAGGACGTGGCGCGCCGCGTGCCGATCGAGCGCCTGCTGATCGAGACCGACTCGCCGTACCTCGCGCCGGTGCCGTATCGCGGCAAGCTGAATGAACCTGCGCACGTGAATCATGTCGGACGTTTCATCGCGGCGCAGCGAGGCATGAGCGACGAAGCGCTCGCCGCCGCGACCTCGCAGAACTTCTTCCGGCTGTTCGGCATCGCCGCCTGAGGCGGGCCGCAGCGGATCAACCCAGGGCAGGAGCCAACAATATGAAACCGATCAACGGTCAGTTCATGAAGTCGTCGATGCAATCCACCATCGTCCGTCACGCCGCCGCGCTGCGCGCGCTGCTGCTCGCCGCCGGCCTGGCTGCCGGGCTCGCCGCGCCGGCCGCCCACGCCGAGTCGCGCGACGCGATCGTCAAGGCCGTCAAGTTCGACGACATCGACGACATCGCCAAGCAACTGAAGCACGGCCTCGACCCGAACCTCGTCGACGACAAGGGCAATCCGCTGATCGTGATCGCCGCGCGCGAGAAGTCCGACAAGGTGGCCGAGGCGCTGGCGTCGGCGCCGAACATCGATCTCGAGAAGACCGACCCGGCCGGCGAGAGCGCCCTGATGATGGCCGCGCTGAACGGCGAGCTGCCGCTCGTGAAGGTGCTGATCGCCAAGGGCGCCGAAGTGAGCAAGAAGGGCTGGACGGCGCTTCATTACGCTGCCACGAACGGCAACGACGATGTGGTGCGTTACCTGCTCGACCAGTCGGCCTACATCGACGCCGGCTCGCCGAACGGCACCACGCCGCTGATGATGGCCGCGCGCGGCAATCACGGCAGCACGGTGACGCTGCTGCTCGATCAGGGCGCCGATCCCGCCATCAAGAATCAGCTCGGCATCACCGCGCTCGAATTCGCCAAGCACTATCAGGCGCCCGACGCGGTGGCGATCCTCTCCAAGCGCACCGTGCGCATCGGCGATGCGAAGCCGGCGAACGGAAATGGGGCTGGTGGTCAAAACAGTGCAAAATAGCGGTTTTGGGCGCGGCCCTCGCCGCGCCGCTTTCGTCGTACCGGCCTGACGCCGCCGACCTGACATAAGGAATATCCAATGTTGCGGGCTCTGTTTTTTGCCGCCGCGTTCGTCGCGCCGCTGTCGGCGCACGCCTTCACGGCCGGTGATCTGGACAAGCTCTGTGCGAAGACCGACGTGAAATCGCGCGCGTCGTGCGGCGCGTACATCGAGGGCGCCGCCGACGGGGTCTACAACACGATCGACGCGATCGGCGGCACCACCGGGCCGCGCGTCGGCCAGTATTTCTGCCTGCCGCCCGACATCCGGGCCCAGCAGATGACGGATGCGGTGCGCAAGTACGTGGCCGAAAATCCGAAGATCGTCGACTACAACGCCAGCACGGCCGTCTCGCTGGGCCTCGGCAAGGCGTTTCCGTGCCGCAACGGCGGCTGACGCGATCGGCGCCCGGGTTCGACCGGGCGCAGGCGGACGCCTGACCTGAAGTACCCGGCCCCCGGCCGGCTCGTTCCCGCGCACCGTGGCGCCCGCCGCCCGGCCGCGCCCGAATCCACCCCGGCGAGGCTCCCGTGCCCGCCCATACGACGACCCCCCGCGCGATGACGACCCTGATCGATCAACTCGCGGCCATCGCCGATGCGCCGCTTCATTCCTGGCCCGGCACGCTGCTCGTCGCCGTGATCGTGCTGGCCGTGATGGCCGGCATCCACAAGCTCGGCGCCCGCGTGCTGATTCCGCTGGCCCGGCCTTATCCGTTCATGAGCATCATCGTGCGCTACATCGACCGCCCGGCGCTGGCCGTGCTGTCGTTCCTCGCGCTCGAATTCCTGTCGATGCAGGTGGCCGACGAGTTGCCGCACGCGGGCGGCATGCGCACGCTCGCCGCGGTGGGCCTGATCATCGCGCTGACCTGGCTGCTGATGCGCCTGGCCGCCGCGGTGGGCGAGGCGATCGTGCAGACCAACCCGATGAACCGCCCCGACAACCTCGAGGCGCGCCGCATCCACACCCAGGCGCGCGTGCTGGCGCGCTCGGCGATGGTGGTGGTGGTGATCGTCGGCACGGGCGCGGCGCTGATGGCGTTTCCGAACGTGCGGCAGATCGGCGCCAGCCTGCTGGCCTCGGCCGGCGTGGCCGGGCTGGTGGCCGGTATCGCCGCGCGGCCCGTGCTCGGCAACCTGATCGCGGGCCTGCAGATCGGCATCTCGCAGCCGATCCGGCTCGACGACGTGGTGGTGATCCAGGGCGAGTGGGGACGGATCGAGGAAATCACCGGCACCTATGTGTCGGTGCGGCTGTGGGATCAGCGCCGGCTGGTGGTGCCGCTGCAGTGGTTCATCGAGAATCCGTTCCAGAACTGGACCCGCAACAGCGCCGAGATCATCGGCACGGTGTTCCTGTTCGTCGATTACCGCACGCCGCTCGAGCCGCTGCGCACCGAGCTGGCACGGATCGTGGCCTCGGCGCCCGAATGGGACGGCCGCGTGCAGGTGCTGCAGGTGACCGACGCGACCGAGCGCTCGATCCAGCTGCGCGCGCTGGTCAGCTCGATCGATTCGTCGCTGTCCTGGGACTTGCGCTGCCGCGTGCGCGAGGGGCTGATTGCCTTCCTGCAGGCGCGTTACCCGGACAGCCTGCCGCGCGGGCGCATGGAGCTGGCCAGCGCGGGCGGCCCGCGTGAGCCGGAAGTGCCGTCGTGGCTGTCGCCGGAGCCGGCCGCGAGCACCGCCGCGAACACGGCGGCCGATCCCACCGCGATGGATCCGGCGCTGCGCTGAGCCCGGCCCGCCTTCCGTCGTCATGACTTCGTCCGCCTCGAACCTGCCGCCGCTGACTGCGCTCGCGGTGGAAAACTACCGCTCGCTGCGCGATTTCATCGTGCCGCTCACCGGCCTGAACGTCGTGACCGGCCCGAACGGCAGCGGCAAGTCGAGCGTGTACCGCGCGCTGCGGCTGCTGGCCGATACCGCCCAAGGCCGGGCGATTCCGTCGTTGGCGCGCGAGGGCGGGCTCGCCTCCACGCTGTGGGCCGGGCCCGAGCGCTTCTCGCGCGCGATGCTGGCCGGCGAGGTGCCGGTGCAGGGCACCTCGCGCAGCAAGTCTGTGTCGCTGAAGCTCGGCTTCGCCTGCGAGGATTTCGGCTACGCGATCGACGTGGGTCTGCCGACGCCGTCCGGCTCCCAGTTCGGGCTCGACCCGGTGATCAAGCGCGAATGCGTGTGGGGCGGGCCGCTGCTGCGGCCGCCCACGCTGCTGGTGGAGCGCCACGGCGCGCAGATCCGCGCGCGCGATGCGAGCGGCGACTGGCGTGCGGTGCCGCAACCGATCGCGTCCTTCGACAGCATGCTGACCGAATTCGTCGACCCGGCGGGCTCGCCCGAGATGATCGCGATGCGCGAGCGGATCCGATCCTGGCGCTTCTACGACCATTTCCGCACCGATGCCGCCGCGCCGGCCCGCCAGACGCAGATCGGCACTCACACGCCAGTGCTGGCCGACGACGGGGCGGATCTGGCCGCGGCGCTGCAGACCATCGTCGAGATCGGCGACGCCGAGGCGCTCGCGGCCACCATCGACGACGCCTTTCCCGGCGCGACCCTGCAGATCGACAACGTGGGCGGGCGCGGCCGCTTCGAGGTGACGATGCGCCAGCCCGGCCTGCTGCGCGCGCTGGGCGCGGCCGAGCTGTCGGACGGCACGCTGCGCTACCTGCTGCTGGCCGCCGCGCTCCTGACGCCGCGCCCGCCCGCGCTGATGGTGCTGAACGAACCCGAGACCAGCCTGCATCCGGACCTGCTGCCCGCGCTCGGCCGACTGGTGGCGCGTGCTGCGGCGCGATCGCAGGTGATCGTGGTATCGCACGCGGCGCGTCTGATCGCCACGCTCGAGCGCGAGGCGGGCAGCCAGTCGATCGTGCTCGAGAAAAGGCTCGGCGAAACCCGCACCGACGACGCACAGATCGACCGCCCGGCGTGGAAATGGCCGTCGCGCTGACGGTTGCGCCGAACCTTGCTGCATCGCGGTAATTCGGGCGGCAACGGAATGTATCCGTGCTGTAACAACGCCCAAAAAATGCAATCCGGGTGCCGCGCGCACGTTGAATCGCGAATAATGTGGGAGTCTCGACGGCGTGTTGTTGCGCTGCGGGCGACGGGCGTTCCTGGAGAACACAACGATGAAGATTGCTCAGATCGCGCCTCTGACCGAATCCGTGCCGCCGAAATTCTACGGCGGCACCGAACGCGTCGTGTCCTACATCACCGAGGCGCTGGTGGAACTGGGACACGACGTCACGCTGTTCGCGAGCGGGGACTCGCACACCAGCGCGAAGCTCGACGCGGTGTGGCCGCGCGCGATGCGGCTCGACGTGTCGATTCGCGACCGCGTCGCGCCGCACATGCTGCTGATGGAGCACGTCGCGCGCCGCGCGCACGAGTTCGACGTGCTGCATTTCCACATGGATTACTACTCGTTCTCGGTGTTCAAGCGGCAGACCGTGCCCTTCGTCACCACGCTGCACGGCCGGCTCGACCTGTTCGAGCAGCAGCCGATCTTCGACCTGTTCGACAGCGCGCCGCTGGTGTCGATCTCGAACGCTCAGCGTCAGCCGATGCCGCGCGCCAACTGGCGCGGCACCGTGCTGCACGGCCTGCCCGACACGCTCTACACGCCGCAGCCGGCCGAGCCGCGCTATCTGGCCTTTCTCGGCCGCATTTCGCCCGAGAAGCGCGTCGATCGCGCGATCCGCATCGCCGAGCGCTGCCGCCTGCCGATCCGCATCGCAGCCAAGGTGGATGCGGCCGACGAGGAGTATTTCGAGCGCGAGATCCGGCCGTTGCTGGCCCTGCCGCACGTCGAATTCATCGGCGAGATCGCCGATGCGCAGAAGGCCGAATTCCTGTCCGGCGCGCATGCGCTGCTGTTTCCGATCGACTGGCCGGAGCCGTTCGGGCTCGTGATGATCGAGGCGATGGCCTGTGGCACGCCGGTGATCGCCTTCAATCGCGGTGCGGTGCCCGAGGTGATCGAGGAGGGGCTGACCGGCTTCATCGTGGAGGACGAGATCGGCGCGGTGGCGGCCGTGAACCGGCTCGGCACGCTGTCGTGCACGCGCGTGCGGCAGCGCTTCGAGGAGCGCTTCACGTCGCGGCGCATGGCGCAGCAGTACGTGGACGTGTATCAGGCGATGATCCGTGCGCAGAAGCGCTCGCGTTTCCGGCTGGTCGACACGACCACGACCTGATTGATCGAGGCGCGTCGGCGCCGTGTCGATGCAAGACGCCCCGTTGCGGCCGCTGGCCGAACGGGGCGTTTCGTTGCTGGGCGGCGCGCGCGTTACAGATCGAGGCGCGTGACCTTGGTGCCGTTGATCGACACGTCGCCCATCAGGCCGGCATTGGTCAGCACGATCGCCTCGACCGGGGCCGTGGCCGTGGTGGTGTCCACCACGCCGTTGGCGCCCATCTTCACGATCGCCACCGAGGCGTCGGCGCCGGCTGACCAGCCATCGGTCTTGCGCAGCTTGTCGAGCGCGTCCTGCGTCATGAACAGGAACACCACCGCCTTCGACTGCGCCCCGGCCTGCAGGCCCACCGACAGCGACGACGTGTTGTAGTAGCCCACCGTGCTGCCACCCACGCGCAGCGCGCCGTTGCCGGTTTGCGCGCCCACGATGAAGCCGGCCTGCAGCACGCTCGGGAACACCAGCATGCCGCGCGACTTCGCGGCCAGCTCGCGCGAGCCCGGCACGGTCGCATACAGGCGCGAGAGCGTGGCGTTCACGCTCGCATCGATCGCCTGGCGCCTGGAGGCGCTGGTCGACGCGTTGTCGGGCCGGTCGGTGGTGGTCGTGCAGCCGGTGAGGGCGAGACTGCCGACGATCAGCGCAGCGGCGGCCTTCAACACAAGATTGCTTTTTTGCATCGTTTTTCTCCATCGAGTGTGTGGTTTCACGGGACGCGTCCCGCTGAAACGGGTGTTGCGAGCGGATTTATAGCATGGCGATCCGCGACTTTTCCTCGCATCGGAGTAAAAACAGTGTCAAATCGTTGAAGAATTGTAAGATATTCGTTCGCGACAGGAATCGATCGGCGAAACCCGTGGGGATTGCCTGCGGATCGGCGTTTCGGGCGAGGCGGCGCGCCCATGAAAAATGCCGCGCCTGCGGGAACAGGGCGCGGCATTCCGGCGATGCTGGCGGGTCGGGCGCGCATGCGGCGCGCCGTGGCCGTGTGTCCGTGTCTCAGGCCGGCGGCTGGCTCGACAGGCAGCCCTTCATGAACGCCTTGCGGTCGTCGCCCTTCTTGCCGGCGGCTTGCGTGTTGCAGGCCTTCATCTTGTCCTGTTGCGACATCTTCGGCGGCTTGGCCGACAGGCAGTCCTTCATGAATGCCTTGCGGTCGTCACCCTTCTTGTCCGCGGCCTGCGCGTTGCAGGCCTTCATCTTGTCCTGCTGGCTGTTGGCGGCAAACGCGGGCGAAGCCAGCATGCCGCCGACGAGCAGCGCAGCCATGAGCGATCGGATCTTCATTGGACACTCCGGTTCTTTAAGTGCGTTGTCGTGGACACCTTGCGTAGCGGCTTCGCGCCATCGCCGGGCCATTATGGCAAATCTCTAAAACAACACAATGACTAACGCGACGCGGGGCGGCCGCGTTGACCTGCATGAGGAGGCTTCCGGCGCAGCTCGGACAGCGATTACAATCGCGCCCATGACATCGACCCCCTCCCAACCCACTTCGTCCGCCGTGCCGGCCTCGCTGCCGCGCATCGCGGTTCTCGCGACCGGCGGCACGATCGCCGGCGCCGCCCCCGACGCGGCCAACACGGCCGGCTACCAGGCCGGCGCGCTCGGTATCGCCTCGCTGCTCGACGCCGTGCCGGCGCTCGAGCGCGTCGCGCAGATCGAGGGCGAGCAGATCGCCAGCATCGACAGCAAGGATCTCGATCCGGCGCTGTGGGCGACGCTCGCGCAGCGCGTGGACGCGCTCGCGGCCGACCCGCGCATCGACGGCATCGTGATCACGCACGGCACCGACACGCTCGAGGAAACCGCCACGCTGCTGCATCTGGTCGTGAAGACGGCCAAGCCCGTGGTGCTGACCGCGGCGATGCGCCCGGCCACCTCGCTGTCGTCGGACGGCCCGCTGAACCTGCTGAACGCGGTGACGGTGGCGGCCAGCCCGGCCGCGCACGGGCAGGGCGTGCTGGTGGCGTTCAACAACAAGATCCACGGCGCGCGCGACGTGGTGAAGACCAGCACCTACGCGGTGGACGCGTTCCAGTCGCCCGAGCTCGGCGTGCTGGGCTGGGTGCAGGACGGCCGCGTGGAATTCGCGCGCGGCGTGGTCCGCGCGCACACGGCGGCCACGCCATTCGCGGTCGGCGCGGCCTGGCCGGCCGTGGAGATCGTGACGAGCTACGCGGGCGTGACGCGCACGGCCGTGGACGCGCTGGTGGCGGCGGGCGTGAAGGGGATCGTGGTGGCCGGCACCGGCAACGGTTCGATCCATGCCACGCTGCAGGCCGCGCTGGTGGAGGCGGTGGCGCGTGGCGTGGCCGTGGTGCGCGCCTCGCGCGTCGGCTCGGGCCACGTGATGCGCAACGGCGCGGCCAGCGACGACGCGCTCGGCTTCGTCAGCGCCGGTTCGCTGAATCCGTTCAAGGCGCGCGTGCTGCTGATGCTGGCGCTGGCCGCCGGCGTGAGCGGGGCCGCAGCGCTGCAGGACGTGTTCGACACGTATTGATTGCGTATCGCCAGCGGCTGCCGGCATGAAAAAAGCGGACCTGCGGGTCCGCTTCGTGTTTCCGCGTGCGTCGAGGCGCGCTGGATCCGACAGGCGGACGCCCGACGACGACGTCTGACCGACCAAGGCTTCCCCGGCATCGCCGGGCGCCGCTGCGGACCCCACCAGCCGCTCCCAGCCCGGAGCGGCCTTCCAACCGCCCGACGGGCCCGAAGGCCCGGCGGGCGCCCCACCATCGATCGCGCGGCGCGGCCGCGTCCCGGCATGCAGCAGTCAGTGTGACTTCGGTTCGGCGATCTCGAGGTTCGACATGATCTCGAGCGCGCGCACGATCGCCGAGTGATCCCAGGCCTTGCCGCCATGCGCGGCGCACACGCTGAACAGCTGCTGCGCGCTCGAGGTATGCGGCAGTGCGAGGCCGAGCCGGCGCGCGCCGTCGAGCGCGAGGTTCAGGTCCTTCTGGTGCAGCTCGATGCGGAAGCCCGGATCGAAGGTGCGCCTGGTCATGCGCTCGCCGTGCAGCTCGAGGATCCGCGACGCGGCGAAGCCGCCCATCAGCGCGCGACGCACGCGTTCCGGATCGGCACCCGAGCGCGCCGCGAACAGCAGCGCCTCGGCCACGGCCTCGAGGTTCAGCGCCACGATGATCTGGTTCGCGACCTTGGTGGTCTGGCCGGCGCCGTTGTCGCCCACCAGCGAGATGTTCTTGCCCATCGCCTCGAACAGCGGCCTGGCGCGCTCGAAGGCTTTCTCGGGGCCGCCCACCATGATCGTCAGCGTGGCGTCGCGCGCGCCCACCTCGCCGCCCGAGACGGGCGCGTCGAGATAATCGCAGCCGAGCTCGTTGATCTGCTTCGCGAAGGCCTGGGTGTCGAGCGGCGAGATCGAGCTCATGTCGATCACCAGCTTGCCGGCCGTGAGGCCGCGCGCCACGCCGTCGTCGGCGAACAGCACGTTGCGCACGTCGGGCGTGTCCGGAACCATCGCGATGATGATCTCGGCGCTGTCGGCCACGGCGGTGGAGTTGGCGACGACGCGGGTGCGCTCGCGCAGGTCGTCCGGCACCGGATAGGCGCCGTTGACGACGAGCGTGTGGCCTGCCTTCAGCAGGTTGCGGGCCATGTGGGAACCCATGATGCCGAGGCCGATGAAACCGATGCTTGCCATTGAGGTTGTCTCCTGAAAGTTGGCGGTGGGGCTCAGGCGTATTCGGCGCTGCGCTGCTTCGCTTCGCGCAGCCAGCCGAGGCCGTCGCGCGTGGTGCTGCGCGGCTTGTATTCGCAGCCGATGTAGCCGTCGTAACCGAGTTCGTCGAGCAGCGCGAACAGGTAGTCGTAGCGGATCTCGCCCGTGCCCGGCTCGTGGCGCCCGGGGTTGTCGGCGAGCTGGATGTGCGCGATCGCGCTCAGGTGCCGGCGCAGGGTGGCGGCGAGCTCGCCCTCCATGCGCTGCATGTGATAGATGTCGTACTGCAGGAACAGGTTGTCCGAACCTACCGCGCGGATCACGTCGAGCGCCTCGGTCGAGCGGTTCAGCGCGAAGCCCGGAATGTCGTAGGCATTGCACGGCTCGACCAACAGGCGGATGCCTTCCTGCTGCAGCGCCTTCGCGGCGAAGCGCAGGTTCTCCACGATCGTGACCAGCGTGGTGTCGCGCGGCGCGCTGGCCGCCGGAATCCCCACCAGGCAGTTCAGTTGCGGCACGTTCAGCGCCTTCGCGTAGTCGATCGCGCGGCCCACGCCGTCCTGGAATTCGGCCGTGCGGTCGGGCAGGCAGGCGATGCCGCGCTCGCCGTTCTCCCAGTTGCCGGCCGGCAGGTTGTGCAGCACCAGCTTCAGGCGGTGCGTGGCCAGCCGCTCGGCCAGTTCCTGCTTGTCGTACGGATAGGGGAACAGGAATTCCACGGCGTCGAACCCGGCCTCGGCGGCCGCGGCGAAGCGCTCGAGGAAGGGCAGCTCGTTGAACAGCATGGTCAGGTTCGCGGCGAATTTCGGCATGACGGTGTCTCCGGTCGGTCGGAATGCTTGGGGAAAGGGGCGCCGCGCGGGCACCCGAGACGGGATCGGGGATCGGGAATCCGGGGGAGCGACGCCCGATCCGCGGCTCAGTCGAGCAGCGAGATGGCGGTCGGCGCGTGCTCGGGCCGGTCGGCGAGCGGCTCGAATTCGTTGATCGCGTCGATCTCGGCGCCCATCGCGATGTTGGTGACGCGCTCGAGGATCACCTCGACCACTACCGGCACGCTGAATTCGGCGATCAGCTGCTTGGCCTGCGCGAAGGCCGGCGCGATCTCCTCGGGCCGGGTCACGCGCAACGCCTTGCAGCCGAGGCCCTCGGCCACCGCCACGTGATCGACGCCGTAGTTGCCGATCTCGGGCGCGTTGACGTTCTCGAACGCGAGCTGCACGCAGTAGTCCATGTCGAACTGGCGCTGCGCCTGGCGGATCAGGCCCAGATACGAGTTGTTCACCACCACGTGCACGTAGGGCAGCTTGAACTGCGCGCCCACCGCGAGCTCCTCGATCATGAACTGGAAGTCGTAGTCGCCCGAGAGTGCCACGATCGGCCGCGACGGGTCCGCCGCGCGTACCCCGAGCGCGGCCGGAATGGTCCAGCCGAGCGGGCCGGCCTGGCCGCAGTTGATCCAGTTGCGCGCCTTGTACACGTGCAGGAACTGCGCGCCGGCAATCTGCGACAGGCCGATCGTGCTGACGTAGCAGGTGTTGCGGCCGAAGGCCTGGTTCATCTCCTCGTACACGCGCTGCGGCTTGACCGGCACGTCGTCGAAGTGGGTCTTGCGCTGCAGCGTGCGCTTGCGGGTCTGGCACTCGGCCACCCACGCGCCGCGATCCTTGAGCCGGCCGGCCGCCTTCCATTCGGCGGCCACTTCCACGAACAGCTCGAGCGCGGCCTTCGCGTCCGACACGATGCCGAGATCGGGGCCGAACACGCGGCCGATCTGGGTCGGCTCGATGTCGACGTGCACGAACTTGCGCCCCTTCGTGTACACCTCGACGCTGCCGGTGTGACGGTTCGCCCAGCGGTTGCCGATGCCGAGCACGAAGTCGGCGGCGAGCAGCGTGGCGTTGCCGTAGCGATGCGAGGTCTGCAGGCCCACCATGCCGGCCATCAGCGGGTGATCGTCCGGAATCGCGCCCCACGACATCAGCGTGGGAATCACCGGCACGCCGACGGTTTCGGCGAACTGCACGAGCAGCGCCTCGGCCGCGGCGTTCAGCACGCCGCCGCCCGACACGATCAGCGGGCGCTCGGCGTCGTTCAGCATGCGCAGCGCGGCCTCGATCTGGGCGCGCGTGGCCTTCGGCTTGTAGACGGGCAGCGGTTCGTAGGTGTCGATGTCGAACTCGATCTCGGCGAGCTGCACGTCGATCGGCAGGTCCACCAGCACCGGGCCGGGGCGGCCCGAGCGCATCAGGTGGAAGGCCTGCTGGAACACCCGCGGCACCAGCGCCGGCTCGCGCACGGTGACCGCCCACTTGGTGACCGGCTTGGCGATCGATTCGATGTCGACGGCCTGGAAATCCTCCTTGTAGAGCCGCGCGCGCGGCGCCTGGCCGGTGATCGCGAGGATCGGGATCGAATCGGCCTGGGCCGAATAGAGGCCCGTGATCATGTCGGTGCCGGCCGGGCCCGAGGTGCCGATGCACACCCCGATGTTGCCGGGTGCGGCCCGCGTGTAGCCCTCGGCCATGTGCGAGGCGCCCTCGACGTGGCGGGCCAGCACGTGGCCGATCGCGCCGGAGGCGCGCAGCGCGGAGTAGAACGGGTTGATCGCGGCGCCCGGCACGCCGAACGCGGTCTGGATGCCTTCTTTTTCGAGTACCAGAACGGCGGCGTCGACGGCTCTCATCTTGGCCATGCATGTCTCCTTGGAAT
The DNA here is from genome assembly GCA_030151225.1 of Burkholderia sp. GTDB lineage: Bacteria > Pseudomonadota > Gammaproteobacteria > Burkholderiales > Burkholderiaceae > Burkholderia. The sequence goes on along the minus strand of JASLEG010000177.1, from coordinate 777 downwards.
GGCGGATCACGGTATGGGAGACACTTTAGGTATCCAGGAAAGCTTTGATAAGATCGCTGCTCGTCGCTTATTACGAAACTAAAAGTATCGAATCGACGGTTCGGGCCGCCATCGAGCCGCGGTTCGGCCGGCAAGGAGACGCCATTCATGGATCGCTTCAAGCAGATCGAGACCTTCGTGCGCGTGGCCGACGCGGGCAGCCTGGCGGCCGCCGCGCTCGAGGAGGGCGTGTCGCCCGTGGTGCTCGGGCGGCGCATCGACGCGCTGGAGAAACGCCTCGGCGTCAAGCTGATGTACCGCTCGACGCGGCGGCTGGTGGTGAGCGAGGAGGGCGCGGCCTTCCTCGAGCGCTGCCGCGGCCTGCTCGGCGAATGGGATCAGGCCGAGAACGAGGTGGCGGCCGGGCGCCGCGCGGTGGACGGCCACCTGATCGTGTCGGCGCCAGCGGCGTTCGGCCGCAAGCACGTCGCGCCGCTCGCGCCCGCGTTCGCGGCCGACAAGCCCGAGCTGCAGTTGTCCTTCAACCTGACCGATCGCGTGGTGGACCTGGTGCGCGAGGGCTACGACCTGTCGATCCGGATCGGCGGCGCGGTCGATCCGAATTTCGTCGCGGTGAAGCTGGCGTCGAACCGGCGGGTGGTCTGCGGGACGCCGGAATATTTCCGCAAACACGGCAAGCCGAAAACGCTCGAAGATCTGCCGCAGCACAACTGCCTCGCGTTCAACCTGCAAGGCGGCCAGAACCGCGGCTGGTATTTCCGCCGCAACGGCAAGCTG
>JASLEG010000248.1 GCA_030151225.1 Burkholderia sp. | reverse complement strand
CTTGTTGATCACGACGATCGGCTTCAGACCGAGCGCGAGCGCCTTCTTCGTGACGAAGCGCGTTTGCGGCATCGGGCCTTCCACGGCGTCCACCAGCAGCAGCACCGAGTCGACCATCGACAGCACGCGCTCCACTTCGCCGCCGAAGTCGGCGTGGCCCGGGGTGTCGACGATGTTGATGTGGGTGCCTTCGTATTCGACCGCGCAGTTCTTCGCGAGAATCGTGATCCCGCGTTCCTTTTCGATGTCGTTCGAGTCCATCACGCGTTCGACCATCTGCTGGTTCTCGCGGAACGTGCCGGACTGGCGCAGCAGTTGGTCGACGAGCGTGGTCTTGCCGTGGTCGACGTGGGCGATGATGGCGATATTGCGAAGGGCGCGGGTCATAGAAACCTGATTTCGAAACCTGATGATCGGACACGCAAAAACGCGCTCGTCGAGACTTGCCTCACGCGCGCCGCTTTGATTTGCATCCTGGAAAGCCAAGGAGTATAGCACGCCAGGATGTCGCCGACGGCCCGCTTCGCTGCACCGCACACCGAGTGTCGCGCAAACGCCAAGCGCCTGGGCGCTGCGGCGCCCAGGCTCGCGCCCCCGCTCCGACCCGAATTTCGCGCGCCGCCCCCGCGACGTGGCGCCCCCCCGATTGCCTCAACCGCGGACGCACGTCATCATTTGCCGAGGCAAGCAATCGCCCCTATACTGCTGCCCAGTCAACTATTGCAGAATCAGCAACCATGTCGGACTCCTCTTCGTCTTCCACACGCAACCTGTCGCTGGCAGCCTATCCGGTCAACGACAGCGTGGGCTATCTGCTGTCGCGCGTGCGGTCGCTGATGACCAACCTCGTCACCCAGCGCACCCAGACGGAGCTCGGCATCACCGGCACCCAGGCCAGCATGCTGTTCATGCTGGCGGTCGGCAAGTGCTCGACCGCGGCCGAGCTCGCGCGCGAGTACGCGATCGACGCGAGCGCCGTGACCCGGCTGCTCGACCGCGTGGAGAAGCGCGGGCTGCTCTCGCGCGTGCGCAGTCACGAGGACCGGCGCGTGGTGCGGCTCGAGCTGACCGACGAGGGGCGCGAACTGGCCGAACGCATGCCGGAGATCTTCGTGAGCGTGCTCGACCAGTTGCTGGCCGGCTTCACGCCGGAAGAAGTGGGCTTCCTGAAGAGCATGCTGCGGCGGATCCTCTGCAATTACGGCGGAGAGGTCGCGGCCGGTGGCACCGGCTCCGCGGCGCAGTAAACCGTGTCACTACAACAATTCCATACGGATCGACATAAGGAAATCCTTGCAATGTCCACTATCCATTCAGGGACGGGGGCCGGCGCACGGCCGTTGCGCGGCGTGATCGCGGCCAGCGCGGCCGCGTTCGCGCTGGCCGGCTGCGCCAACTACATGGGCATCCACAGTGACAAGCGCATCGCGCCGGCCGAGCAGTTCGACGCCTCGCAGAGCCTGCCGGCCGAGGGCGGCCAGTGGCCGAGCTGGGACTGGGCGCAGCAGTTCGGCGACCCGCAGCTGCCGAAGCTGATCGACGAGGCGCTCGCGAGCAACCCGAACCTCGCCGAGGCCCAGGCCCGCATCGCCAAGGCCTCCGCCTACATCCAGTCGTCGCGCGCCACGCTGTTCCCGAAGATCGACGGCAAGTATTCGTGGACCCGCGAGCTCTATTCGGGCAACGGCCTGTTCCCGCCCCCGTACGGCGGCAGCTGGTTCAGCGAGAACAACGCGCTCGTCAGCGCGTCGTGGGAGCTCGATCTGTGGGGCAAGAACCGCGAGCGCCTGAAGTCGGCCGTCTCGCAGCAGAAAGCCGCGCAGGCCGAATACCAGCAGGCGCGCGTGACGCTCGCCACCTCGCTGGCGCGCACCTACAACCAGCTCGCGCAGCTGTACGCGCTGCGCGACATCGCCCAGCGCGAGATCAGCAACCGCGAGACGGTCGGCAAGATCACCGAGGGCCGCGTGGGCGCCGGGCTCGACACCAACGTTGAGCGCCAGACCGCGCGCGGCAACGTGGCCACCAGCCAGTCGACGCTGTCCGACCTCGACGGCCAGATCGCCACCGTGCGCTACCAGCTCGCGGCGCTGCTCGGCAAGGGCCCGGACCGCGGCCTCGCGATCGCCAACCCGGTGCTGCAAGCGGGCAGCGCCGTCACGCTGCCCGGCAACATCCCGGCCGATCTGGTCTCGCGCCGGCCCGACATCGTGGCCGCGCGCTGGCAGGTCGAGGCGAAGCTCGCCGACGTGAACGAAACCAAGGCGGAGTTCTTCCCCGACGTCAATCTCGCGGCCGGCTTCGGCTTCGATGCGTTCGGCTGGGGCCAGTTTCTGAAATTCGCGAGCCGCCAGGCGCAATTCGGCCCGGCGATCCATCTGCCGATCTTCTACGGCGGTGCGCTGCGCGCGAAGCTGAAGGGCACCTACGCCGACTACGACCTCAGCGTGGCGAACTACAACCAGACGCTGGTGAGCGCCCTCAACGACGTGGCCACGCAGGTCGCCTCGATCCGCGCGATCGACCGCCAGACCGGCGACGCGCAGCGCGCGCTCGACGCCTCGACGCATGCCTACGATCTCGCCGTGATCCGCTACAAGGCCGGCCTGTCGCCGCAACTGCTGGTGCTCAGCGCCGACATCAACCGCCTCGCGGCCGAGCAGAGCGTGACGAATCTCGTGATGCGCCGTCGCGACATGCAGATCGGCCTGATCAAGGCGCTCGGCGGCGGCTTCGACGCCACGCAGACGCCGCTGGCCGCCACGCCGGCCGCAGCCGCATCGGCCACCGCCTCGAACGCCGCATCCGGCGCGACCGCCACGCAGCAGGCGTCGCAATGATGCCCGCCGCGACCGCCCTCGCCTGACCTCGTACGCACCACCGACAAGAATCGACGGAGAACCTCGCCATGAGCGAACCGCAACAGCAAGCAGCCGGCGCACCGAAGCCGGGCAACTCGAAACGCAAGCGCATGTTGGCGCTGCTCGCCGTGATCGTCGTGATCGCCGCGATCGCGTACGGCCTGTATTACTTCCTCGTCGCGCGCTTCCATGAAGACACCGACGACGCGTACGTGAACGGCAACGTGGTGCAGATCACGCCGCAGGTCACCGGCACCGTGATCGCCGTGAACGCCGACGACACGCAGACGATCCAGGCCGGCCAGCCGCTCGTGAAGCTTGACCCGGCCGACGCGCAGGTCGCGCTGCAGCAGGCCGAGGCGAATCTCGCGCAGACGGTGCGCCAGGTGCGCGGCCTGTTCGTCAACGACGACCAGTACCGTGCCCAGGTCACGCTGCGCCAGTCGGACCTCTCGAAGGCGCAGGACGATCTGCGCCGCCGCCTGGCCGTCGCGCAGACCGGCGCCGTGTCGCAGGAAGAGATCTCGCACGCGCGCGACGCCGTGAAGGCCGCGCAGGCCTCGGTCGACGCCGCCCAGCAGCAGCTCGCCTCGAACCGAGCACTGACCGCCAACACCACGATCGCCGATCACCCGAACGTGCTGGCCGCCGCGGCCAAGGTGCGCGACGCCTATCTGAACAACGCGCGCAACGTGCTGCCCGCACCGGTCACCGGCTACGTGGCCAAGCGCTCGGTGCAGGTCGGCCAGCGCGTCGCGCCGGGCACGCCGCTGATGTCGGTGGTGCCGCTGAACGGCGTGTGGGTGGACGCGAACTTCAAGGAAGTGCAGCTCACGCACATGCGCATCGGCCAGCCGGTCGAGCTGACGGCCGACATCTACGGCTCGTCGGTCAAGTACCACGGCAAGGTGGTGGGCTTCTCGGCCGGCACGGGTTCGGCCTTCTCCCTGCTGCCGGCGCAGAACGCCACGGGCAACTGGATCAAGGTGGTGCAGCGCCTGCCGGTGCGCATCGCGCTCGACCCGCAGGAGCTCGACAAGCATCCGCTGCGCATCGGCCTGTCGATGCAGGTCGACGTGGACATCCGCAGCGATCAGGGCGGCCAGCTCGGCACCGTGCCGAACACCGTCTATCAAACCGACGTATTCGCGAAATACGGCGACGAGGCCGATGCCGAGATCGCCCGCATCATCGCCGAAAACGCCGGCGGCGCGGGCAGCGCCGCCGCACCGAAACAGGCCGCGAAGTAAGCGCCCGGGACGACGCGCATGGCCACGCCACAACACATCACTCATCCGCCGCTCGAAGGCGGGCAGCTCGTGCTCGGCACGATCGCGGTGTCGCTCGCGGTGTTCATGAACGTGCTCGACACCTCGATCGCGAACGTCGCGATTCCCACCATCTCGGGCGACCTCGGCGTGTCGTCCGATCAGGGCACCTGGGTCATCACCTCGTTCGCGGTCGCCAATGCGATCTCGGTGCCACTGACGGGCTGGCTCACCGACCGGATCGGCCAGGTGCGCCTGTTCATCGCCTCGATCGTGCTGTTCGTGATCTCGTCGTGGCTGTGCGGGCTCGCGCCGACGTTGCCGTTCCTGCTCGTCTCGCGCGTGATCCAGGGCGCGGTGGCCGGGCCGATGATTCCGCTCTCGCAGTCGCTGCTGCTGTCGAGCTATCCACGCGCGCGGGCGCCGATGGCGCTCGCGCTGTGGGCGATGACCACGCTGATCGCGCCGGTGGCGGGGCCGATTCTCGGCGGCTGGATCTCGGACAACTATTCGTGGCCGTGGATCTTCTACGTGAACATCCCGGTGGGCATCGCCGCCGCGATCGTGACCACGATGATCTACCGCAACCGCGAATCGGTCACGCGCCGCGCGCCGATCGACGGCGTCGGCCTCGCACTGCTGGTGATCTGGGTGGGCTCGCTGCAGGTCATGCTAGACAAGGGCAAGGATCTCGACTGGTTCGCCTCCACCACGATCGTGGTGCTGGCGCTGACCGCGGTGATCGCCTTCACGGCCTTCGTGATCTGGGAGCTGACGGCCGAACATCCGGTGGTGGACCTGTCGCTGTTCGCGAAGCGCAATTTCAGCGGCGGCACGATCGCGCTGTCGGTCGGCTACGGGCTGTATTTCGGCAATCTGGTGCTGCTGCCGCTGTGGCTGCAGACGCAGATCGGCTACACGGCCACCGACGCCGGGCTGGTGCTCGCACCAGTAGGCTTCTTCGCGATCCTGCTCTCGCCGCTGACCGGCAAGTATCTGCCGCGCACCGATCCGCGCTACATCGCCACCGCTGCGTTCCTGACCTTCGCGCTGTGCTTCTGGATGCGCTCGCGCTACACCACCGGCGTCGACGAATGGTCGCTGATGCTGCCGACCTTCGTGCAGGGCATCGCGATGGCGGGCTTCTTCATCCCGCTGGTGTCGATCACGCTGTCGGGGCTGCCCGGCAACCGGATTCCGGCCGCCTCGGGCCTGTCGAACTTCGTGCGGATCATGTTCGGGGGCATCGGCACCTCGATCTTCCAGACCGCGTGGGACCACCGCAACAACTTCCACCACGCGCAGATCGTCGAGCAGACCAACGTCTACAACCCGATCTTCAACCAGACCGTCACGCAGATGCGCAACCTCGGCCTGAGCGAGGAGCAGGCGCACGGGCTGATCAACCAGATGGCCACGCAGCAGGCCGCGCAGCTCGGCGTGAACGACCTGTTCTATCTGTCGTCACTGGTGTTCGTGGTGCTGATCGCGCTGGTGTGGATCACCAAGCCGGAGAAGGCCGGCGGCGGCGATTCGAGCGCGGCGGCGTCCGCGGCGCACTGAGACGGCGAAAGCTCCAACGGCCTGTCCGCACAAGAAAAAACACCCGATCGGAGATCGGGTGTTTTTTTATCGGCCGGAGAAAGCCTGCGAGTCGTCGGCCGGCAACTCAGCCGGCGGCCTCGCCGGTGACCACGAGCCGTTCGGGTGCGAGCACGCCGTCGTTCAGGCGTGCCACGCCGAGCAGGCGCCCGGTGTCGTCATACACGCGCACGCGCGCGCCCTCCTCGATGCCTGTCGCAAGCGCCGCGGCGATCCGCAGGCGCTGGCCGTGACGAAAGCGCTTCGCCTCGTCGGCATCGAGCGTCACGCGCGCGAACGTCGACAGCAGCGCATCGACCGGCTGCAGCCAGGCATCGCGCTCGCTCGCCTCGGCGTCGGACAGCGCGTCGAGCGTGACCGCGTGCTCGAGCGTGAGCGCGCCCACTCCGGTGCGTCGCAGCGCCACCAGATGCGCGCCGCAGCCGAGCGCCTCGCCGATGTCCTCGGCCAGCGTGCGCACGTAGGTGCCCTTGCTGCAGGTCACGCGGAACGTCACGTCCGGCAGCGCGCAGTCGAGCAGGTCGAGCGCGAGGATCGTGACCTGCCGGCCTTCGCGCTCGACGGTCTGCCCCGCGCGGGCATATTCGTAGAGCGGCTTGCCGTCGCGCTTGAGCGCCGAATACATCGGCGGCACCTGCACGATCTCGCCGAGAAAGCGCGGCAGCACCGCCTCGATCGCGGCGCGATCGGCCCGCACCTCGCGCGTCTCGATCGCCTCGCCCTCGGCATCGCCGGTGGCGGTGCGAATGCCGAGCCGCATTGTGGCCTCGTAGGTCTTGTCGGCCTCGAGCAGATCCTGGGAGAACTTGGTGGCCTCGCCGAAGCAGAGCGGCAGCAGGCCGGTGGCGAGCGGATCGAGCGTGCCGGTGTGGCCCGCCTTCTTCGCGAGATAGAGGCGCTTGGCACGGATCAGCGCATCGTTGCTGGACAGGCCGATCGGCTTGTCCAGCAGCAGCACGCCGTCGAGCATGCGGCGCGGCACGCGCGGGCGTTGGGGAGCAGTCGTCATGGCGAAATCGGCAGCGTGGGCGCGGCTCAGTCGTCCTTCGCGCGCGTCGAGTTCGCCTGTTCGATCAGACGCGACATCTCGACCGCCTTCTCGATGGTCTTGTCGTAATGGAAATGCAGCGTGGGCACGGTGTGGATGTGCAGGCGCTTGAACAGCAGGTTGTGAAGATGGCCGGCCGCGTGGTTCAGCGCGTCCTGGGTCTGCATCGGGTCGCCCGTCAGCGCCGTGAAGAACACCTTCGCGTGCGCGTAATCGGGTGTCAGCTCGACGCTCTGGATCGTCACGATGCCGATCCGCGGGTCTTTCACTTCGCGCATGATCAGCTCGGACAGATCGCGCTGGATCTGGTCGGCAATCTGCACGTTGCGATTGGGAGAAGTACGTTTCTTCGTCATGGTAAATCCGTCATTGCGTTCATCGACCGGGCGACGCGAGCGTCGTCGCCATGAAAAATGGGCGGGACAGGCCCACGCCTGCCCCGCCCATCGGCATTCACGCCGGCCTTACAGCGTCCGGGCGACTTCCGTGACCTCGAACACTTCGAACTGATCGCCTTCGACGACGTCGTTGAAGTTCTTGATCGACATGCCGCACTCGAAGCCCTGCTTCACTTCCTTCACGTCGTCCTTGAAGCGCTTGAGCGAATCGAGCTCGCCCGTGAAGATGACCACGTTGTTGCGCAGCACGCGCACCGACGACGAGCGCTTGACCACACCGTCCGTGACCATACAACCCGCCACCAGGCCGACCTTCGGCACCTTGATGACCTGGCGCACTTCCACCGTGCCCGTGATGATCTCGCGCTTTTCCGGCGCCAGCATGCCCGACATCGCCGCCTTCACCTCATCCACTGCGTCATAGATGATGTTGTAGTAACGGATGTCGATGCCGTTCGACTCGGCCACCTTGCGGGCCTGAGCATCGGCACGCGTGTTGAAGCCGATGATGACCGCCTTCGAGGCCGTGGCCAGGTTGACGTCGCTTTCGCTGATGCCGCCCACCGCGCTGTGCACGATCTGCACGCGCACTTCGTCGGTCGACAGCTTGAGCAGCGACTGCACCAGCGCTTCCTGCGAACCCTGCACGTCGGCCTTGATGATGAGGGGCAGGTTCTGCACCTCGCCCTCGCCCATCTGCTCGAGCATGCTTTCGAGCTTGGCCGCCTGCTGCTTGGCCAGCTTGACGTCGCGGAACTTGCCCTGACGGAACAGCGCGATTTCGCGCGCCTTGCGCTCGTCCGGCAGCACGATCACTTCCTCGCCCGCGCCCGGCACTTCCGACAGACCCTGGATTTCCACCGGGATCGACGGACCCGCCGCCTTGGTCGGCTTGCCGTTCTCGTCGAGCATCGCCCGCACGCGGCCGTAAGCCGTACCCGCCAGCACCACATCGCCGCGCGACAGCGTGCCCGACTGCACCAGCACCGTCGCGACCGGGCCCTTGCCCTTGTCGAGCTTCGCTTCGATCACGATGCCCTTGGCCGGCGCCTCGACCGGTGCCTTCAGTTCCAGCACTTCGGCCTGCAGCAGCACGTTTTCGAGCAGATCGTCGATGCCTGCACCCGTCTTGGCCGACACCGGCACGAACGGCGATTCGCCGCCGTATTCTTCCGGCACGACGCCTTCGGCGACGAGTTCCTGCTTGACCCGGTCCAGATTCGCATCCGGCTTGTCGATCTTGTTGATCGCGACGACGATCGGCACCCCGCCCGCCTTGGCGTGCGAGATGGCTTCCTTCGTCTGCGGCATCACGCCGTCGTCGGCTGCCACCACCAGAATCACGATGTCGGTCGCCTTCGCACCGCGAGCACGCATGGCCGTGAAGGCCTCGTGACCCGGAGTGTCGAGGAAGGTGACCACGCCACGCGGCGTTTCGACGTGATAGGCGCCGATGTGCTGCGTGATACCACCCGCTTCGCCCGCCGCGACCTTCGCGCGGCGGATGTAGTCGAGCAGCGAGGTCTTGCCATGGTCGACGTGACCCATCACGGTGACGACCGGCGGACGCGGCAGTTGCTCCGCATCGACGCCGACTTCACCCTCGACGAGCAACGCTTCCGGATCGTCGAGCTTGGCCGCTACCGCGCGGTGGCCCAGTTCCTCGACGATGATCATCGCCGTTTCCTGGTCCAGCACCTGGTTGATCGTGACCATCTGGCCGAGCTTCATCATGATCTTGATGACTTCGGACGCCTTCACCGACATCTTGTGGGCGAGATCGGCCACGGAGATGGTTTCCGGCACGTGCACTTCGCGCACCACCGGCTCGGTCGGCGCCTGGAACGACGAACCGCTGTCCTGGTGACGGCCGCGACCCTTCGGGCCGCCGCGCCAGCCACGGTCCACGCCACCGCTCGAATCGCCGCGGGTCTTGATGCCGCGACGCTTCGAGGCGTCGTCCTGCCAGCCACCCTTGCCCGCGCCCGGCTTCTTGTTGCGGTCGCCCGCACCCGGTGCCGTGGTGGTACTGGCGTTCGCCGGCGCAGCAGCGGGCTTCTTCGCCGCTGCGTTGGCCGGACGCGCGCCCGCCTCACCGGCCGGCTTGGCCGGCTTGTGCAGCGTGCCCTTGGCCTCGGCGGTCTTGGGCGGCTCGGCCGGCTTGACCGGTTCCGGTGCCTTGACCTGCGCGCGACGCGGCGTGGCCATCATCTCGCGGATCGCGCGCGCTTCGGCCTCGGCGGCCTCGCGACGCTTGCGGATCTCTTCCTGCTCGGCGCGTGCCTTGTCGGCCGCCTCTCGGGCTGCATCCTCGGCCTTCCTGGCCGCTTCACGCTGTGCCGTGCGCTCTGCCGCGGCGCGCTCCTCGTCCTGCGACGAGTGCGCTGCCGGTTCGGCCGCGCCGGCAGCCGGTTGCACTGCCGCGGGCTGCTGGACACGCGCTGCCTGTTCGGCGGCGGCCTGCTGCGCGGCGGCCTGCTGCTGGACCACAGCGGCGGCAGCCGCGCGCTTCGAGGCCGCTTCTTCCTCGGCGCGACGACGCTCGGCTTCGGCCGCTTCCTCGCGAGCCCGACGCTCCGCTTCCTCGCGCTCGAGGCGCTCCTGGCGCTCGCGCAGTTCCTGCGCCTGCTTCTCGAGCAGCTCGGCCTCGCGGCGCGCTTCTTCCTCGCGGCGCTTGAGATCGGCGTCGGCCGCTGCGTCGTCGGCCTGATCCTGACCCGCGTCGACGCCATTTTCTGCGACGTCGTCACGCTTCACGAACGTCCGCTTCTTGCGCACCTCGACCTGAATGGTGCGAGCCTTACCCGTCCCGTCGGATTGCTTGATTTCCGACGTATGCCGGCGGGTCAGCGTGATCTTGCGCTTGTCGGCGTCGGACGAGCCGTGCGATTTACGCAAATGATCGAGCAGACGCGCCTTGTCGGTTTCCGACAGCGCATCGTCTTCACTCGCTTTCTGGACGCCCGCTGCCTGCAGCTGCTCGAGCAGCACACCAGCAGGCATTTTCAGTTCCGCGGCAAATTGGGCTACGTTGTTACTCGCCATTCATTCCTCTTAATGCAAGGACCGATTCCTTGCGGTTAGCATCGGGTCATGCGGCCTTGACGGCCGCCAAATATCAGTGCGCCATGGTCATTTCTCACTGGAACCAGTGTTCACGTGCCTTAATGATCAGCGCTTTAGCGGCTTCCTCTTCCACACCGGTCATCTCGACCAGCTCGTCCACGGCCAGCTCGGCGAGATCGTCGCGCGTCTGCACGCCGTTCTCGGCGAGCTTGGCCAGCAGCTCGGGGGTGACGCCATCGAGGCTCTTCAGATCGAGCGCGGCGTTCTCCACCTTTTCTTCATTGGCGATCGCCATCGTCAACAGTGCATCGCGCGAGCGGTTGCGCAGCTCGTGCACGGTTTCCTCGTCGAACGCCTCGATCTCGAGCATTTCGTTCAGCGGCACGTAGGCGATTTCTTCGAGGCTGGTGAAGCCTTCGTCGATCAGGATGTCGGCGACTTCCTCATCCACGTCGAGACGCGCCATGAACAGGCCGCGCAGACGGTCGCGCTCTTCGTTCTGCTTCAGCGCGGACTCGTTCGGCGTCATGATGTTGATCTGCCAGCCGGTCAGTTCGCTGGCGAGCCGCACGTTCTGGCCGCTGCGGCCAATCGCGACGGCCAGTTCGTTCTCGTCGACGACCACGTCCATCGAATGCTTTTCTTCATCGACGACGATCGACTGGACGGCTGCCGGCGCGAGCGCGCCGATCACGAACTGGGCGGGATCGTCGGACCATAGCACGATGTCGATGTTTTCGCCACCGAGCTCGTTGCGCACGGCCTGCACACGCGAGCCGCGAATGCCGACGCAGGTGCCGATCGGATCGATGCGCTTGTCGTAGGCGACCACGCCGATCTTGGCGCGCACGCCCGGATCGCGAGCGGCGGCCTTGATCTCGAGCAGGCCCTGCTCGATCTCCGGCACTTCCATCTCGAACAGCTTCATCAGGAATTCGGGCGCCGTGCGCGACAGCTCGATCTGCGGGCCGCGCGCGGTGCGATCGACCTTGCCGATGTAGGCGCGCACGCGATCGCCGACGCGCAGGTTTTCCTTCGGAATCAGCTGATCGCGGCGCAGCAGCGCCTCGACACGGCCCGACTCGACGATGAAATTGCCCTTGTCCAGACGCTTGACCGCGCCGGTCATGATCTTCTCGCCGCGCTCGAGGTAGTCGTTCAGGATCTGCTCGCGTTCCGCGTCGCGCACCTTCTGCAGGATCACCTGCTTGGCGGCCTGCGCGCCAATGCGACCGAATTCGATCGACGGCACCGATTCCTCGACGTAGTCGCCGACCTCGATCTCGGGCTTCTGCTCGCGTGCTTCAAACAGCAGGATCTCGCGATCCGGTTCCTGCAGGCCCGCTTCGTCGGGCACCACGAGCCAGCGCCGGAAAGTTTCGTGCTCGCCGCTTTCGCGATCGATATGGACGCGAATCTCGGCGCCTTCGTCGAACAGCTTCTTGGATGCCGAGGCCAGCGCGGCTTCCAGCGCGCCCAGCACGATATCCTTGTCGACGTTTTTCTCGCGCGCCAGCGCATCCACCAGCATCAACACTTCGCGACTCATTGTTTGCGGCTCCTAAAGTCAACTTGCGGAATCAGGCGGGCTTTGTCGATGTCAGCCAGCGTGAAATCCAGCATGGCCGCCTCGCCCTTCTTCATCTCGAATTCCAAACCGATCGTTTCGCCGTTCGGCGCATGCAGAATGCCCCGGTAGGTCTTGCGGCCTTCCAGCGGCTTTTTCAGGGTGACGGAGATTTCGCTTCCGGCGAACCGTTCGAAGTCGGCCAGCTTCTTCAGCGGTCGGTCGAGGCCCGGGGACGAAACCTCGAGCCGTTCGTAATCGATGTTTTCGACCGTCAATACGTGCTGCAGCTGACGCGTCACCTTCTCGCAATCGTCGATCGAGATGCCGGCGGGCTGGTCGATATAGATGCACATCATGCCGCGCCCGGTGCGCTCGAGATCGACCAGCTCGTATCCGAGCCCGGTGACCGTGGTTTCAATCAATTCCGTCAGTTGCACAGTGTCCTCTCAGGTGTTCGCGCTCGCCGTTCGCGATTCACCCGCAGACGCGCGCCTTGCCGGCGCAGGAAGTGCTACCCGAGATGCCCAACCGTTTGAGCAAAAAAAAATGGGCGAAACGCCCATCTTCTTACCCTGGTGGTCGCACCTAGGCCGCACATTGAATCCGTACGCCCAGCGACTTTGCGATTGTAGCGTTTTTCAATCCAAAACGCAAAGTATCGCCCAATGAAACCGGCCCGCAGGCCGGTTTCCCATCGTGTTGCCGCCGCGATCAGCGGCCGCGCGAGCGGTTGCGCTGCTGCGGACGCTGGCCGCCACGGGCGCCGCCGCCCGACGGGCCGTTGCCCTCGGCGCGGTTGCCGTTGCCGTTGGCGTTGCCGCCGCGCGGGCCGCCCTTGCCACCACCGCCACCCGCACCACTGCTGCCGCGCTTGTTGCCGTTCGCGCCGTACGACAGACGGTTGCCGTCGACGTCGCCGCCGCCACGGCGGTTGCCGTTCGCGCCGCGGTTGCCGTTCGCATTGCCGTTGCCGCCATTGCCGCTGTAACCGGGCATGCCGCCATAGCCGGCGCCGAAGCCGCCGCCCTGCGCACCGCGTCGGCCACCGCCGCGCCTCGGCTGGTCGAGCTGGCCGTGGGTGGTCAGCACCGGCTCGCGGTCCAGGAAGCCCATCGAGGTCTGCATCGGATCGGGCTGACGGCGCTCGGCCGGGCTGCCCGCGCCGCGCTTGCCGCCTTTCTCCTCGCTCGCCACCTTCAGGCCCACGGAGGCCATCAGCTTGCGCACCTGGGCCTCGTCGAGCTCTTCCCAGCGGCCGCGCTTGAGGCCCTTCGGCAGCGGAATCTCGCCGTGGCGCGTCCGGATCAGGCGGCTCACCATCAGGCCGACCGCCTCGAACATGCGGCGCACCTCGCGGTTGCGACCTTCGGCCAGCGCCACGTGGTACCAGTGGTTGGTGCCTTCGCCGCCGCCGTCGCGGATCCGCAGGAAATTGGCCGGGCCGTCGTCGAGCTCGACGCCGTGCAGCAGCTTCTGACGGGATGCCTCGTTCAGTTCGCCGACCACGCGCACCGCGTATTCGCGCTCCACGCTGTAGCGCGGATGCATGAAGCGGTTCGCCAGATCGCCCGAGGTGGTCAGCATCAGCAAACCTTCGGTGTTGAAGTCGAGCCGGCCGACCGCGAGCCATTTCGCCGTCTTCATCGGCGGCAGGCGATCGAACACCGAGGCACGGCCTTCCGGATCGGCGTGGCTGACGATCTCGCCGGTCGGCTTGTGGTACAGCAGCACGCGCGGCGGCTTGCTCTGCAACTTGCGCCTGACCGGCTTGCCGTTGATGCGCACCTGATCGGTCGGCAGGATCCGCTGGCCGATGTGCGCGGGCTCGCCGTTCACCGACACACGGCCGGCCACGATCAGCTCTTCCATGTCCCGACGCGAACCCATGCCGGCCTCGGCCAGCACCTTGTGCAGCTTCGGCGCGTCGTCTTCCGGTGCGAGCACGCGCTTGGGCGCCTGGCGGCCGCGGCGCACCATCGGGGCGTTCGCGCCGTCGCCATCGCCGTTGTCGGCATCGAAGGCCGGCGACGTGACGTAGGAGAAGATGTCCTCGGACGGCGCGGCGGCGGCCGGAGCGGCACCGGCAGCCGCGGCGTTCGCGCCGCGCTTGCCTTGGCCTTGCCCCTGTCGCGGCGCGGCTGCACCGTCGCGCTTGGCCGCGGTCTTGCGCGGCGCCTTCGATGCCGCATCCTTGTTGCGCGGCGCGCGGGGCGCACGCGGAGCCGGCGCGGCAGCGGCTTCGGCGGACTCGACGGGCGCGGCCGGCTGCTCGCCTTCCGCCGTCGGCTCGCCGGTCTTCGACTTGGCCGCCGCGCGACGACGCGCGATCAGGCTGCGCGGCCCGCGACGCAAGCCGCGACGCGGACGATCCTCGCCGCCGGCGTCCTGGCCGGACTCGGGAGCGTCGTCGGCGCGCGACGCCTGCATGGCATGCGCGGATTCGGACGAATCTGTGTCGTGGGTATCAGTCAAAACAACCTCGAAATGTCAGGTCTCGCGCCCGTCGCGGGCGCGGCAATCTCTATATGGCCACGTCAAGCGCGGCGCTGAGCGGGTTCGTCTTCGTCGGGCGAGGGCTCGCCCGGCGTCACGTCGCCCGTGGATTCGGCGGCATCGTGCCCGTGTACCGGGGCCTCGCCTGCCTGCGTCGCATCGTGATCCGGCTGCGCCGCAGGATGGTGCGGCACGTCGCCGGCATCGGATGCACGGGCGTGTTCTTCTACTGCATTCTTGACCGGCTCGGCACGCGCGGGTTCCGCGGCGGCCGCATCGATCGAATTCCGTTCGGGTTCGTCCAGGGCTGCGTCGAGCTCATCGGCCCCATCGGCACGCTCGGCAACCACGGCATCGGGTGCTGCCACGGCAGCGAGCACGGCCACCTCGGCGGCATCAGCCGCAGAACCGGCGGTTTCGTCGGCCACCATCGCCTCCGCCACCAGCTCGCCGTCGCTGAACTCCATCGATGCCTGAGCCAGCAAGCTCGCCTCGAGATGCGCGGCGGGCTCTTCGAGCGCCGGCAGATCGTCGAGCGCCTTGAGCCCGAGATCGTCGAGAAACTGCTTGGTCGTGGCATAGAGCGCCGGGCGCCCCGGCACGTCGCGATGACCGATCACCTCGATCCAGCTGCGATCCTCGAGCTGCTTCACGACCTGGGTATTGACCGTGACACCACGGATTTCCTCGATGTCGCCGCGCGTGACCGGCTGCCGGTACGCGATGATCGCGAGCGTTTCGAGCACGGCGCGCGAATATTTCGGCGGCTTTTCCGGGTGCAGACGGTCCAGATGGACGCGCATTTCCGGCTTGCTCTGGAAACGCCAGCCCGTCGCCAGCGCAACGAGTTCGACGCCGCGGCCGGACCACGCTTCCTTCAGTTCTTCGAGCAACGTTCGGACTGTGTCCGCCGACACGGTGTCGGCAAAGAGCTTGCGCAGATCGCCCAGCTTGAGCGGCTCCTGCGCACAGATCAAAGCAGTCTCGAGGACGATCTTCGCCTCTTGGGTATTCATGCAGCTAGGCCAGACCCTCTGGTCAAACGAACCGGATCAAAAAATGAAACAGACGAAAAGGAACAGAAGACGCGCTCGCCCGATTCTGATCGGTCATATTGATGGGAGCACGAACCGGGGGTGGCGAAACCTGCTTGCTGCCTGACCCTGACCGGACGGAACAGCGCGAAACCGTGATGGCTCGCGTGACTGGACGCCATCTTACGCACATTCCCGCACTGCGTAAAGCCGCGAACGGCCCTTATCGTGTGCATACGGGCGCATGTCGTCCGCCATTTTCGCGGCATCGCGAAAAGATTCGCGACGCCCCCAGCCACGACCAAAGCCGGACCGCCGACGCAGAAACGCCTGCAGGCGCTCGACCCCCGCGGCGAGCCCCGCCACGTCGCACCCAAAGC
>JASLEG010000247.1 GCA_030151225.1 Burkholderia sp. | reverse complement strand
CCGAGCTCGGCTCGCCCTCGCACGGCGGGCTGCCGGCCACCGTCGCGCGCCCGTCCGCCGACGGCTGGCGCCTGACCGGCCACAAGCGCTACGTGACCGGCGTGCCGCTGCTCGCCTGGATCAACGTGCTGGCGCGCACCGACGAGCCCGAGCCGCGGCTCGGCCATTTCCTCGTGCCGCGCGCGGCGGCCGGCGTGACGGTGCTCGAGACCTGGGACCCGGTGGGGATGCGCGCGAGCGCGAGCCACGACGTGGTGCTCGACGACGTGCGGGTGGCCCGCACCGACGTGGCCGGCCTGCGCCCCGCGCACCTGGGCCTGCAGCGCGACCCGCTCGCGCTGGCCTGGTACTTCAGCCTGATCGCGGCCGTGTACGACGGCGCGGCGCGCGCCGCGCGCGACTGGCTGGCGGAATTCCTCAACGCGCGGCGCCCCACCGCGCTCGGCGGTGCCGCGCTCGCGAGCGTGCCGGCGATCCAGGATCAGGTGGGCCGCATCGAGACCTGGCTGGCCGCCAACGACTGGCTGATGCGCACCCATGCGCATGCGATCGATGCCGGCGACGCCCCTGCCTCGCTCGGCGCGGTGCTCAGGCAGACCGTGGTCGAGCAGGCGCGACAGGCCGCGGCGCTGGCCGTGGAGCTGGCCGGCAATCACGGCGTGTCGCGTGCCAATCCGCTCGAGCGTCACTGGCGCGACGCGCAGTGCGGCATCATCCACGCGCCGAACCACGCCGTGCTGCGCGGCAACCTGGGCCGCGAGGCGCTGGCCGCGGCGGCGGCCTCGGCAAGCTGAATCGCCAAGGCCAATGCGAAAGGCCGCCGGAAACCTCCCGGCGGCCCTGCGTTCGTCACGAGCGAACCCCGCGCCCGACGCTCAGAACACGCGCCCCTGCGTCAGGTGCGTGGTGGTGCCGTTCAGTTCGTAATCGCCGATCACGCGCGCCTTGTGCAGCAGCGGATTGTGATTGAAGATCGTGCGCAGATTGCGCCAGTGACGATCGAGATTGTGCTTGCGCCCGGTGGCCGACGCGCCGCCCACCTCGAACAGCCGCTCGGCCGCGTGCAGCGCGAGCCTGCTGACGATCAGCTGGGTGCGTGCCGTGGCCAGCGCGCCTTCCAGCACCCGCGCCTCGGCATCGGCCGAGCCGGCCAGGATCGCGTCGGCCGAGCGGTCGAGCGCGCGTGCGTTCTCGCGCACCAGCGCGTCGATCGCGTGGCTGTGCGCGGCGAGCTCGCCCACCGTCTGCTGGATGAACGGATCCTCGGCCGCCGAGGCCGCCGCGCTGTGCAGCACGGGGCGCCCGAAGTCGAGCACGTAGCGGCGCGCATCGGCCGCCACCGCGCGCACGATGCCGGCGGCCACCGCCACCAGGTGCAGCTGGCGCAGCGCGCCGCCGTGCCGGCCCGCGAGCGTGGTGCCGTCGCGCGCGGCCACCTCGTCGGCTTCCACCCGCACGTGGTCGAGCACCAGCGTGCCGCTCGCCGTCATGCGCTGGCCCATGCCGTCCCAGTCGTCCTCCACCCGCAGACCGTCGCGCTTCACGGGAATCACGATCGCCACGCGTTCGTCGCGCGTGTCGTGCACGTTGATGCGCGCGTAGTCGGAGAACAGCGTGCCGGTGGAATAGTACTTGCGGCCCGAGATGCGAAAGCCGTCGCCGTCCTGCACGAGCTTCGTGGTGATCTCGCCCGGGCGCGCGGTGCCGAGCTCGGTGGACGCACCGCCGTAGATCGCGCCCGACAGCACGCGATCGAGCTGCAGCGCGTCGAACGCCGAGGCCGGTGCCGAGCCGAGCGAGAAGCGCAGCGCCTCGGTGAAGTCGTAGTGGATGCGCAGCGCGTGCGCGAGATTGGAATCGGCCGCGGCCAGCGTGGCGATCACCTCGAACAGGTCGACCAGCGAGCCGCCGAGGCCACCGCGCGCCTCGGGGATGCGCAGCGCGCCGAGCGCGGTGGCGCGCAATGCCGTGAAGCCTTCGAACGGCAGCACGCGGTCCGCCTCGCGCCGGGCCGCGTCGCGGCCCAGCGTGGCGGCCAGCTCGGGCAGCGCCGCGAGTTCGGCATCGAGCCACGCGCGCGGCGCGGCACGGTCGGGAGCATTCATGCGGGGGTCTCCTTGAATGAACGGTTCGGAATGGAGCGGCGACGGGCTCAGCGCGCGCCGCGCACGAGCCGGCCGAAGAACGGGTGGCCCGGATCGTTGAAGCCCGGCGTGGACGGATGGCCGCTCGCCACCAGCGAATCGACGAACACCTCGTCCGCCTCGGTGGGCGTGTAGCCGAGCGCGGGCAGATAATCGGCCCACTGCTCGAGCGTGCGCGGCCCCGCGATCGCCGAACTCACGTAGCGGCTGTTCAGCACCCAGGCCAGCGCGAACTGGCTCGCGGTGAGGCCGCGTTCGGCCGCATGCGCGTGCACGCGACGCGCGAGCTCGATGGTCTCGGCGCGCCATTCGGTCTGCAGCAGGCGGCGGTCGTTGCGGCCCGCGCGCGTGTCGGCGCCCGGCGTCGCGCCCGGTTGGTACTTGGCGGTCAGCACGCCGCGCGCGATCGGGCTGTAGGAGATCACGCCCAGCCCGTAGCGGTGCGCGGCCGTCAGCTGCTCGGCCTCGACCTGGCGATTCGCGAGGTTGTAGAGCGGCTGGCTCGCGGCCGGCCCGTCGATGCCGAGCGCCTGCGCGAGATGCGCGAATTCGGCGATGCGCCAGCCACGGAAGTTCGACAGCCCGTAGTAGCGGATCTTGCCCGCGCGCACCAGGTCGCCGAGCGCCCGCAGGGTTTCCTCGGGCGGCGTGTCGTGATCCTCGCGATGCAGGTACACGATGTCGAGGTAGTCGGTGCCGAGCCGCGCGAGGCTCGCGTCGATCGCCTTGAGCAGATGCTTGCGCGAGGCCCCGCGATCGTTGCGGCCGTCGCCCTGCGGGTTGCCGAACTTGGTGGCCAGCACCCAGCTGTCGCGGCGCTTCGCGATCGCGCGCCCCACGATGCGCTCCGATTCGCCGCCCGTGTACACGTCGGCCGTGTCGATCGAATTCACGCCCTGCTCGAACGCGCGATCGATGATCGAGGCCGCCGACGCTGCGTCGGTCGGCCCGCCGAAGTTCATCGTGCCGAGCGTGAGCGTGGAGACGGTGAGGCCGCTGCGGCCGAGTTGACGATATTCCATGTCGATTTCCTGAAGTTGCTGGTTTTGCTGGAGGTTCGGAATCCTGGCGACCGCGCGCCTCAGGCGCTCACGTGGATGTCCGCGAGATTGCCGTCGAGGCCGTCCGCCGTGACCGTGTGGTCGTGCACGCGGCGGTTGTAGATCGTGACCTGCCTGAGCGTGACCAGATCGATGATCGGCAGATCGCGCGCCACCTGCTGCTGGAACTGCCTGAACAGCGCCACGCGTTTGGCCGGGTCGATCTCCACCGCGGCCGCCTCGAGCAACTGGTCGGTCACCGCGCTCCGGTAGTGCGTGGCGTTCGAGAACGGCACGCCCGGCTTGAAGTTGCGCGACCAGTAGAGCCGCTGCACGCCCACGGTCGGGTCGAAGGTATTGCCGAGGAAGTTCGCGTCGAGCTCGAAATCGCGATCGGTGTAGATGCGCTTCACGTAGGCCGCGAAATCCTGCGAGCGCACCGTCGCGTCGATGCCGATGCCGCGCAGCGTCTGGCGCAGGTATTCGGCGAGCCGCGCGAAGGTCGGATCGTAGGGGTTGAAGTCGATCGTCAGCGGAAAGCGGAAGCCGCCGCTGCCGCGCGGCAGCCCCGCCGCGTCGAGCAGCGCCTGCGCGCGCGCCGGATCGTGCGCGGGCACCGGCACCGTGCCGTCGTGGAACTGCGAGAGCAGCGGGCTGATCGGCGTGGGCGAGACGATGCCGTAGCCCTGCCACACCGCGCGCAGGATCGCGTTGCGGTCGATCGCGTGGGCGATCGCCTGGCGCACCGGCAGCTTCGCGAGGATCGGGCGGTCGAGGTTGAACTGCAGTTGCGTCTGCGCCGCGTCGTAGCTGTAGCCACGCGTCTCCACGGCCAGATGCGGCAGCGCCTTCAGGCGCGCGATGTCGGTCAGCGGCACCGGGTTCTCGCCGGCCAGATCGAGCTCGCCGGTTTCGAGCGCCGCGGCGCGCGCCGACGGATCGCCGATGAAGCGCACCACCAGCTCGTCGAGATAGGGCTTCGGCGCATCCCAGTAATCGGGGTTGCGCACGAAAGTGGCGCTGCTGCCGCGCTCCCAGCGCACGAACCTGTACGGCCCGGTGCCGATCGGCGCGACGTTGTGCGGATTCTCGAGCGGGTTGCCGCTCGCGTACAGATGCGCGGGCAGGATCGGCGATTCGGAGGCGGCCAGCGCGTAGAGCAGGTAAGGCGCCGGCCTGGTGAGCTGCAGCACCGCCGTGTGCGGATCGGGCGTGGCCACCGTGTGCACGTTCGCGAAGGTCGCGCGGCCGCGCGAATGATACTGCCTGAGCAGATCGATCGACAGCGCCACGTCGCGCGAGGTGAAGGGCTGGCCGTCGTGCCAGCGCACGTTGCGGCGCAGCGTGAAGCGGTATTGCAGGCCGTCCGCGCTGACCGACCATGCCGTGGCCAGCTGCGGGCGCGGACGCACGTCGAAGTCGTAGCTGAGCAGGCCTTCGGTCACCTTCGGGCTGATCTTCTGCTCGGCGCCGGCCGTGGTGGCGAAATTCACCAGCACGTTCGGCTCCGGGTTCACGAGCAGCGTGACGCGCCCGCCACGGCGTGGCGTGCTCGCCTGCCCGGCCGGGCCCGAAGCCGCGCCGGCCGAGCCGGCCGCAAAGGCGAGCGGCGCGAACGGCCCCAGCGCGGCGGCGGCCGCGGCGGCCTGCAAGGCCCGGCGACGGGCGATACGGACGGAATCGTGACCGGACATGCGTGTGCGCTCCTCGATGAGGGCCGGGGCGGTATCCCGGCCGGTTCGGAAGCGAACGACGATAGCAGCGCGTGCCGCGCCACTTAACCAATCAATTTGGGAATGCTTTTCGAACCGCCGTGCTTAGCATGCCCGCGCATCGGCTCGGATCGTCGGAATCGGAAGCCCTTCCGTCCTTTCGATGAGGATTCCGTATCGTGAGCGAGCCGAGCCCTGCTCGCCGAGCGCCACGGCCCTCCGAAGGTCCACCGAGCGTCAGCCCAGCGACACGCGCGGCCGGTTCACGATCTGGTTGTCGCGCCCCTGCACCAGCGGGGTCAGCACGATGTCGAACTCGATCGACTGATACGCATCCGCCTTCAGGCCCAGCGCCTCGCCGCCCTGCTTCGCTTCCACGTGCGGGATCAGCTCCTCGCGCGTGGCGTAGGCGAAGTCGTCCCAGATCAGCGGATCGCCCTCGATGTTGAACTGCGTGGTGAGCTTGCGATGCCCGTCGCTGGTCACGAACATGTGCACGTGCGCGGGGCGGTTGCCGTGGCGGCCGAGGCCGTCCAGCAGCCGTTGCGTGGCGCCTTGCGGCGGGCAGCCGTAACCGACCGGCATCAGCGTGTGGAACGCGTACCTGCCGTCGGCGCCGGTGCGCACCGCGCCGCGCAGGTTGAAGTCGGTCTGCGCGCCGGTCGGATCGAAGTGCGAGTAGAAGCCGTTCGAATTCGCGTGCCAGCATTCCACCACCGCGCCGGCCAGCGGCCGGCCGTCGGCGCCCGTCACCGTGCCGTGGATCACCAGCGGGCCCGCGTGCGCGTCCGGGTCGAGATCGATGCGGCTCAGGCCGTCGCGCACCGGCGCGCCCGCCACGTAGAGCGGCCCCTCGATGGTGCGCGGCGTGCCGCCCTCGAGGCCCGCGCGGCGGTCCTCGGCGTCCATGCGGATGTCCAGGTACTTCTCGAGCCCGAGCCCCGCCGCGAGCAGCGCCGCCTCGCCGTCCCGGCCCAGCTTGTTCAGGTACGCGATGCCGGCCCACACCTCGTCGGGCGTGATGTCGAGCTCGTCGATCGCGCGGAACAGGTCGCCGAGCAGGCGGTGCACGATCTGCTGGAAGCGCGCGTCGCCGCTGCCGTTGCCGCCCTTGCCGTTCAGGTTCGCGGCGGCGGCGAGCAGGTCCTGCACGTCCGGGGTGTCGAATACTCGCACGTTCATGATTGTCTCCATTCTGGGTATCGAGGTATCGGGGGTGAGGCGGGGTCCGTCGCCCGTGGCGGGCGGCGCGGCGGGCGCTCAGGCGTCGCCGTCGCGGACCGACGACGGGTGACGGCACAGCGGCGTCACCTCGATCTTCATGTACGGGAACAGCGGCAGGCCCGTCAGGATCTCGTGCAGCTCCGCGTTGCTCTCCACGTCGAACACGCTGAAGTTGGCGTACTCGCCCACCAGGCGCCAGATGTGGCGCCACTTGCCGCTGCGCTGCAGCTCCTGCGAATACGCCATCTCGCGCAGCTTGATCGCGTTGAACTGGTCGGCCGGCATGTCGGCCGGCGGCATCACATCCATGCGTACGTGGAAAAGCATCGTGGGTTCCTGTTCGGTGAGAAGTGTCGGGCGGCCGGTGTCAGCGCGTGACCCTGATCAGGCCGTCGCGCGTGAAGCGTTTCAACTTCGCCTCGTCCAGCACGATGCCGAGGCCGGAACCGCTCGGCACCGTCAGTTCGAAATCGCGGTAATCGAGCGGCTCGGCCAGGATCTCCTCGGTGATCAGGAGCGGGCCGAACAGCTCGGTGCCCCATTGCAGGTTCGCGAAGCTCGCGAACAGATGCGCCGACGCGATCGTGCTGACCGCGCCCTCCAGCATCGTGCCGCCGTACAGCTCGATGCCGGCCGCGTCCGCGATCGCCGCCACGCGCTGCGCCGCGAACAGGCCGCCGCTCTGCTCGATCTTGATCGCGAACACGTCCGCGCCGCCGTGCCTGGCGATCTCGAACGCGCTGTCGGGGCCCTGCAGGATCTCGTCGGCCATCAGCGCCACCGGGAAGCGGCGCATCAGGCGCGCCAGCGCGGCCGGCGACGCCACCGGCTGCTCCACCAGCTCGCAGCCCGCGTCGGCCAGCGCCGGGATCGCGCGCACCGCCTGGGTCTCGC
The DNA here is from genome assembly GCA_030151225.1 of Burkholderia sp. GTDB lineage: Bacteria > Pseudomonadota > Gammaproteobacteria > Burkholderiales > Burkholderiaceae > Burkholderia. The sequence continues at coordinate 5,693 of JASLEG010000247.1, read as the reverse complement.
TCCAGGCCATGTTGACGTCCACCCGCACCGCGCCGCGATCGCCGAGCGCCGCCTTGATCGCCGCCACGTGGCGAAGGTCCGTGTCGAGCGGCTTCGCGCCGATCTTGAGCTTGAAGATGCGGTGGCGGCGCGCCTCCAGCATGCGCTCGGCCTCCTCGATGTCCCTGGCGGTATCGCCCGAGGCGAGCGTCCACGCCACCGGCAGCCGGTCGCGGCGGCGCCCGCCCAGCAGTTCGCTGACGGGCACGCCGAGCCGCTTGCCGTGCGCGTCGAGCAGCGCCGTCTCCAGCGCGCTCTTGGCGAAGTGGTTCTGCCTGGCGAGCTTGCCGAGGCGGGCCATCAGCGCCTGGATGCGGGTGGCGTCCTGGCCGATCATGGCCGGCGCCAGATACGCGTCGATCGCCAGCTTCATCGCCTCCGGGCTTTCGGGGCCGTAAGCCATGCCGGCGATCGTGGTGCCCTCGCCGGTGCCCGTCACGCCGTCGCTGCAGGTGATCCTCACGAGCATCAGGGTCTGGCCGTACATGGTGGCGACCGACAGCTTGTGCGGGCGGATGGTGGGCAGATCGACGAGCGAGGTTTCGACGCGTTCGACGGTGATGATCGGCATGGCGGGCGGTGCGGGGGCAAGATGCGATGGCGAATTTATACGGCGCGGCGCGCCGGGGCGTCCAACACCTTTTTCGTCCTGGACGATACCTTTGGGATATAGTGCGCCGAACTTCCCCGCTCACGCCCCGTCACGCCCTCGCATGGACCTGCGCCATCTCCGCTATTTCGTCGCCGTCGCGCGCGAGCGCAACTTCACGCGCGCCGCCGCGCAGCTGCACATCGCGCAGCCACCGCTGAGCCGGCAGATCCAGCTGCTCGAGGAGGAGCTGGGCGTGCAGCTGCTGATCCGCAACAGCCGGCCCGTGCAGCTGACCGACGCCGGGCGGCTGTTCTTCGAGCAGGCCGTGCAGATCCTGGGGCGGGTGGACCAGATGCAGGCCGCCACGCGGCGCGTGGGCCTGCACCAGCGCAGCGTGCTGTCGATCGGCTTCGTGGCCTCCACGCTGTACGGCGGCCTGCCCGCCGTGCTGCGGCGGCTGCGCGAGGACGCACCGGAACTCGATATCCGGATGGTGGAATTGATGTCGATCGAGCAGATCGAGGCGCTGAAGGCCGGGCGCATCGACCTCGGCTTCGGGCGCGTGCCGCACAGCGATCCCGGCGTGGCCGGCACCGTCGTGCTGGAGGAGCGGCTGGCGGTGGCGCTGCCGAAGTCCTCGCCGATGGCCGATACCGACGCGCCCCTGCCGATCGACCGGCTGGCCGGGCAGAAGCTGATCGTGTATCCGAAGGAGCCGCGCCCCGGCTTCGCCGATCAGGTGCTCGGCGCCGTGCACGGGCATGGCGTGGAACTGGCGGAGGTGCTGGAGGTGCGCGAGATCCAGACCGCGCTGGGGCTGGTGGCGGCCGCGTTCGGGGTATGCGTGGTGCCGCAGTCGGCGTGCCAGATGCGGCACGACGTGCATTACCGGCTGATCGACAGCGAGCGCGTGACCTCGCCGGTGATCCTGAACCACCGGCTCAACGACCACTCGCGTTACATCGAGCTGGTGAAGCGGCTGATTGCCGAGGTGTATCGGTAGCAAACGGCCCGGGCGGCGGGCCTGCTTTCGGCAGGGCCGCCGCCCGGGCGGGAACGCGAGATCCGTTCTCGAATCAGTTCTTGATCGAGAGCAGTTCCACTTCGAAGGTCAGATCGCTGTTCGGCGGGATCGTGCCGACCGAGCGGTCGCCGTAGGCCGTGGCGGCCGGGCAGGTCAGCTTCGCCTTGCCGCCCACCTTGATCTTCTGCACGCCCTGCGTCCAGCACGGGATCACCTGGCCGAGCGGGAACGTGGCCGGGCCGCCGTGCTTGGCCGACGCGTCGAATTCGGTGCCGTTGGCGAGCGTGCCGCGATAGTTCACGGTCACCACGTCGTTCGCGGTCGGCTGGGGGCCGGTGCCGGCCTTGATCTGTTCGACGATCACGCCCGAAGGCAGCTTGTCGACGACGGGTGCGGCGAAGGCCGCGGAAGCAACGGTGGATGCGGCGAGCAGAGCGATCAGGGATTTCATGCGATGTCCTTGGTGGATGGCTGGGGGGGATTATATCGACATGAGGTGATGGAGTGCGAAATGGGGAAACAAGGGCCCGCCTCCCCGCGCACGCCGAGCGCGCGCAGGAAATCGGCCATGTGCTGCGTCGGAATCGCGTTCGTCCCGAACGACTTCGGTCGGTGATGGATGCCGCTTCAGACGGACTTGATCGATCGCATGCCGAAAATTTCCACCGGATTACGCGCGATAATGCGCGCTCCCTCTCCCTCGACATCGCCATGCCCCGCTCGATCGCCCACCTCGTCACGCTGCTCGTCACGGCCACGCTGGCCACGTCCGCCTTCGCCGATTCCGAGTTCTTCCACAAGCAGCTCGCCGGCAAGATCGGCGGCCGCTACGCGTTCACGATGGATCTGAAGGATGTGGACGGCCAGCTGAGCGGCAGCTATCGCTACGCGGGCAAGCCGTCGAGCGTCTATCTGGCCGGCAGGATCGACCCGTCGGGCGCGTTCACGATGAAGGAAAGCAACGGCGACGGCAAGACCACCGGCAGCTTCGCCGGCAAGCTGGCCGGCGGCGTGCTCGAGGCGAACTGGACCTCCGGCGACGGCAGCCGCCATCTGCCGGTGCAGGCGCACCAAACCTCGGAAGTGCTGATCGGCACGAAGCGCGAGATCCTCACGCAGGCGATCGGCACCTGGCCGCTCGACACAGTCGAAGGGTCCGCCGGCGCCAACGCGATGTGGGAGACGTTTCGTGTGAAGGGGCACTGGCGCAGCAACACGTCATCGATCGAGCAAGCCATGCGCCAGTTCTCGCCCAACGAGCTCACGCGCGACGACCTGCGCCAACTCGACAGCCTCAGCATCACGGTCGACACGTCGCTCGCCGTGCATCTGAACAGCGAGGGCAAGGTGCTGCTGACGATTCCCTATCGCGACAACGGCATGCAGTACGACGTGACACGCGAACATGAAAGCGTGATCGCGGACAATCTGAAACAGCTGTCGCCGTCCACCACCGTGCACGACGAACACCTCTACCTGCTCGTCGACGACGTGCAGCAACACGTTCCCATGATCGCCGGCAGCTTCATGGCCGATGCCGCCACCAACATCGTGACGATCGATTATTCGGTCGTCGACAAGACCTTCAACGTGCTGCTCAGCGACGACAACTGCTGCGGCTCCACCGCGCTCACGTTCAAGCGCAAGCAGCCCTGACCACGCAAAAAAACCGGCGTTCCGCGACCACGGAACGCCGGAAGCACGCTTCACCTGCTCGTGCGTCGCGACAGCGGCACGCCGCGACGCACGACGTTCACCCTCCGATGCCTACATCGCCGCCTCGAAGATCTCGATCACCTGCCGCAAGGTGGCCTTGCGCGGATTCGTCAGCATGCACGCATCCTTCTGCGCGTTGACGGCCATCACCTCGTGGTCCTCGGCCTTCACGCCGAGCCCCGTCAGGCCCGACGGAATACCCACCGACGCCGACAGCGAGCGGATCGCGCCCACCGCCTCGGCGGCCGCATCGACCGTGGACAGGCCCGTGGTGACGGCGCCCAGCAGCGCGGCGATCTTCGCGAAGCGCTCGGGCGCGGCGATCAGGTTGAATTCCGACACGTGCGGCAGCAGGATCGCGTTGCACACGCCGTGCGGCAGGTTGTAGAAGCCGCCGAGCTGGTGCGCCATGGCGTGCACGTAGCCGAGCGAGGCGTTGTTGAACGCCATGCCCGCCAGGTACTGCGCGTAGCACATGGCCGCGCGCGCCTCGAGCGAATCGCCGTTGGCCACGGCCTTCGGCAGCCACTGGCCGATCAGCTCGATCGCCTTCTCGGCACAGGCATCGGTGATCGGCGTGGCGGCCGTGGACACGTAGGCCTCCACCGCGTGCGTGAGCGCGTCCATGCCGGTGGCGGCCGTCAGCGCGGGCGGCATCGCCACCATCAGGCGCGGGTCGTCGATCGCGATCAGCGGCGTGCAGCGCCAGTCCACGATCGCCATCTTCACGTGATTGCTCGAGTTGGTGATGATGCAGAAGCGCGTCATCTCGGCCGCGGTGCCGGCGGTGGTGTTGATCGAGATCAGCGGCGTCATCGGCACGGTGGACTTGTCCACGCCCTCGTAGTCGCGGATGTGGCCGCCGCCGGCCGTCACGAGGCCGATGCCCTTCGCGCAGTCGTGCGAGGAACCGCCGCCGAGCGACACGATGAAGTCGCAGCCTTCCTGCTGGTACAGCTTCACGCCGTCGTGCACGTTGACGTCGGTGGGATTCGGCTCGGCGCCGGCGAACACCACGGCCTGCAGGCCCGCCTCGCGGATGTAGCCCGCAATCATCTCGGACAGGCCCATCTTGTGAAGGCCGGCGTCGGTCACGATCAGTGCCTTCCTCGCGCCGAGCGATCTGGCGCGCGTGCCGGTCTCGCGGGCGCAGCCGGGGCCGATGAGGGTGACACAGGGGATGAAGAAGCTGTCGGTACGGTCCGCGATGCTCAGGTAGCTCATGTCGTCTCCAGAAGTTGTGGGGATGTCGTTGCATCCGCACATGCTTTTGCACGAACCGTACCAGTTCGCGGGAGCCTTGATTTTCCGGGGTTTGAGCGCGGTGGCGAGCCGGGCGGCCCGGGATGGCGTGTTCGCCATCGCGACACCTGCTCCGTTTCGGCACAGAGCAGGCTGAGCAATCGAGGGCGGGCGCGCGCCTTGCCGCGCCCGCCCGCCTTCACATCAACTTGCCTCGCGCGCCAGCACCGGCACCAGCGCCTGCCCGGTGTGGCTCGCGCGCACGCGCGCCAGCGCCTCCGGCGGCGCCGACGCCACCACCGTGCCGCCGCCCGTGCCGCCTTCCGGCCCGAGGTCGACGATCCAGTCCGCCTCGGCGATCACGTCGAGGTCGTGCTCGATCACCACCACGCTGTGGCCGCCGTCCACCAGCCGGTGCAGCACCCGGATCAGCCGCGCCACGTCGGCCATGTGCAGCCCGACGGTGGGCTCGTCCAGCACGTACAGCGTGTGCGGCGGCTTCTGCCCGCGTCGCGTGATGTCGTCGCGCACCTTGCTCAGCTCGGTCACCAGCTTGATGCGCTGCGCCTCGCCGCCCGACAGCGTCGGCGACGGCTGGCCGAGCGTCAGGTACCCAAGCCCGACATCCTTCATCAGCTGCAGCGGATGCGCGATGTTCGAGATCGGCGCGAAGAATTCCACCGCCTCGTCGATCTCCATCGTCAGCACGTCGCCGATGTTCCGGCCGCGCCACGTGACGGCAAGCGTCTCCGGGTTGAAGCGCTGCCCGTGGCACACGTCGCACGGCACCTTCACGTCGGGCAGGAAGCTCATCCCGATCGTGCGCACGCCTTGTCCTTCACATGCGGGGCAGCGCCCGTCGCCGGTATTGAACGAGAAACGCGACGCCGTGTAGCCGCGCGCCCGCGCTTCGAGCGTATCGGCGAACAGCTTGCGGATCGTGTCCCACACGCCGATGTAGGTCGCCGGGCACGAACGCGGCGTCTTGCCGATCGGCGTCTGGTCGACTTCGAGCACGCGGTCGATGTGCTCGAGGCCGCGCAGGGCCTTACAGCCGATGAGATCCGAGGGCTTGCCACG
>JASLEG010000140.1 GCA_030151225.1 Burkholderia sp. | reverse complement strand
CGTCGCCGAACCGGCCGCCGCCGCGGCAGTGGCGGGCGCGCATCGCTATATCGCGGCGCTCGGCGGCGCGGACAACCTGACGGTCGTCGACGCGTGCACCACACGTCTGCGCCTGTCGGTCGTCGATCCGGACAAGGTGTCGGAGGCCGCGCTGAAGACGGCCGGCGCGCGTGGTGTGCTCAAGCGCGGCGGCAGCAGCGTGCAGGTGATCATCGGGCCGGAGGCGGACATCATCGCCGACGAGATGCGGACCGCGATCGGCAGCGGCGTGGCGGCGCAGGCCGCGTCTGCGTCTGTGCCGGATGTCGCGGGGCAGCCGGTGGCAGGCAGCGACCGCGGCGCGGAGGGGCCGCTCGATCCGGATCCGGCGCGCTGGCCGCGCCGTTCGCGATCGCGGTGCGGATCTCGTCGGCAATCAGGTCCGCTTCCGGCCCGATGATCACCTGCACGCTGCTGCCGCCTCGCTTGAGCACGCCGCGCGCGCCGATCGCCTTCAGGTTCGCCTCCGACACCTGCTCGGGATCGACCACCGACAGACGCAGGCGGGTCGTGCAAGCATCCACCACCGACAGGTTCCGCGCGCCGCCGAGCGCCGCGATGTAGCGGATCGCGCGCGGTGCCGAGCTCGACACCGCGGCTGCGGCCGGGGCGAAGCCACCCGCCGCCCCCGACACGCCGGCTGCCGCGCCGATCGGCACGTCGGCCGTCACCGGCTCGCGGCCCGGCGTGGCCATGTTGAACTTGCGGATGAAGAAGCGGAACAGGCCGTAGTAGGCCACCGCATAGGCGATACCGAGCGGGATCGCGATCCAGCCCTTGGTCGACAGGCCGTAGTTCAGCACGTAGTCGATCGCGCCGGCCGAGAACGTGAAGCCGAGCTTCACGCCGAGCATCTGGCAGATCGCGAGCGAAAGGCCGGTCAGCAGCGCGTGGATCACGTACAGCACCGGCGCGAGGAACATGAAGCTGAATTCGATCGGCTCGGTCACGCCGGTCAGGAACGAGGTCAGCGCCATCGAGAACAGCAGGCCGCCCACCATCGCGCGGCGCTCCTTCGGTGCCTCGTGGAACATCGCCAGACACGCGGCCGGCAGGCCGAACATCATGATCGGGAAGAAGCCCGCCATGAAGCCGCCCGCGGTCGGGTCGCCGGCGAAGAAGCGGTGCAGGTCGCCGGTGACCGCCGCGCCGCCGCCCGGCGGCGTGAAGCTGCCGAACACGAACCACGCGAGCGAATTGATGATGTGGTGCAGGCCCGTGACCAGCAGCAGCCGGTTCAGGAAGCCGTACACGAACGCGCCGATCGCGCCGGCCGTGGTGAGCCAGTGGCCGGCCGCGTCGATCACGTTCTGGATCGGCCCCCAGATGTAGCCGAACACGATGCCGAGCACCACGCACACGAGCCCGGTGATGATCGGCACGAAGCGCTTGCCGCCGAAGAAGGCCAGGTAATCGGGCAGCTTGATGTCCTTGTAGCGGTTGTACAGCAGCCCCGCCACCACGCCGGCGATGATCCCGGACAGCACGCCCATGTTCAGCTTCGGGTCGATGTCCTTCATGATCGCGGTTTCGATCAGATAGCCGATCGCGCCCGCGAGCGCCGCCACGCCGTTGTTGTCCCTCGCGAAACCGACCGCCACGCCGATCGCGAACAGCAGCGGCAGGTTGTCGAAGATGGTGCCGCCGGCATCGGCGATCATCTTGATGTTCAGCACGTCGGACTGCCCGAGCCGCAGCAGGATGCCCGCCACCGGCAGAACCGCGATCGGCAGCATCAGCGCCCGGCCCAGGCTCTGTATTTTCAGAAACGGATTCCCGTCCATTCAGACCTCCAAATCATCGTGTCTTTCGTTGTTGATGTACGTGCTGCGTGGGGAAACTGCGTGGTGAATCGAATTCGCCCGTGGTTCGGCCGCGCTCAGTCCTGCGGCCAGATTTCGCGGCTCGCCGCCCGCACCGCCTGAGCGGAGTCGAGCGACAGGATGTCCTGCGCGCGCTGGCGGCACAGCGCGTAGTCGAGGCCGCGCACCTGCGCCTTGATGCCGGGCACCGAGACCGGATCGACCGACAGCTCGGTCACGCCGAGGCCCACCAGGATCGGCACGGCCACCGGATCGCCGCCGAGCGCGCCGCACACGCCGACCCACTTGCCGTGCTTCTCGGCGCCGCGCACGGCCGCATCCACGAGCCGCAGCACGGCCGGATGCAGGCCGTCGGCCAGCGCCGCGAGATCGGCCTGGCAACGGTCCATCGCGAGCGTGTACTGGGTCAGGTCGTTGGTGCCGATCGAGAGGAAGTCGGCATGCTGCGCGAGCTGGTCGGCCAGCAGCGCGGCCGACGGCACCTCGATCATCACGCCCACCTCGATCGGATCGGTGCGGCCCATCGCGCGCGCGAAGCCGTCGATGCGCTCGCGGATGCGGATCAGCTCGCCCGCATCGGTCACCATCGGCAGCAGGATCCGCACGGCGCCCAGCGGCTGCACCGCGAGCAGGCCCTGCAACTGATCGTCGAGCAGGTCCGGGCGCACCTGCGCGAGGCGGATGCCGCGCAGGCCCAGCGCCGGGTTCGGCTCGGGCGGCAGCGTCAGGTAATCGACTTCCTTGTCCGCGCCGACGTCGAGCGTGCGGATGATCGCGGTGCGGCCCTGCAGCGCGTCGACGATCGACTGATAGCTGTCGCGGTGCTCGTCGGTGGTCGGCGCGGCCTGGCGATGAATGAACATCAGCTCGGTGCGCAGCAGGCCCACGGCGTCGGCGCCGTTCTCGACGGCCGTCCTCGCGTCGTCGAGCGTGGCGATGTTGGCGGCCACCTCGATGCGGCGCGCATCGCGCGTGGCGGCGGCCTCGCCCGACTCGCGGCGGTTCGCCTCGCGCACGCCGGCCAGGCGCTGGCGCTCGAGGCGCGCCCGCTCGATGTCGAGCGCGGTGGGCGCGTACTCGAGCCGGCCGGCCGTGGCATCGACCACCACCTGGGTGCCGTCGGGAATCGCCATCAGCGCATCGCCCATCGCCACCAGCGCCGGAATGCCGAGCTGGCGCGCGATGATCGACGCGTGCGAGGTGGCCCCGCCGCGCGCCATCACGAGCGCGGTGACGCGTTCGCGATCGAGCGAGGCGAGATCGGAGGGCGTGAACTCGTCGGCGGCCAGCACGGCCTCGTCGGGCAGCGCGCGGGCCACGCCCGAGCCGTGGCCGAGCGCGAGCAGCACGCGCTTGTCGATGTCGCGCAGGTCCGCGGCGCGCTCGGCGAGCAGCGGATCGTCGAGCTGGCCGAGCACCGCGATCTGCGCGCGAATCGCCTCGCGCCACGCGAAGCCTGCGCTCTTGCCGAGGCTGATCTGGTCGCGCGCGGCGTCGACCAGCGTCGGATCTTCCAGCAGCACACGATGCACGGCGAAAATGCCGGCCTCGCCCACCGCGCCGCGCTGCGAGGCATTGCGCACGGTGTGTTCGAGCTCCGCGTCGACGGCCGCGAGCGCGCCGTCGAGCCGGCGGCTCTCGGCGGCCGGCGTGCCGCTCGCCTGCTCGGGCGGGGTCAGTGCCGCATCGTCGCGGCGCACCAGCTGGCCGACGGCGATACCGGGCGCGGCGCACACGCCGGCCAGCGTATTCGGGTCGAGCGGCCGGCCCGCGTCGCGCACGGGCGTGACCGGCGCCGGGAAGGCCTGACGCGCCGGGCGCGCCTCCACCTCGCCGTGCGCGGCGCGCAGCAGTTCCTCGGCGATCGCGTCGACGGCCTGCGCCGCCTGCGGGCCCACGCCCACCAGCTCGATCACGGCGCCCTCTCCCGCGCCCAGCGCGAGCAGGCCCACCACGCTCTCGATCGCCGCGCGCCGCTCGCCGAACAGCACGTGCACACGCGCATCGAGCCCGCGCGCCGCCTCGCGCGCCCGCGCGGCGGGCCGCGCATGCAGGCCGCCGGCGTGGGCGAGCGTGATCTCGCGGCGCGCTTCCACCATTGCATCGGCCACGTCACGCGCGGCCACCGCCGCCTCGTTCGAGATCGCGCGCAGCGTGAGCAGCGGCGTCTCGCCGGCCTTCACGACGCCGCGCTCGGCACGCTCGACGATCTCGAACGCCTCCGAATTCGCCACCGCCACGACCGACACGAGGCTCGGCGCGGCCTTCGCGACCAGATCCTGATCGAACTCCACGAGCACGTCGCCGGCCCGCACGCGCGCGCCCGCCTCGACCATCGGCGCGAAGCCGCGGCCGCCCAGCTCGACGGTGTCGATGCCGATGTGCAGCAGGATCTCGGCGCCCTCGGCCGTGGTGATCGTGACGGCGTGGCCGGTGCGCGCGAGGTGCGTGACGATGCCCTCGCACGGCGCGACGAGCCGGCCCTCGAGCGGATCGACGCCGATCCCGTCGCCGAACATGCCGCCCGAGAACACCGGATCCGGCACCTCGGCGAGCGGCACGACCGGCCCGGTCAGCGGCGAACACAGCACGAACTGGTCAGGGGATGGATGCTTCAACTGTGACTCCTCGGCACGTCTCATCTTCGTTCTCGCGAATCAGTGCGTTTCGGTGACTTTGTTCAGGTGGCGCGGCGCGTCCGGATCGCGCCCGCGCGCGACCGCGAGCTGCGCGGCCATCACGTAGAACGACAGGATCGCGGCGATCGGATCGAGCGCCGTGTGCGCGGCGCGCTCGAGCGGCAGCGTGGCGTCGGGCGTATCCTGCGGCGCGGCCAGCAGCACCCGCGCGCCGCGCGCGCGCATGTCGGCGGCCAGCTGCAGCAGGCCGGCCTGCTCGGGGCCCGGCGGCGCGAACACGAGCAGCGGGTAGTCGCGGTCGATCAGCTCCATCGGGCCGTGACGCACCTCGGCGCTCGAGAACGCCTCGGCCTGGATGCCCGAGGTTTCCTTCAGCTTCAGCGCGGCTTCCTGGGCGACGGCGAGGCCGAGCCCGCGACCGATCACGATCATGCGCTCGACGTCGCGCAGCTCGTCGATCGCGCGGCTCCAGTCGAGCGCGCCGGCCTTCGCGAGCGTGTCGGGCAGCGCGCGCAGGCCCGTCATCAGCGCCGCGTCGCGCTGCCAGAGCGCGACGATCTGCGCCGACCGCGACAGCATGGCGATGTAGCTCTTGGTGGCCGCCACCGACAGCTCGGGGCCCGCGCACACCGGCAGCGCGAATTCGCTCGCGTCGGCCAGCGGCGACGGCAGCACGTTGACGGCGGCCACCGTCAGCGCGCCGGCCTCGCGCAGCGCGGCCATGGTGTTGACGAGATCGGGGCTCTTGCCCGACTGGGAAAAGGCCACGGCGAGCTGCCCCTGCACGCGCAGCGGCGCCTGCTGCAGCGTGGCCACCGACATCGGCAGCGACGCGACGGGCACGCCGAGGCGGCTCATGGTGAGGCTCGCGAAGTAGCTGGCGGCGTGGTCGGAGCTGCCGCGCGCGACGGTCAGCGCGACCTGCGGCGTGGCGGCGAGCAGGCGATCGGCCAGCGCCTCGACGGGCGCCAGATCGGCCAGTTGCGCGGCGACGACGCCAGGCGCCTCGCGCGCCTCTTCAAGCATATTCGACAATCGATTCTCCTTCGACATAGGTCGCGGTCAGGTTCAGGTCGCGGTCGAACACCGCGACGTCGGCCCATGCGCCGCGCGCGAGACGGCCGCGGTCCTCGATGCCGAGGTAATCCGCCGCGTAACGCGACATGCGGTTCGATACGTCGGCCATCGGCAGGCCGAGCGAGACCAGGTTGCGGAACGCCTGATCCATGGTGAGCGTGCTGCCGGCCAGCGTGCCGTCGGCCAGGCGCACGCCGCCCAGGCATTTGGTGACGTGCTGGCTGCCCAGCCGGTATTCGCCGTCGGGCATGCCGGTGGCCGAGGTGCTGTCGGTCACCACGTACAGGCGCGGGATCGCGCGCAGCGCGGCGCGAATCGCGCCCGGATGCACGTGCAGCAGGTCGGGGATGATCTCCGCGTATTCGGCGTGCGCGAGCGCGGCGCCGACCAGGCCCGGATTGCGGTGATGCAGCGGCGACATCGCGTTGAACAGGTGCGTGAAGCCGCAGGCGCCGTGCTTGAGCGCCGTGACGCCGTCCTCGTACGTGGCCAGCGAATGGCCGAGCTGCACGCGCACGCCGCGCGCGGCCATCTCCGAGATGATCTCGATGTGGCCCGCGATCTCGGGCGCGAGCGTGACCACGCGGATCGGCGCGATCGCCAGATAGCGCAGCACCTCGTCGAGTGCGGCGGACACGGCTGCGTCGGGCTGCGCGCCGAGCTTGCCGGGGTTGATGTAGGGGCCTTCGAGATGCACGCCGAGCACGCGGGCGCAGCCCGGGGTGCGCTGGCGCGCGCGCTCGCCCAGTTGCGCCACGACGTTCATCAGCTCGTCGCGCGGCGCGGTCATGGTGGTGGCCAGCAGGCTGGTGGTGCCGAAGCGGGCATGGGTCCGGCCGATCGTCTCGATCGCGTCGCCGCCCTCCATCACGTCGGCGCCCCCGCCGCCGTGCACGTGCAGGTCGATGAAGCCCGGCACGATGTAGGGCGCGTCGTTGGTCTGCGGATCGACGGGCTTGCCCGCGAGCGACGTGATCCGGCCGTTGCCGAATTCGATCGTGCCGTGGCGCCAGCCTTCAGGGGTCAGAAAATTTCCGGTCAGCATCGCGTTCACTAGATTTCCGGTATTGCGGTTGCGAGAGGGAGGCCTGCCGGCGGGTCGGACGGACTTGGCATCCGACCTCGGAAACGCGGCGGCGATGGCACGGTGGCAGCGCAGCGATGGCGGGCCGCCCCGTCCGAGGCGAGACGATTATATAACCAAACTAATACCAGTCAATTTAGTGGGCTCGATCTCGAGCGCCTCGCGAAAAGCCGCGCCTCGCATACGTTTTAGTCGGTAATTCCCCTTGTTTATCAGCGAGTTCATGATCGGTATTTACCCGCATTGAGGCCCGACGGCGAACGCCTTGTCGGAATCGGCCCGGCTCGCTCGGGCATGAAAACGATACCTGAATAGAACCAGTGATCGGGACTGGTATCTGCCGTTCGCGAAGACCGACGGCCTGCAACGGATCGCGCCGACGTGTCCGGTAGTCATTGCGCATCATCGATCGATTCGCTAAGCTGTTTCATCAGTTAAGTTGTTGTTCTATCAGATAGAATTTTTGGGAAGTCGGTCATGGTCAGGGCACGGGAGTCCACACAGCCGCCGCTTGGTGTCGAGCCGAGCGGCATCGACGTGCTGGATCGGGCCGCCGCGCTGCTGTTCGCGTTCCGCCGCGGCGACACGCCCCTCACGCTGACCGAAATCGCCCATCGCACCGGCCTGTACAAGAGCACGGCGCTGCGCCTGCTCGGCGCGCTGTGCCATCACCGCCTGCTGATGCGCCTCGAGGACGGGCGCTACCTGCTCGGCCCCGCCACGCTGAATCTGTCGTCGATCTACGAATCCTCGCTGAACCTCGGCGACGTGCTGCTGCCGCTGATGCGGCGGCTCAACGAGGAATCGGGCGAATCGGTGTCGTTCCACGTGCGCGACGGCGACCGGCGCGTCTGCCTGTACCGCATCAGCTCGCGCCATCTGCTGCGCGCGGAAGTGCAGCCCGGTGACGTCCTGCCGCTCGAGCGCGGCGCGAGCGGGCGCGTGCTGCACGCGTTCGCGGGCGCCATCGGCGAGCCCTACGACGCGGTGCGGCGCGACTTCCACTACCTGTCGGCGGGCGAGCGCGATCCCGAGACGGCCGGCATCTCGGTGCCGGTGTTCGGCGCGGCCGGCAGCCTGGCCGGCGCGCTCGGGCTGGTGGGACCGATCAGCCGGCTGACCGAGCCGGCAATGCGGCGCTATCTGCCGCTGCTGCTGACCTACGCGGCGCAGGCGTCGAGGCAGCTCGGCGGCTCGGCCGATGCGTTGCTGACGGCGGCCGAACACTGGAACGCACGGCGCGACGATGCGGTGACCCAGACGCCCCAGCCCCCCCAGGCAACGGATTGAAGACGCCGCGCATCCCGCGCGGCAAGACGGCAAGACATCGATCGAACAGGAACGACGAGGAGACGCAGTGATGGTTTCGTGGTTAAGAGAACTAAACAAATCGGAAAAGCGCACGTTCTGGGCCTGCTTCAGCGGCTGGGGCCTGGACGCGATGGACACCCAGATGTACGCGCTGACGATCCCCACGCTGATCGCGCTGTGGGGCATGACGCGCGGTCAGGCCGGCATCCTCGGCACCACGGTGCTGATCATGGCCTCGATCGGCGGCTGGATCGCCGGGATCCTGTCCGACCGCTACGGGCGCGTGCGCATCCTGCAGGTCACGATCGCGTGGTTCTCGCTGTTCACCTTCCTGTCGGCCTTCACCGATTCGTTCTGGCAGCTGCTGATCACGCGCAGCCTGCAGGGCATCGGCTTCGGCGGCGAATGGGCGGTGGGCGCGGTGCTGATCAGCGAAACCATCAACCCGCGCCTGCGCGGGCGCGTGGTGGGTGCGCTGCAGGCGGGCTGGGCGATCGGCTACGGCATCGCCGTGCTGCTGACCACGCTGTTGCTGAACCTGCTGGAGCCGAACCTGGCCTGGCGCGTGCTGTTCGCGCTCGGCGTGGTGCCGGCCGTGCTGGTGCTGTGGATCCGCCGCAACATCGAGGAAGCGCCGGTATACGTGCGCGATCACGATGCCGCGAAGGCCGGGAAGGTCGGCATCTGGGAAGTGTTCCGCGGCCCGAGCCGGGCCACCACGGTCAAGGCGATCCTGCTGACCTTCGGCATCTACGGCGGCAACTACGTGATGATCACCTGGCTGCCGGCCTATCTGAAGCTCGCGCTGAACCTGTCGATCAACAACGTGGGCGGCTATCTCGCGATCAACATCCTCGGCTCGTTCGCGGGCGCGTTCCTGAACGGCTGGATGGCCGACGCATTCGGCCGCCGCAAGACCTTCATGATCATCGCCTGCCTGCAGGCCGTGGCCGTGGCGATCTACACCATGGCACCGATCAACCTCGCCGTGACGCTGGTGCTCGGCTTCGTGCTCGGCACCCTGCAGTCGGGCACCGCGGCCGGCACCGGCGCGTATCTGGCCGAGCTGTTCCCCACCCGCATCCGCGGCGCCGCGCAGGGGCTGTGCGGCAATGCCGGGCGCGCGGTCGGCGCGGTGATGCCGACGCTGGTGGGCGTGGTCAGCGTGCGCACCGGGCTCGGCGCGGCGATGGGCGCGTGCGCGGGCTGCGCGTACCTGATCGTGGTGCTGGCCGCGCTGATGCTGCCGGAGACGCGCGGACGCGATCTGACCCAGGTGGAGTGACGGCGCGGCGCCCTCAGTGAAACTCGCGGCTCGAGGTGCGCAGGCCGCCGAGCAACGGCGTCAGGTCTTCCAGATACTGCGCGATCAGGTGGCGCACGTCGTGCTCCGCCTGCCACACGCCGTACACGGCCAGCAGCCGGGCATCGAGCACCTCGCGGCGCTGCCGCTCGATCAGCTCGCGCCGCACGATCACGTTGACGCAGCCGGTTTCGTCTTCCAGCGTGACGAACAGCGTGCCCTTCGCGGTGCCCGGCATCTGCCGCGCGGTGACGATGCCGCAGGCACGCGCGAGCCCCGCGTTGCGGCAATCGCGCAGCGCCTCGGCCGATGCGAGGCGGCGCCGACTCAGCTCGGCGCGCAACAGCGCCACCGGGTGACGGTTCAGCGTGAGGCCGGTGCTGCGATAGTCGGCGAGGATGTCGTCGGCTTCCGACGGCGCACCGAGCTCGGGCCGCACCGCCTCGTCGATCGGTGCCGCGGCCAGCAGGTCGCGTGACGGCGCGGCCGCCACCGCCTGCCAGAGCGCGTCGCGGCGGTTGCCGGCCAGGGTCGCGAACGCGTTCGCGGCGGCCAGCGCCTCGAGATCGCGGCGAGCCAGGCACGCGCGGCGTGCCAGATCGTCGACGCTCGCGAACGGCTGCGCGGCGCGCGCCGCCTCGATGCGCCGCGCCGCCTCCCGGCCCAGCCCCGACACCAGCGCCATACCGAGCCGCACCGCGGGCTTGCCGGCGGGCGGCGGCGCATCGGGCAGCGCCTCGAGCTTCGCCTCCCAGTCGCTCGCGGTCACGTCGACGGGGCGCACCGTGACGCCGTGGCGCTTCGCGTCCTGCACGAGCTGCGCGGGCGGATAGAAGCCCATCGGCTGGCTGTTCAGCAGCGCGGCGAGGAAGATGCCCGGGTGATGGCACTTGAGCCAGCTGCTCGCATAGACGAGGATCGCGAAGCTGGCCGCGTGGCTCTCGGGGAAGCCGTATTCGCCGAAGCCCTTGATCTGCTCGAAGATGCGCTCGGCGAAGTCGCGCGGATAGCCGCGCGCCTCCATGCCGTCGACGATGCGGGTGTAGTAATGCTCGAGCCCGCCCTTGCGTTTCCAGGCGGCCATCGCGCGCCGCAGTTGATCGGCGTCGCCCGGCGTGAAGCCGGCCGCGATCATCGCGATCTGCATCACCTGCTCCTGGAAGATCGGCACGCCGAGCGTGCGCTCGAGCGCCGGCTTCAGGTCCTCCTTCGGATAACTGACCTTTTCGATCCCCTGCCTTCGCCGCAGATACGGATGCACGGCACCGCCCTGGATCGGCCCGGGCCGCACGATCGCCACCTCGATCACGAGATCGTAGTATTCCTTCGGCCGCAGCCTCGGCAGCATCGACATCTGCGCACGCGACTCGATCTGGAACACGCCCACCGTATCGGCGTTCGAGATCATCGCGTAGGTCGGCTCGTCGCCCTCGGGAAGACGGTGCATTTCCAGACGCTCGCCGTGCCACGTCTGAACGAAATCGAACGCGCGCCGCAGCGCGCTCAGCATGCCGAGCGCGAGCACGTCGACCTTCATGAGCCCGAGCGCCTCGAGATCGTCCTTGTCCCACTGGATCACGCGCCGTCCCTCCATCGCCGCGTTCTCCACCGGCACGAGCCGGGTGAGCTTGTCACGGCTGATCACGAAGCCGCCCGAATGCTGCGACAGGTGGCGCGGAAAACCGAGCAGCCGCGACGCGAGTTCGGCCCACGCGCGGATCAGCGGTACCTCGGGGTCGAGCCCGACCGAGGCGAAACGCGCGAGCAGGTCGTCGCGGCCGTCGAACCAGCGATGCGCCTTCGCCACCCGCTCCACCAGCATCGGATCGACGCCGAGCGCCTTGCCGGTTTCGCGCAGCGCGCCGCGCGGCCGATAGGTGGACACGGCCGCCGCGAGTGCGGCGCGCTGCCTGCCGTACTTTCCGTAGATGTACTGGATCACTTCCTCGCGGCGCTCGTGCTCGAAATCGACGTCGATATCGGGCGGCTCATTCCGTTCGCGGCTGATGAAGCGCTCGAACAGCATCGTGCTGCGCTCGGGATTGACCTCGGTCACGCCCAGGCAGAAGCACACCACCGAATTCGCCGCCGAGCCACGCCCCTGACAGAGAATCCGCTGCTCGCGCGCGTACTTCACCACGTCGTAGACGGTCAGAAAGAACGGTTCGTACGACTTCTCGGCGATCAGCTCGAGTTCGTAGCGGATACGCTTCTTCACCGCCTCGGGCACCTCGCCGGAATAACGCCGGTGCGCGCCCGCCCAGGTTTCCCGAGCCAGATACTCGGTCGGCGTGAGCCCGTCCGGCACGATCTCGCGCGGATACTCGTACTTCAGCGTCTTCATGTCGAACCTGCACGCCGCGAGGATCCGGCAGGTTTCCGCCACCGCCTGCGCCGGATACATGCGCCCGATCCGCCCACGCCCGCGCAGATGCTGCTCGGCGTTCGCGGCCAGCGCGTAGCCGCATTCGCCCACCGGCGTGCCGATCCGGATCGCCGTCATGGTGTCCTGCAGCGGCTTGCACGAGCGCGCGTGCATGGTCACGTCGCCGAGCGCGACGAGCGGCATCGCGCGCTGCGCGCCGGCGGCCTCGATCGTCTCGCGATACAGGCCGTCGAGCGCGCGACCGAGCTGCACGAGGCCGAGCCGCGCACGCTCGCCGAACACCGCGGCGAACCACGCGACCTGCGCGTCGAGCACGTCGGCCCGCACCGGATAGTTCGGCACGAGGATCGCGAAGCAGTCGGGCACGCCGCGCAGATGCGCGAACTCGGGCGGCGGCGCGGCCAGCATGCGCGGCGCGAGCACGTAGCTGCCCTTCTTCGGCGAAGCCATGCGTCGCCACGAGATCAGCTCCGACAGATTGCCGTAGCCCTCGCGATCGCGCGCGAGCAGCACGAGCCCGAACGCACCGGGCCCCGGATCGCCGCCGGGCGCGACGGGATCCGGGGTCACCTCGAAACACGCGCCGACCACCAGCGGCAGCCCGCGCGCGAGCGCGGCCACGTGCATGCGCGGCGCGCCGGCCAGCGAGCATTCGTCGGTGACCGCGATGCCGCTGTAGCCGAGCTCCTTCGCGCGCTCCACGAGCTCGTCGGCCGAGGACGCGCCGTGCAGGAACGAGAAATTCGTCCTGCAGAACAATTCCGCATAGGGCGGCAGCCCGGTCGGCACCGATTCGCTCATCGCCTCACCCGAACAGGCCGTGCAGGAACCAGCGCGGCTCGCTGCCGCGACGGTCCACGTAAATCCAGTAGCAGGCGCCGTCCTCGTCCTGCGCGACGTGGTAGTCGCGCTCCACGGTGGGCCCGTCGAACCAGCCGCCCTCGATGCGCTCGGCCGTCGACATCACGCGCAGCGGCCCGCGATAGCACGGGCGATCCTCGCGCATCACGAGCGGGATCGGCTCGGCCAGCAGCCAGGCCGGCCGCGGCGCGCCCGCCGGCGGCCCGGCCGGGCGCGGCGCCTTCACGTGCAGCGGCAGCCAGCGGTTCGCGGCCTCGGGGCGATGATCGGCCGACGGCACCGCGCCCAGCACGTTGTCGGCGCCGAGCCGCGCGCCGAGCAGCTCGACGAGCCGCGCGCGTTCCTCGCG
The DNA here is from genome assembly GCA_030151225.1 of Burkholderia sp. Taxonomy (GTDB): domain Bacteria; phylum Pseudomonadota; class Gammaproteobacteria; order Burkholderiales; family Burkholderiaceae; genus Burkholderia. The sequence continues at coordinate 618 of JASLEG010000140.1, read as the reverse complement.
CGTGCGGCCGGGCTCCGGAAACAGATCCGCCGGCGGCGGCGCCACCGCGGCCACGCGCGTCGCGACCAGCCGCACGGCGATCACCGCGGCTGGCAACGCAACGCGCGCGAGCCGCTCGCCGAGCACGCGCAGGCAGTGGGTTTCGTCGCGTGTGGGCTCGGCGAAGGCGAGCTCGATCGCGGTGGGCGGCACCGCCGCGCGGCCGCGCTCGTGGTCGAGATCGAGGCGCAGCGCCGACAGCGACAGCTGCCGTGCCGCGAGCCAGCCGCCGAGCTGCGCGACGAGCCGGCGCGCCACGAACAGCACTGCCTCGGCATGCTCGACGCGCTCGGGCAATTCGAGCCGCGTGTCGAATTCCTGCGGTACCGGCAGCCACGCGAGCGGCTCGGGCAGTTCGCCATAGGCGCGATCGAGCGCGGCCAGCAGCTCGGGGCCGCAGCGGCGCTGCAGGCCCGCGCGCGGCAGCCGACGCAGATCGCCGAAAGTGGCGCAGCCGAGCCCGTCGAACCAGCCCGCGTACGGCCGCGCGGCCGGCATCAGCACGCACGGCAGCGCATCGAGCACGCGGTGCAGCGAGGCGAGCCGCGCGAGCCGCCGCCGCGCGCCGGCCCGGCCCGC
>JASLEG010000373.1 GCA_030151225.1 Burkholderia sp. | reverse complement strand
GTGCTGGCTGGCCGAGCCCGCGCCGTTGGAGATCGCCAGCGGCAGCACGCCCAGAATGAACGCGAGCGAGGTCATCAGGATCGGACGCAGCCGCAGCCGCGCCGCTTCCAGCGCCGCCTCGATCGGCCCCATCTTCTCGCCAACCTGCAGCTCGCGCGCGAATTCCACGATCAGGATCGCGTTCTTCGCCGACAGCCCCACCGTGGTGAGCAGGCCCACCTGGAAGAACACGTCGTTCTCGAGGCCACGCAGCGTCGAGGCGAGCAGCGCGCCGATCACGCCGAGCGGCACCACCATGATCACCGAGAACGGGATCGACCAGCTCTCATACAGCGCCGCCAGACACAGGAACACCACCAGGATCGAGATGCCGTACAGGATCGGCGCCTGCGAACCCGACTGGATTTCCTGGAACGACAGGCCCGTCCACGAATAGCCGATGCCGAGCGGCAGCTTCGCCGCGAGGCCCTGCATCGCCGTCATCGCCTGGCCGGTCGAGCTGCCCGCGGCCGCCTGGCCCTGGATTTCCACGGCCGAGATGCCGTTGTAACGCTCGAGTTTCGGCGAACCGTAGGTCCAGTGCCCCGTGGCGAACGCGCTGAACGGCACCATCCCGCCCGAGCTGTTGCGCACGTACCAGATGCCGAGGTCTTCCGGCGACACGCGGAACGGCGAATCCGACTGCACGTACACCTTCTTGATCCGGCCGTCGGTATCGAGGAAGTTGTTGACGTACTGCGACGCCCACGCGATCGAGAAGGTCTGGTCGATCGCCGACGGCGTCACGCCGAGCGCGTCCGCCTTCTCGCGATCGATGTCCACCTTGTACTGCGGCGTGTCGTTCAGGCCGTTCGGGCGCACCAGCGCGAGCGCCGGGTCCTTGGCGGCCATGCCGAGCAGCTGGTTGCGCGCGGCCATCAGCGCATCGTGGCCGAGACCGGCGTTGTCGGTCAGCTCGAAGTCGAAGCCCGCGGCCGTGCCGAGTTCCGGAATCGACGGCGGATTGAACGGGATCACCACCGCGTCCTTGTAGGCCGAGTAGTGCGCGAAGGTGCGCTTGATCAGCGCCTGCACCTTGTGGTCGGCGGCACGGCGCTCCTCGAACGGCTTGAGCTTGACGAACACGAGGCCCGCGTTCTGGCCACGACCGGCGAAGCTGAAACCGTTCACGGTGAACACCGAGTCCACCACGTCCTTCTCCTGCGTGGCCATGTGCGTGGTGATGTCCGCGAGCGTGCGGGCCGTGGTCTCCTGGGTGGAGCCCGGCGGCGTCTGCACGATCATGAACATGTAGCCCTGATCCTCGTCCGGCAGGAACGACTTCGGCAGGCGCACGAACAGGAAGCCCACGCCGACGATCACCGCGAGATAGATCACGAGCCAGCGGCCCGAGCGCTTGATCACGTGGTGCACGCCGACGTGGTACTTCTCGCGGCCCTTGTCGAAGTTGCGGTTGAACCAGCCGAAGAAGCCCTTCTTCTCTTCGTGATGGCCCTTCGCAATCGGCTTCAGGATCGTGGCGCACAGCGCCGGCGTGAGGATCAGCGCGACGAGCACCGACAGCACCATCGCCGAGACGATCGTCAGCGAGAACTGACGATAGATCGCGCCGACCGAGCCGCCCGAGAACGCCACCGGCACGAACACCGCCGACAGCACGAGCGCCACGCCCACCAGCGCGCTGGTGATCTGGCCCATCGCCTTCTTGGTCGCCTCCTTCGGTGGCAGCCCTTCTTCCACCATCACGCGCTCGACGTTCTCCACCACCACGATCGCGTCGTCCACCAGCAAGCCGATCGCCAGCACCAGCCCGAACATCGACAGCGTGTTGATCGAGAAGCCGGCCGCGCCCATGATCGCGAAGGTGCCCAGCAGCACCACCGGCACCGCGATCGTCGGGATCAGCGTGGCCCGCAGGTTCTGCAGGAACAGATACATCACGAGGAACACCAGCACGATACCCTCGAGCAGCGTCTTGACCACTTCCTCGATCGACAGCTTCACGAACGGCGTGGTGTCGTACGGGTAATGCACCACCATGCCGTGCGGGAAATACTTCGACAGCTCACCCACCTTGGCCTTGATCGCATCCACCGTGGCGAGCGCGTTGGCGCCCGTCGCGAGCTGGATACCGAGGCCCGCCGTGGGCTGGCCCATGTACTTGGTGTCGAAGTTGTAGTTTTCCGCGCCCAGGCCGATCTGCGCCACGTCCTTCAGGCGCACCTGCGAGCCGTCCTGATTGACCTTCAGCAGGATGTTGCCGAACTGCTCGGGCGTCTGCAGCAGCGTCTGCTCGGTGATGGTGGCCTGCAGCACCGTGCCCGGCTTGGCCGGCGTGCCGCCGATCTGGCCACCGGCGATCTGCACGTTCTGCGCCGTGATCGCATTGGTGACGTCGCTCGGCGTGAGGCTGAAGTTGGTCAGCTTGTTCGGGTCGAGCCAGATCCGCATCGCGTACTGCGAGCCGAGCAGCAGCGTCTGACCCACGCCGTTCAGGCGCGAGATCGGATCGAGCACGTGCGACGCGACGTAGTTCGTCAGGTCGTTGCGGCCCATGCTGCCGTCGTCCGAGTTGAACGCGATCCAGATCAGCCAGCTCGTGCTCGACTTGGTGACCTTCAGGCCGAGCTGCTGCACGACCTGCGGCAGCACCGGCGTCGCGAGCGACAGCTTGTTCTGCACCTGCACCTGCGCGATGTCCGGGTTGGTGCCCGGCGCGAACGAGATGGTGATCGTGGAGTTGCCCGAGTCGTCGCTGGTGGACGACATGTACAGGAAGTTGTCGAGGCCGCTCATCTGCTGCTCGATCACCTGCGTGACCGTGTCCTCGACCGTCTTCGCCGATGCGCCCGGGTAGTTGGCCGTGATCTGCACCGCGGGCGGCGCGATCGTCGGGTACTGCGAAATCGGCAGCGTGAAGATCGATGCGATGCCCACGAGCATCAGCACGATCGCGATCACCCACGCGAAGATTGGCCGATCAATGAAGAATTTTGCCATTTGGGACCCCTGGTTACTTCGCTGCGGACGCGCCCGATGCAGAAGCTGCGGAATCGGATGCGCCGGATGCCGGTGCGGATGCGGCGCTCGCCTGCGAGGCGCCCGCGTCCGACGCGGCGTTCGGATCGGCCGGCAACTGCGCGTCCACCGGCTTGACCGTCATGCCCTGCTGGACCTTCGCCACGCCCTGCACGATCACCTTGTCGCCGGCGTTCAGGCCGCCTTCGACGATCCAGTCCTGGCCGTAGGTGCCCGCGGTCTTCAGCACGTGCGAGGCGACCTTGCCGTCCGCGCCCACCACCAGCGCCGTCGGCTGGCCCTTCGCGTCGTGCTGCACGCCCACTTGCGGCACCAGGAACGCCGCGTCGTTGCTGCCTTCGTCGATGCGCGCGCGCACGAACATGCCCGGCAGCAACACGTGGTTCGGATTCGGGAAGATCGCGCGGATCGTGACCGAGCCAGTGGTCTGGTCGACCGTCACGTCGGTGAACTGCAGCTTGCCCTCGGCCGAATAGGTCTTGCCGTCTTCGAGCACGAGCTTGACCTTGGCCGCGTTCGGGCCGGCCGTCTTGATCCGGCCGCTCTGGATGTCCTGACGCAGCTTCAGGCCGTCGAGGCTCGACTGCGTGAGGTCCACGTACATCGGATCGAGCTGCTGCACGGTCGACATCAGCGTGGCGGCGCTCGCCTGCACGTAGGCGCCCGGCGTGACCTGCGAGATGCCCACGCGGCCCGTGATGGGCGAGAGCACGTCGGTGTAGCCGAGATTGATCTGTGCCGTATCGACGGCGGCCTTGCCCGATGCCACGTCGGCGGCGGCCTGACCCGCGGAGGCCACGGCATTGTCGTAATCCTGCTTGCTGACCGCGTTGGCGGCCACCAGCACCTTGTAGCGCGCGGCCTGCGCGTTCTGCGAGGCGAGGTTCGCCTGCGCCTTCGCGAGCGTGGCCTTGGCGCTGTTCAGCGTGGCGATGTACGGCGCCGGGTCGATCTTGTAGAGGCGCTGGCCGGCCTTCACGTCACCGCCTTCGGTGAACTCGCGGCGCAGCACGATGCCGTCCACCCGCGCGCGCACCTGCGCGACC
>JASLEG010000128.1 GCA_030151225.1 Burkholderia sp. | reverse complement strand
CTGCCCGACACCGGCCGACCCCGCCGCCGCATCCACCGCCGCATCCGCCGAAACCCGCTCAGCCCCCGCCGCCACCTCGCTCGCCATCACCCACTCGATGCCGAGCAGCGCCGCGAGCTTGTCGAGCAGCACCGGCACCTGTACCGGCTTCACGAGGTAGTCGTCGCAGCCGATCGCGATCGCGCGCTCGCGGTCGTCGGCGAAGGCGTTGGCCGACAGCAGCATGATCGGCGCGTCGGAGATGCGCCGCTCGCGGATCAGCCGGCTCGTCTCGTAGCCGTCCATGTCCGGCATCGAGATGTCCATCAGGATCGCGTCGGCCGCTTCGGTGCCGAGCCAGCGCAGCGCCTCGATGCCGCTGCCGGCCTCCACGATCGCGAAGCCGAGCGGCGCGAGCATCTGCACGACGATCGCGCGCTGGTCGGCCAGGTCGTCCACGATCAGCAGCGTGCGCCGCGCGCCGCGATAGCCGTGGATGTCGGCCAGCTCGGTGCGCGCAGGCGCGGGCGTGCGCACGGCGGGCGCGTAGATCTTCACGACGAAGCGCGTGCCGCGGCCCACCTCGCTGTCCACGTCGAGGCTGCCGCCCAGCGCGTGGGTGAGCAGCTTGCAGATCGTGAGCCCGAGCCCGGCGCCGTGATCGTGCAGGCTGGCCGCGTCGCCGCGCTCGAACGGCAGGAACAGCCGCTCCATCTCGTCGGCCGGCATGCCGGGCCCCGTGTCGATCACCTCGAAGGTCAGCGTGTCGAGCGCGTGGCCCACCCGCAGTGTCACGCTGCCGGCCTGGGTGAAGCGGATCGCGTTGCCGATCAGGTTGGTCAGGATCTGGCTCAGGCATTTCTGGTCGCACTTGACCGTGGGCGGCAGCCAGCCGGCCGGCTGCACCGTGAATTCAAGCGCCTTTTCGAGCGCCTGCGGGCGCAGCATCGAGGTCATCTGCGCGAGGAATTCGGGCAGCGCGATCGGCGTGACGTGCAGTTGCAGCTTGCCGGCCTCGATGCGCGCCACGTCGAGCAGCCCGTCCACCAGCGCGAGCAGGTGCTCGCCGCTGCGGTGGATGGTGCGGATCGCGTTCATGCGCGCGGCCGGCAGCTCGTCGCGCGCCTGCAGCAGCAACTGCGCATAGCCGAGGATGCTGTTCAGCGGCGTGCGCAGCTCGTGGCTCAGGCCGGTCACGTAGCGGCTCTTGGCGCTATTGGCCGACTCGGCGGCGGCGCGGGCGCGCTTGAGCGCGGCATCGGTCTTCTGGTGCGCGTCGATCTCGTGCATCAGCAGCTCGGTCTGCCGCTGCGATTCCTCCTGCGTCACGCGCCGGTTCTCGCGTTCGAGCACCAGCCACCACGCGGCGATGCAGCCGATCAGCGAGAGCGCCACGAATACCTTCACGTAGCCGCCGGCCACCTCGCGCCAGGCCGGCGAACTCGCGTCGGCGAGCGAGCTCGCGCTCTGCGACCAGATCAGGTACAGCACGGTGGCGAGCAGCAGCAGCATTGCCAGCACCAGGCTCAGGTAGTGCACGAGCCGCATCGCGCCGGGCCCGAGCCGCGCGTTCGGCAGCAGCCGGTGCAGCGCGCGGTCGAGCTGCGCGGTCAGGCGCGCGTGCGGCTTGCAGCGGTCGTTGCAGCGCGAATCGAGCGAGCAGCACAGCGAGCAGATGGTGCCGCCGTAGGCGGGGCAGTAGGCGGTGTCGTCGTGCTCGAATTCGTTCTCGCAGATCGCGCAGCGGCGCAGCGCGCCGGGCACGCCGGGCTCGGCCTGGCGCGCGAGGTAGTAGCGCCCGCGGGTGGCGATCGCGATCGCCGGCGCGCACACGAAGGCCACGCCGAGCGCGATGAACGGCGACATCGCGCGCGCCAGCTCGCCGAACAGGCCACCGTGCGCGAGCATCGCCGTGACGGCGGCGATCGCCATCGCGCCCACGCCCACCGGGTTGACGTCGTACAGGTGCGCGCGCTTGAATTCGATGTCGCGCGGGCTGTAGCCGAGCGGCTTGTTCACCACCAGATCGGCGAACAGCGCGCCCACCCACGCGATCGCCACGTTCGCGTACATCGACAGCACCTTGCCGATCGCGTCGAACACGCCCATCTCCACCAGCAGCAGCGCGATCAGCACGTTGAACACGAGCCACACCACGCGCCCCGGATGGCTGTGGGTGAGCCGCGCGAAGAAGTTCGACCACGCGAGCGAGCCCGCGTAGGCATTGGTCACGTTGATCTTCAACTGCGACACGATCACGAACAGCACGGTGGCCGGCAGCGCCCATGCGGCGAGGCCCGACGGGTCGAGCAGCAGGTGGTAGGCGACCAGGTACATCTGGGTGGGCTGCGCCGCGTGCGCGACGTCGATCTCGTGCTGGATCGCGATGAAGGCGAGGAAGGCGCCGCCCAGCATCTTCAGCGCGCCGGGCACGATCCAGCCGGGGCCGGCCGCGAGCAGGGCGATCCACCAGCGGCGGCGGTTCCTCGCCGTGAGCGGCGGCAGGAAGCGCAGGTAGTCCACCTGCTCGCCCACCTGCACGATCAGCGCGAACACCACGGTGGCGGCCTGGCCGAACGCGATCACGCTGAACGCGCGGCCCTCGGGCGCGAAGCCGGCGAAGGTGGTCCATTCGCGCAGCAGCGCCGGGTGATGCCACAGCACCGCGCCGTAGGGCAGCAGGAACAGCACGAGCCAGAGCGGCTGGGTCCAGCTCTGCAACCGGTTGATCAGCGTGATGCCGAACATCACGATCGGGATCACCACCAGCGAGCTGATCACGTAGGCGAGGCCGATCGAGATCGGGAACATCATCTGCAGCGCGAGCGACATGATGGCCGCCTCGAGCGCGAAGAAGATGAAGGTGAAGCTCGCGTACAGCAGCGAGGTGACGGTCGAGCCGATGTAGCCGAAGCCCGCGCCGCGCGTGAGCAGGTCCATGTCCACGCCGTGGCGCGCCGCGTAATAGCTGATCGGCAGGCTCGTGAGCCAGATCAGCAGCGACACCGCCGCGATCGCCCACACCGCGTTCGTGAAGCCGTAATCCACCACCAGGCTGCCGCCGATCGCCTCGAGCACGAGGAACGACACCGCGCCGATCGCGGTATTGGCGACGCGGAATTCGGACCAGCGGCGAAACGAGCTCGGCGTGTAGCGCAGCGCGTAATCCTCGAGCGTCTCGTCGCCGACCCAGGCGTTGTAGTCGCGGCGCACCTTGACGATGCGCTGCGTGCTCGGCGGCGGGCCGGGATGCATCTCGGTGCGTGATTCGGGCTCGGCGGCCGCGCGCGGGGGCATCGATGCCATCTCGGGTGATCCAGGTTGGTGCGTCCGGGGCGGAGGGCATGCGTCACGCAAGTTACATTCCAGGTGCGCCTCGGGATATACGTCAATCGACGTATTCCGGTCGTCTATTTGGCTTCCTACATTCCGCTTCACACGCCGGCCCCGACTCGCCGGCGGTGCGACCCGACAAGGAGAATGTGATGTCCGTAGACGATCGATTCGATGACGAAGCCCCGTCGCCGCTGCGCCGACGCCTGATCGGCGGCCTGGCCGCCGCGCCGCTGATGGCGCTCGGCCTGCCGCGCGCGGGCTACGCCCAGACGCCGCCGACCGCCAAGGTCAACACGACGAAGCTCGCCGTCACGGACACCACGGTGACGGTGGGCCAGCTGCACTCCGCCACCGGCACGATGGCGATCTCGGAGACCGGCTCGATCCAGGCCGAGCGGCTCGCGATCGAGCAGATCAACGCGATGGGCGGCGTGCTGGGCCGCAAGATCCAGATCATTCAGGAGGACGGCGCATCCGACTGGCCGACCTTCGCCGAGAAGTCCAAGAAGCTGCTCGAGAACGACCACGTGGCCGCCGTGTTCGGCTGCTGGACCTCGGCCTCGCGCAAGGCGGTGCTGCCGATCTTCGAGAAGGACAACGGCCTGCTGTACTACCCGACCTTCTACGAAGGCCTCGAGCAATCGAAGAACGTGTTCTACACGGGCCAGGAAGCGACCCAGCAGATCCTCTGGGCGCTCGACTGGGCTTCGAACACCAAGAAGGCCAAGAGCTTCTTCCTGATCGGTTCGGACTACATCTGGCCGCGCACCTCGAACAAGATCGCGCGCCGCCACATCGAGCAGCACCTGCACGCCAAGGTGGTGGGCGAGGAGTACTACCCGCTCGGCACGACCGACTTCTACTCGCTGATGAACAAGATCAAGCTGGCGCGCCCGGACTGCATCTTCACGACCGTGGTGGGTGGCTCCAACGTGGCCTTCTACAAGCAGCTGAAGGCGGCCGGCATCACGCCGCAGAAGCAGTTCCTGCTGACGCTGTCGGTCACGGAGGACGAGGTGCTCGGCATCGGCGGCGAGAATTTCGCGGGCTTCTACTCGTCGATGAAGTACTTCGAGTCGCTCGACAACGACAACAACCGGAAATTCGTGCAGGCGTTCCGCGCGCGCTACGGCCAGAAGGCCGTGATCGGCGACGTGACGCAGGCCGCGTATCTGGGCCCGTGGATCTGGAAGGCCGCCTGCGAGCGCGCCGGCAGCTTCGACGTGGACAAGGTGGTGGCAGCCTCGGCCGGCATCGACCTGAAGAACGCGCCGCAGGGCTACGCCAAGGTCGACCCGAACCACCACCTCTGGAGCCGCTCGCTGATCGGCGAGGGTCAGGCCGACGGCCAGTTCAAGGTGGTGGCCGCGTCCACCGACCCGATCCAGCCCAACCCGTTCCCGAAGGGCTACATGTAAGCACGCGGGCCGCGCGCCCACTGCCTGCGGCGGCCGTGCGCGGCCGCCGCGCGAGGAGGATTCCGATGTCCGCTACCGACATTTTCAATATCACGCTGATGCAGGGCTTCGCCGGCCTGAGCCTGTTCAGCGTCCTGCTGCTGATGGGCCTGGGCCTGGCCGTGATCTTCGGCCAGATGGGCGTGATCAACATGGCCCACGGCGAATTCATGACGATCGGCGCGTACACGGTCTGGCTGTTCTCGTGGTTCGCGCAGAACGTCTGGCACGCGTTCACGCCGGTCTATTTCTTCGTGGCGATCGTGGCCGCGTTCGGCATCGCGTTCGCGGCCGGCTGGCTCGCCGAATGGGCGCTGATCCGGCATCTGTACCGGCGCCCGCTCGACACGCTGCTCGCCACCTGGGGCCTGAGCCTCGGCATGCAGCAGGTGTTCCGCTCCACCTTCGGCCCGAAGGAAGTCAGCCCGGCGCTGCCCGACTGGCTGATGGGCTCGTGGGAGCCGTCGCAGGGCCTCGACATTCCGGTCAGCGGGATGTTCGTGATGGGTCTCGCGCTGGTCATGACGGGCGGGCTGCTGCTCGCGCTGTACCGCTCGCGCTGGGGCCTGCGGGTGCGCGCCACGCTGGCCAACCGGCCGATGGCGAACGCGGCCGGCATCAACACCCGGCTCACCGACCGGATGACCTTCGCGATCGGCTGCGGGGTGGCCGGCGTGGCCGGCGCGGCGTTCACGGCGATCGGCTCGACCGGGCCCACCAGCGGCTCGCTCTACATCGTCGATTCGTTCCTGGTGGTGACCTTCGGCGGTGCGGCGAGCCTGCTCGGCACGGTGGCCTCGGCGTTCGGCATCGCGCAGATGCAGTCGATCAGCGAGTTCTTCCTGTCGGGCTCCACGGCGCGCGTGCTGACGCTGCTGACCGTGGTGATCATCCTGATGCTGCGTCCGCAGGGGCTGTTCGCCTCGAAGGTGCGGCGCGTCTGAGGCACGCGGCACGGCGGGCGCGCCGAAATCCGTGCCCGTCGACCGATTTTTCGCATTCCTGAACTGTACGGAGAGGGATCATGAAACCCGTCCAACCCGCCGCCGGCGGCGTCGCATCCACGGCCGGCCCGGCCGCCCCCGCTGGCTCGGCCATGCCCGGCGGCTGGCGCGCGCTGGCCCGGCGCGCCGATGCGTCCGGCTATGCCGGCATCGTGCTGCTGTCGATCCTGATCGTCGTGGTGTTCCCGCTCGCGCTCGACGCGTTCCGCCTGAACCTGATGGGCAAGTACCTGACCTACGCGTTCGTGGCGGTGGGCTTGGTGATCGCCTGGGGCTACGGCGGCGTGCTGAGCCTCGGCCAGGGCGTGTTCTTCGGCCTGGGCGGCTACGCGATGGCGATGTTCCTGAAGCTCGAATCGTCCGATCCGGTCTCCACGAAAACGCAGACCACCCCCGGCATTCCCGACTTCATGGACTGGAACCAGCTCACGGCGCTGCCGTTCTGGTGGAAGCCGTTCCACTGGCTGCCGTTCTCGATCCTCGCGGTGCTGGTGGTGCCCACGCTGCTGGCCTTCGTGGTGGGCTTCGCGATGTTCAAGCGGCGCGTGGGTGGCGTGTACTTCGCGATCATCACGCAGGCCGTGGCGCTGATCCTGTCGGTGCTGATCATCGGCCAGCAGGGCTACACGGGCGGGGTGAACGGCATCACCGACCTGCGCACGCTGCTCGGCTGGAACATCCAGGGCAACACGGCGAAGTACGTGCTGTATTTCGTCAACGCGGCGCTGCTGATCGTGGCGATGCTGGCCTGCCGCCGGATCCAGCGCGGCAAGCTCGGCACGCTGCTGCTGGCGATGCGCGACAAGGAGGACCGGGTGCGCTTCTCCGGCTACGACGTGGCGATGTTCAAGGTGTTCGCGTTCTGCGTGGCCGCGCTGCTGGCGGCGGTGGGCGGCGCGATGTTCACGCTGCAGGTGGGCTTCATGTCGCCGTCCTTCGTCGGCATCGTGCCGTCGATCGAGATGGTGATCTACGCGGCGGTGGGCGGGCGCATGTCGGTGGCCGGTGCCGTGCTCGGCACGATCCTCGTCAATCTCGGCAAGACCTGGTTCTCGGAGAGCTTCCCGAACCTGTGGCTGTTCCTGATGGCGGCGATGTTCATCGGCGTGGTGATGGCGTTCCCCAACGGGCTGGCCGGGCTCTACGAGGCGCATGCGCGCCCGCGCCTGCGCCGCTGGCTCGGCGGCTCGGCCCGAGGGGAGGCGTGATCATGAGCAATACCGATTTCCTGCTGGCGGTGGAAGACCTGTCGGTGTCGTTCGACGGCTTCAAGGCGATCGATTCGCTGAACCTGTATCTGGAGCGCGGCGAGCTGCGCGTGGTGATCGGCCCGAACGGCGCCGGCAAGACCACGCTGCTCGACCTGATCTGCGGCAAGACCAGGGAAACCGGCGGCAGCATCAAGTTCCGCAACGAGGAGATCACGCGGCTGGCCGAGTTCCGCCGCGTGCGCAAGGGCATCGGCCGCAAGTTCCAGACGCCGTCGATCTACGAGAACCTGTCGGTGTCGCAGAACCTCGAGGTGTCGTTCCCGCGCGGGCGCGGCGTGTTCGGCGCGCTGGCCTTCAGGCGCGACGCGGAGGTGAGCGACCGCGTGCTCGCGGTGGCCGAGGAAATCGGCCTGGCCGCGGTGCTCGATTCCGAAGCGGGGCTGCTCTCGCACGGCCAGAAGCAGTGGCTCGAGATCGGCATGCTGCTGATGCAGGACCCCGAGCTGCTGATGCTCGACGAGCCGATCGCCGGCATGAGCGTGAAGGAGCGCGAGATCACGGCCGAGCTGCTCGCGCGCATCTGCCAGCAGCGCTCGATGATCGTGATCGAGCACGACATGGCCTTCGTGGAGCGCATCGCGCACAAGGTCACCGTCATGCATCAGGGCAGGATCCTGGCCGAGGGCCCGATGGCCAAGGTGCAGGCGGACCCGCGCGTGATCGACGTCTATCTCGGCCACTGAAAAAAGAGGAGTACGAACATGCTCGAAGTCGACGATCTCGTCGTCAGTTACGGCCAGAGCGAGGTGCTGCACGGCATCGGCTTCTCGGTGGCGAACCGCGAAAGCGTCGCGGTGATGGGGCGCAACGGCATGGGCAAGACCACGCTGTTCAAGGCGCTGATCGGCATGCTGCCGGCCAGTCGCGGCACCGTGAAGGTGGGCGACGCCGACGTGTCGCGCGACGAAAGCTTTCGCCGCGTGGCGAAGGGCATCGGCTACGTGCCGCAGGGCCGGCAGATCTTCGCCTCGCTGACGGTCGAGGAGAACATCCGCACCGGCCTGGAGAACGCGCAGTCGCAGACGGTGCCCGACGATCTCTACGCGCTGTTCCCGGTGCTGTTCGACATGCGTCGCCGCAAGGGCGGCAACCTCTCGGGCGGCCAGCAGCAGCAGCTCGCGATCGCGCGCGCGCTCGCCACCGACCCGAAGGTGCTGCTGCTCGACGAGCCCACCGAGGGCATCCAGCCGTCCGTGATCAAGGACATCGCGAAGGCGCTGAACCAGATCCGGGCCACGCGCGACATCGCGATCGTGGTGTCGGAGCAGGTGCTGAGCTTTGCGCTGGAGGTGGCCGACCGGCTGTTCGTGATCGAGGGTGGCCGCTTCGTCCACCAAAGTACCCGCGAGGCCGGCGATACCGACCGGATTCGCGACTACCTGTCCGTCTGAGCGTCGCGCCGCCCCGCGTCGCGGGCGGCCGGCCTCGTCCATCGCAGAACCGAGGAGCGTGCGAAATGCCTGACACCCTGATCAAGGTCGACCTGAACGAGTCCGCCTACGAGAACCCGCAAGTCCACAACCGCTGGCACCCCGACATCCCGATGGCGTGCTGGGTCAGGCCCGGCGACGACTTCGTGCTGGAAACCTACGACTGGACCGGCGGCTTCATCAAGAACGACGACAGCGCCGACGACGTGCGCGACATCGACCTGTCGATCGTGCACTTCCTGTCCGGCCCGGTGGGCGTGCACGGCGCCGAGCCCGGCGACCTGCTGGTGGTGGACCTGCTCGACATCGGCGCGAAGGCCGACAGCCAGTGGGGCTTCAACGGCTTCTTCTCGAAGACCAACGGCGGCGGCTTCCTGACCGAGCATTTCCCGTCGGCGCAGAAGTCGATCTGGGATTTTCACGGCATGTACACGAGCTCGCGCCACATTCCCGGCGTGAACTTCGCGGGGTTGATCCACCCGGGCCTGATCGGCTGCCTGCCCGATCCGAAGCTGCTCGAGACCTGGAACACGCGCGAGACCGGCCTGATCGCCACCAACCCGGAGCGCGTGCCGCCGCTCGCGAACCCGCCGTTCGCGGCCACCGCGCACATGGGCAGCCTCGCCGGCGACGCGAAGGCGAAGGCCGCCGCGCAGGGCGCGCGCACCGTGCCGCCGCGCGAACACGGCGGCAATTGCGACATCAAGGACCTGTCGCGCGGCTCGAAGGTGTTCTTCCCCGTGTACGTGGACGGCGCGGGCCTCTCGGTGGGCGACCTGCACTTCAGACAGGGCGACGGCGAGATCACCTTCTGCGGCGCGATCGAGATGGCAGGCTGGGTGCACATGCGCGTGAACCTGATCAAGGGCGGCATGGCGAAGTACGGGATTCGCAACCCGGTGTTCCAGCCGAGCCCGATCACGCCGAACTACAACGACTACCTGATCTTCGAGGGCATTTCCGTCGACGAGAGCGGCGGCCAGCATTACCTCGACGTGACGGTGGCCTATCGCCAGGCCTGCCTGAACGCGATCGAGTATCTGAAGAAGTTCGGCTACTCGGGCGCGCAGGCCTATTCGCTGCTCGGCTGCGCGCCGGTGCAGGGGCACATCAGCGGCGTGGTGGACATCCCGAACGCGTGCGCCACCCTGTGGCTGCCCACCCAGATCTTCGACTTCGACATCCGACCGAACGCCGAGGGGCCGATCCGCCATGTGAAGGGCGACGTGGACCTGCCGATTTCCCTCGATCTCGCCAAGGCCTGAGCCGGGAGCCCGCCATGCCGATCTACGACTTTCACTGCGACGCGTGCGGGCCCTTCGCGGCGATGCGCGCGATCGCCGAGCGCGACCGGCCCGCGCCGTGTCCCGCCTGCGGCACGATCGCCGCGCGGCTCGTCACGGCGCCGTCGCTGGCGCTGATGTCGGGCGAGCGGCGCCGTGCGCACGCCACCAACGAGCGCGCCTCGCATGCGCCGCGTCATTCGTCGGAGGGCGGTGGCGGTGCGCGCCATCGGCCGCATATCCGTGAACGGCCCGCATTCGTTGCAAAGATAATCGTAGACCGGCATTTTATTCCCCCGCCTGATCGACCACACCGCGACCGGAATGCGGGACGGCAAATACGCGCCGCCCCGCACCCCGTCGCAGGGAGCTACTTGTCCTGTGAGAGCGGCATCTGGATGTCGCCCTTGATATGTTTGATCGGTCCGGCCGAGCCCGGCATGATGTCGAAATCGAAGATCTCGGTCGGCAGCCACAGGGTCGCGCAGGCGTTCGGCACGTCGACCACACCGGAGATATGGCCCTGGCACGGCGCGGTGCCCAGGATCGAATAGGCCTGCGCGCCGGAATAGCCGAACTTCTTGAGATATTCGATCGCGTTCAGGCAGGCCTGACGATAGGCGATATGAACGTCGAGATAATGCTGCTTGCCGGCTTCGTCGACCGAGATGCCTTCGAAGATCAGATAGTCCTTGTAGTTCGGCGTGATCGGCGACGGCTTGAACACGGGATTCTTGATACCGTATTTGGCTACGCCGTCC
>JASLEG010000074.1 GCA_030151225.1 Burkholderia sp. | reverse complement strand
CGCAGCGGCGACCGACCGACGCGCGACGGCGATCGTCCGGCCCGTTTCGGTGATCGCCCCCAACGCGACGGCGACCGTCCCCGCTTCTCACGCGACGGCGACCGCCCACAACGCAGCGGCGACCGACCGACGCGCGATGGCGACCGCCCGGCCCGTTTCGGTGATCGCCCCCAACGCGACGGCGACCGTCCCCGCTTCTCACGCGATGGCGACCGTCCGCAACGCAGCGGCGACCGCCCCGCCCGCCCCGTGCGCGATTCCGCCGAATCCGGCGCCCCGTCGCGCCTGAAGGTCGCGCAGCCGGTCAAGTCGCGCCCCGCGTTCGATCCGGACGACGAGGACGGCATGGTCCGCCTGTCGAAGCGGATGTCCGAGCTGGGCCTCTGCTCGCGCCGCGAGGCCGACGAATGGATCGAGAAGGGCTGGGTGCTCGTGGACGGCCAGGCCGTCGACACGCTCGGCACGAAGGTGCGCCCCGATCAGAAGATCGAGATCAACGATCAGGCCCTGGCCGAGCAGAACGCACAGGTCACGATCCTGCTGCACAAGCCGGTCGGCTACGTGTCGGGTCAGGCCGAGGACGGCTACGAGCCGGCGGTCGTGCTGCTCACGCGCGAAAACCAGTGGCCCGGCGACCGCTCCGGCGTGCGTTTCTCGCCGCTGCACCTGCGCACGCTCGCGCCGGCCGGCCGCCTCGACATCGACTCGACCGGCCTGCTGGTGCTGACGCAGAACGGCCGCGTCGCCAAGCAGCTGATCGGCGAGCAGTCGGACATCGACAAGGAATATCTCGTGCGCGTGAAGTTCGGCGAGCACGTGATCGACATCGACCAGCACTTCCCGGCCGAATCGCTGGCAAAGCTGCGCCACGGCCTCGAGCTCGACGGCGTGCCGCTCAAGCCCGCGATGGTGAGCTGGCAGAACAGCGAACAGCTGCGCTTCGTGCTGCGCGAAGGCAAGAAGCGCCAGATCCGTCGCATGTGCGAGCTGGTGGGCCTCGAGGTGGTGGGCCTCAAGCGGGTGCGCATGGGCCACGTGATGCTCGGCGCGCTGCCGCAGGGCCAGTGGCGCTACCTGTCGGCCGACGAGACGTTCTGACGTCGCGACGCGCCCCCCACCGCGGGCGCGAATGCAAAACGGCGCCGGTGAACCGCACGGTTCCCGGCGCCGTCGTTCTTCATGGATCGCGTGTCAGTCGTCCGAATTCGGATCGAGCCCGGGGAACAGCACCTCGGTGAAGCCGAACTTCGAGAAGTCGGTGATCCGCATCGGATAGAGCTTGCCGATCAGGTGGTCGTATTCGTGCTGCACGACGCGCGCATGGAAGCCCTCGGCCACGCGGTCGATGCGCTTGCCGTACTGGTCGAAGCCGCCGTAGCGCACCTTCGCGTAGCGGCTCACCACGCCGCGCATGCCCGGCACCGACAGGCAGCCTTCCCAGCCCTCTTCCATGTCCGGCGGCAGATACTCCACGCTCGGATTGATCAGCACCGTTTCCGGCACCGGCGGCGCGTCGGGATAGCGCGCGTTGTTGCCGAAGCCGAAGATCAGCAGCTGCAGGCCCACGCCGATCTGCGGCGCGGCCAGCCCCGCGCCGTTGGCGTGGTGCATGGTCTCGAACATGTCGGCCACGAGCTCGTGCAGCTCGGGCGTGTCGAACGCCTCCACCGGCCGGGCGACCTCGAGCAGGCGCGGGTCGCCCATCTTCAGGATCTCGCGAATCATGATGCCGTCTCCCCCTTCAAGAGTTGATGCATGCCGTCCTCGTCGAGCACGGGAATGCCGAGTTCCTCGGCCTTGGCGAGCTTGCTGCCGGCCTCGGCACCGGCCACCACGTAGTCGGTCTTCTTCGACACCGAACCGGTGACCTTCGCGCCGGCCGCCTCGAGCAGCGCCTTGGCGTCGTCGCGCGACAGCGTGGGCAGCGTGCCGGTGAGCACCACCGTCTTGCCGGCCAGCACGCCCTGCGGCTCGCGCGGCGCGGGCGGCCCCTCGGGCCAGTCCACCTTCTCGCGCAGTTGCGCGATCACGGTCAGGTTGTGCTCCTCGGCGAAGAACTGATGCAGCGACTCGGCCACCACCGGGCCCACGTCGTTGACCTCGAGCAGCTGCTCGGTCGTGGCGTCGATGATCGGCTGCAGCGAGCCGAAATGCTTGGCCAGGTCGCGCGCCGTCGATTCGCCGACGTGGCGGATGCCGAGCGCGTAGATGAAGCGGCCGAGCGTGGTGTGACGTGCCTTGTCGAGCGAATCGAGCAGGTTCTGCGCCGATTTGTCGGCGAAGCGGTCCAGCGCGGCCAGCGTGCCGAAGCCGAGATGAAACAGGTCGGCCGGCGTGCGCACGAGGTTCTGCTCGACCAGCTGGTCGATGATCTTCTCGCCGAGCCCGTCGATGTCGAGCGCGCGGCGCTGCGCGAAGTGCCACAGCGCCTGCTTGCGCTGCGCCGGGCAGAACAGCCCGCCCGTGCAGCGCGCGATCGCCTCCTCGGGCAGGCGCTCGATCTTCGAGCCGCACACCGGGCACTCGGTCGGCATCACGAATTCGGCCGCGCCCTCGGGGCGACGCTCGAGCAGCGCCGACACCACCTCGGGGATCACGTCGCCGGCGCGGCGCACGATCACCGTGTCGCCGATCCGGATGTCCTTGCGGCGGACCTCGTCCTCGTTGTGCAGCGTGGCATTGGTGACGGTCGCGCCGCCCACGAACACCGGCTCGAGCCGCGCCACCGGCGTGATCGCGCCGGTGCGGCCCACCTGCACCTCGATCGCGAGCATCGTGGTCAGTGCTTCCTGAGCCGGAAACTTGTGGGCGAGCGCGAAGCGCGGCGCGCGCGACACGAAGCCGAGCCGCTCCTGCTCGTCGCGACGGTTGACCTTGTAGACCACGCCGTCGATGTCGTACGGAAGCGACTCGCGCTGCTCGCCCACCTTGCGGAAGAAGGCCAGCAGCCCCTCGGCGCCCTTCACCACCGCGCGCTCGCGGTTGACGGGCAGGCCCAGCGCGTCGTACCAGTCGAGCAGGCCGCCGTGCGTGTCGGGCATCGGCGCGCCGTCGAGCACGCCGATCCCGTAGGCGAAGAAGGACAGCGGCCGCTGCGCGGTGATCTTCGAGTCGAGCTGGCGCAGGCTGCCGGCCGCGGCATTGCGCGGATTCGCGAACTCGCGCTGCTCGGCCTCGCGCTGACGCGCGTTCAGGCGGGCGAAGTCGCGCTTGTACATCAGCACCTCGCCGCGCACGTCGAGCATCGCGGGCGGGTTCGCGCCCTTCAGCGTGAGCGGGATCGAGCGGATGGTGCGCACGTTCTCGGTCACGTCCTCGCCGGTGGTGCCGTCGCCGCGCGTGGCGGCCTGCACGAACCGGCCGTGCTCGTAGCGCAGCGAGATCGCGAGGCCGTCGAACTTCAGCTCGCACGCGTATTCCACGGGATCGGTGGGGGTGCCGGCCAGGTCGGCCGGGGCCTTGCCCAGCGCGTCGGACACGCGCTTGTCGAAGGCGGCGATGTCCTCGTCGGCGAAGCCGTTGTTCAGCGACAGCATCGGCGTGTCGTGCACGACCGGCGTGAAGCCGGTGGACACCTCGCCGCCCACGCGCCGGGTGGGCGAATCGGGCGTGATCAGGTCGGGATGCTCGGCCTCGAGCTGCTGCAGCTCGCGGAATAGCCGGTCGTATTCGGCGTCGGGCAGATCGGGCTGGTCGAGCACGTAATAGGCGTGATTCGCGCGCTCGAGTTCGTCGCGCAGCCACACCGCCCTCTCGGACGGCTGGCTGGCGGGCGGTTCAACTGGGGATCGGGCCATGCTGGCGCAGTGCTCTCGTGACAATCAGGCGACGATTATCTCAGGCGACGCGCGGTTGCGCACCGTTTTCGGAGGCGGCGCGCAGCACCCGCGCGCGCCCCGATCCGCGCCGATCCTACTGGCTGAACAGGCGCCGCGTGACCGGCGAGCCGGCCGGAATGCCGGCTTCCTCGAGTCGCGCGTAGAGCTTCATCAACTGCTGCTCGATCGCCACCAGCGTGGCCTCGGGCAGCGGCCGGCGCGAATCGTCCACCACCCGCGCACCGATCCGGTCCGACAGCGACTTCGCGTAATCGCACATCAGCTTGAACGGCAGGATGTCCTCGTCGGCCACCGGCACGTCGAGCACCAGCGTGATCATGTTGCCGCCCTTGTAGGTCAGGTCGTCGCGCAGGAAGTTGGTGTCGCCGAACTGCAGCATGAACACGGGGTTCTGGCGCGCGTCGAGCTTCACGAAACGCGTGCCGTCGCGCGACAGCAGCAGGCCGTCCTGCGAGGCCACCGCCTGCACGTAGTTGGCCGACCACGGCGCGCCGTCGGACATCACGTTGATCGACAGCTGCGCGTCGCACTGCGCGGCGAAGCCGTCGAGCTCGCGCGCCATCTGCACGGTCTCGAGCATGTCGGGGAATTCGGGCGCGCCGTCGATCGCGTCGGCGAACTGGCCGACGCCGGACACGAATTCGGAGAATTCGAGCTCGTTGAGCGGGCCGTTGCGGTTCGCGAGCTGGGCCGCGGCGCGCAGTTCCTCGTAACGCTCGCCGGCCTGCAGCAGCTCCCAGTTCTCGGTGCCTTCCGGCTTGCCCTCGATGTGCACCGGCTTGCTGCCGGCGCGGCGCAGCCGCTGCGCGGCCGGCAGGATGCGCTCGCCCGCGAGCGTCGCGCCGAGCCGGATCGGCACGATGCAGTCGATACGGCGGTCCACCACGGTGGGCGGCGCCGCCGAAATGGTGGTGGCGGCCGGCAGCACCGGCTCCGCGTCGTCGGCCGCGACGGACACCGCCGCCGCGCCGCCGAGCGAGCCGCCAGGCTCGCCGTCGTGATGGTCGCCGGCGTGCTCGCCGGTACCGGCCTCGACGCCGATGTCGCCGGCGCTCGGCGTGTCGTCGGCCTGCAGATCGGCCGGCACGTCGGCCGGCGGCACCTTGGCCGCGAGGTCGGCGGCTGTCGGTGCGCCGAAGGTGGGTTCGACGCGTGCGTCGCGATCGCCGCCGCCGGTGGCGGCCGGGGCCGCTGCCGTGCCCGCGGCCGGCGCGGCCACCGCAGCCGCTGCGGCCACGCCGGCAGCGGGC
>JASLEG010000034.1 GCA_030151225.1 Burkholderia sp. | reverse complement strand
CGCGCGCGAGCACCGGCTCGTGGCGCGGCGCCGGCGCGGTGAGCTGCGTGCCGCGGCCGGTCGTGAAGCTCGCGAGCGCCTTGAGCGGCGTCGGCCCGAACCACGGCACGACCTGATTCACGACGCGGCGCGCGGCCGAGGTCGCCGGGCGGTCGTAGACGGTCACGGCCGGCTTCGCGAGGCTCTGCGCCATCGCGTCGGCGAGCCCGAGCAGGCGCCGCGCCTCGTCGAGTTCGGGATCGTGTCCCGCCTCGGTCGGCGGCGTCGCGAGCTTCGCGCCGAGCGGGCCCGGCGGCCCCGCCACGCCCGCGTGCGTCTGCCCCGGCGCCCCGTCGCGCAGCGGGCCGTTGACGGTCCAGCCGGTGCCGGGCACGCCGGCCGTCACGGCCAGCTGGCGGCCGCTGGCGGCACCGGCCAGACGCTCGCGCACCGGCACGGACGGCTTCTGCGCCGCCGCCTGCTTCGCGCGCGAGCGCTCGAGCGAGGCCAGCGCATCGGCGCCCAGGCGGCGCACCACGGGACGCGGCGGCGCCTCGTGCGCGGCGAGATCGTGCAGCGCGGCGGACAGCGGCGTCGAATTGGACGCGGGAGCGGGAGGCAGTGAGGACGACGCCGGCGCGGTACCGGCCGACTCCCCGGCAGCCGGCTGCGCTGCCGGGGAAGACGAGGCGGGAGGACCGACCGGACGCGTCACCACGCGCGCGCCCTCGATCGGCTGACGGGCCTGGTCGGGCGGGAAAGGTGGCAAGGCGGCGACATCGTCGGAATTCCGGAAAACGAAAGAAATGTTCCGGAATCTTAAACGAAGGCCTGTCGCCGGTTATAAGGAAAAATGCATTGAAAATCAGGGAGAAGCGGGGAACGAAAGCTGCCGGAACGGGCTGGCCCGCCGCCCCGCTCAATTCATGCAGGCGAGGTCGCCCTCCTGACAATGCAGATGGCTGTCGAGCAACGAGGTCTGGGCGCGCGTCAGACGCTCGAGGCACTGGTCGAGCACCATCGGCTGGGCGCTGCCGCCGCTCACGCCGCCGGCCTCGAACGCGCACTGCGCATCGCGCCACGCCACCCAGCGGCGCTGCGCCTCCTTCAGTTGCGCGGCGGCCTGCCCGTCCTCGCGGCCGAGCAACTGCCGATAGGTGCGGTTCAACTGCGCATCGGCCTGCTGATACTTGCCGGCCGCGCAGGCATTGATGTCGACCTGGGTGGTGGCCGTGGTCGCGCAGTCGGGCGTCCCTGCGTGGGCGGCGCCACCGGCCGCGAGCGCGAACAGGAACGACGAGAGGCAGCGGGCGGAGCGGAGGGAAAGCGGCATGTCGGCGAAATGAAAGCGATGAAAGGAAAGACGGCAGGTACCGCACAGCTTGCCGTGCGAGAGGGGCCCGATCAAGCCAGCACGTTGCGTGCCTCCCCTGTTGCAGGAGATTTCGAACAATCCCGCCCGGAATGCAGGATTGTGCAGCCCGCCGTCGACAAGCACCGCCCATCGATCGCGCGCCCGTGGCGATTTCGCACGCTTCGGTGTTGCCGCGAAACTGCACATGACGCAACAGATCGCGTGCCCCGAAACCTGGCGAAATGGCCGCGGCCGGCACCGCTTTCGCGCACCTGTCATCGCGCCCCAAATGCCCCCGGGCTTGGTGCAGCAAGGCCGGAAGCCATACTCCTCGCGGGCTGCGCAGGGTGCTCGCGCCACGAAACGCGACTAAACGCCGCAAATCCCGTCGCCCGACTTCGCGTGTCGCGACATGCACGACATTTTGGTCGAACCCGACTGCGACACGGGCATGTCAAAATTGAGCCTGCGAAAAAGCAAATCGTTACAAATCCGTATATATTCCGCCGATGGACCAAAGAAAACACATCGCGCCGCCGCCCCCGCGCACCTGGGATGCGCGACTCGCGCGCCGGCTCGTCACGCCGCTCGTCGATACTCCCGTCACCCCGAACCACCTGACCACGCTGCGCCTGCTGATCGGGCTGGCGGGCGCCGTCTGCCTCGCGCAGGGCGGCTTCGGCTGGATCAACGCGGGCGCGTTCCTGATCGTGCTGTCGAATTTCGTCGATCACACCGACGGTGAACTCGCACGCATCAGCGGCAAGACCAGCAAGATCGGCCACTTCTACGATCTGGCCAGCGACGCGGTGATCACCGTGGCGCTGTTCGTCTGCATGGGCGCCGGCATCGTGGCCCAGGGCGGCCACATGTTCGCGCCGCCGGTGCTGCTCGGCACGCTCGCGGGCGGGGCCGTGGCGCTGATCTTCTTCCTGCGCATGCGCATCGAGTCGTTCGCCGGCAAGGCCGGCACCAAACAGGCGTCGTTCGCCGGCTTCGAGACCGAGGACGTGCTGTACCTGCTGCCGATCGTCACCCTGCTCGACGGCGTCGAACGCTTCGTGCTGGCCGCCGCGATCGGCGCGCCGCTGTTCGCCGCGTGGGTGGTGGTGGACTACTGGCGCATCGTGCGCCGTGCCGCCACCGCGCCGGCCACGCCGGCCGCCACCGCCGCCAATTCCACCAAAGCCTGACCGAATCCATGAGTACCCAGACCGAAGCCGGATTCGAGCCGCGCGCCGCCACCGGCCAGTCGCCCGCGGCCCCCGCCGCCAGCGCCGACCGCGCCGTGGCCGGCGCCGTCGCCAGGCTCGACACCGATCACCTGCAGCGCGAGTTCGACCGCCAGGGCGCGTTCATCCATCTCGGCAGCTTCCTGCCGCCCGAAGCCTCGAGGCAGCTCGCCGACCTGTCGCGCGCGCTGCTGCCCGAGCTGAACCGCAATTACCTGCCCGGCCACAAGCAGGGCGGCAGCGTGAGCCGTCACACGATCGACGAGAAGGCGCCCTACATCGCCGAGCTGTACCGCTCGAAGGCGCTGATCGGCTTCCTCGAGAAGCTGACCGGCGACACGCTGCAGGTCTCGCCCGCCGACGATCCGCACGCCTACGCGCTGTACTACTACACCAAACCCGGCGACCACATCGGCTGGCACTACGACACGTCCTATTACGACGGCCGCCGCTACACGCTGCTGATCGGCGTGATCGACGAATCCACCTGCCAGCTCGAATACGAACTGCACACGCGCAACCCGGCCGTGGCCGACGCGCCCGGCGCGGTGCGGATTCCCGACGGCGGCATCGTGCTGTTCGACGGCGACAAGCTGCGCCACCGCGTCACGCCGGCCGGCGAGAACGAGATCCGCGTGTCGCTGACCTTCGAATACGTGACCGATCCGGGCATGCGCCCGTGGAAGCGCTTCATCTCGAACATGAAGGACGCGATCGCGTACTTCGGCTTCCGCCAGGTGTTCAAGCAGCTCGTCTCGCGACGCACGCCCCGGAAATGACGCGTGCCGGCCTGATCCTGCTGTCCATCGGGACGGCGCTGTTCATCGCCCTGCTCTCGTGGCAGGGTTTCGGCGCCGTGGTGTCGACGCTCGTCACCGCCGGCTGGGGCCTCGCCCTGGTCGCCCTGTTCCATCTGATCCCGCTCGTGGTGGATGCGCGCGCCGTGGCCGTGATGTTCCCGCGCGGCACGCCGGGCGCCTCCACGCGCGACACGCTGTTCGCGCGCTGGGTGCTCGAGTCGGTCAACAGCCTGCTGCCGGCCGGCCAGATCGGCGGCCCGGTCCTGATGGCCCGCTACCTGTCGCAGAAGGGCGTGCCGATGCCGCGCGCGGCCGCGGCCGTCACGGTCAGCACCACCATGCAGGCGCTCGCGCAGATCCTGTTCGCGCTGGGCGGCATCGCGGTGTTCAGCTTCGGTGCGAACAGCGCCGCGGCCACCCACCTGCGCACACCGGCGCTGATCGCCACTGCCCTGCTCGGCGCCTGCGCGTTCGGCTTCTACCTCGCGCAGCGGCGCGGCCTGTTCGGTCGCGGCCTGCGCATGGTGTCGAAGGCGCTGGGCCCGCGCGACTGGCCGTCGCTCGCCACCCGCGCCGACGCGATCGATGCGGCCGTGGGCGAGCTGTACGGCAGGCGCGACCGCGTGCTGGCCACGTTCTGGCTCAGCCTCGGCGGCTGGGTACTCGGCGTGGGCGAGGTGTGGCTCGCGCTGCACTTCCTCGGCCATCCGGTCAGCTGGGTGGACGCGCTGCTGCTGGAGAGCGTCGGCCAGGCGATCCGCGGCGCGGCCTTCATGATTCCGGGCTCGCTCGGCGCGCAGGAAGGCGGCTATCTGCTGCTCGCCCCGCTCGTCGGGCTGCCGCCGGACGCCGCGCTCGCGCTGTCGCTGTCCAAGCGCGCGCGCGAACTCGCGCTGGGCCTGCCCGGCCTCCTGTACCTGCATTTCAGCGAAAGAAACTGGCAGCGGCGCCGCGCGCCGCAGCTCGCGGATTAGGCCCAGCCCGCCGCACCGCCGGCGGGCGAATCCTCGGCCGGGCCCGCGCCCGGCCACTGTAACGACTACATAGCGTGGAGTATTCAATGCGAGCCATCATTCTCGCCGCGGGCCTCGGCCTGCGCCTGCAATTGCCGCCCGAAGCGCAATATCCGAAGTGCCTGCTGCGCTTCGACGAAGTCTCGCTGCTCGAGCGCCACCTGCGCCTGCTCGAGACGCTCGGCGTGACCGAGATCACGCTCGCGCTCGGCTTCCAGCACGAGAAGGTCGAGGCCGAACTGGCCCGCCTCGGCCGCAGCGCCGAGATCGTGCTGAACCCGCGCTTCGACCTCGGCAGCGTGCTGACCGTGCACACGGCCGCCGATGCGCTCACGCGCGGCGGCGACGTGCTGTTGATGGACGCCGACGTGCTGTACGACGACAGCATCATGCAGGCGCTGGTGGCGAACCCCGATCAGGCCGTCGATCGGCTGCTGATCGATCGCGACTTCGAGGCCGGCGACGAACCCGTCAAGCTGTGCGTGAAGGACGGCATGCCCGTGGAGCTGCGCAAGCAGCTCGCGGTGGACCTGCAATACGACACGATCGGCGAATCGGTCGGCTTCTTCCGCTTCAGCGAAGCCACCGCGCGCCGTCTCGCCGAGATCGTGGCCGGCTACGTGGATTCCGGCCGCGCCAACCTGCCCCACGAGGAAGCCGTGCGCGACCTGCTGCTCGAAGGCGGCCGCCACGTCGACGTCGCCGACGTGACCGGCGCCCCGTGGATCGAAATCGATTTCCCCAACGACGTCGCGCGTGCCCGCGACGAAGTTCTGCCGCTGATCCAGCGCAATACCGTAGGAGCCGCACGATGAACGCCCGCGAACCGAACAAGTACACCGAAACCCGCGCCGCCCGCCTGCGTCGCATGCTCACGAGCAACGAACTCGAATTCCTGATGGAAGCGCACAACGGCCTGTCGGCGCGGATCGTGCGCGAAGCCGGCTTCAAGGGCATCTGGGGCTCGGGCCTGTCGATCTCGGCCGCGCTCGGCGTGCGCGACAACAACGAGGCGAGCTGGACCCAGGTGGTGGACGTACTCGAATTCATGGCCGACGCGAGCGACCTGCCGATCCTGCTGGACGGCGACACCGGCTACGGCAACTTCAACAACATGCGCCGCCTGGTGCGCAAGCTCGAGCAGCGCGGCATCGCCGGCGTGTGCATCGAGGACAAGCAGTTCCCGAAGACCAACAGCTTCATCGACGGCGAACGCCAGCCGCTGGCCGAGATCGACGAATTCGCGGGCAAGATCAAGGCCGGCAAGGATTCGCAGACGGATCCGGATTTCTCGATCGTGGCGCGCGTGGAAGCGCTGATCGCCGGCTGGGGCATGGACGAGGCGCTGCGCCGCGCGCACGCCTACGCCGATGCCGGCGCCGACGCGATCCTGATGCACAGCAAGCTGTCGCGCCCGGACGAGATCCTCGAATTCGCGCGTCAGTGGAACAACCGCGCGCCGATCGTGATCGTGCCGACCAAGTACTACAGCACGCCGACCGACGTGTTCCGCCAGGCCGGCATCAGCACCGTGATCTGGGCGAACCACCTGGTCCGCTCGGCCGCGGCCGCGATGCAGGCCACCGCGCGCGAGATCTTCGAGAACGAGACGCTGGTGAACGTGGAAGACCGCGTGGTCACCGTCAACGAGATCTTCCGCCTGCAGGATGCCGACGAATACTCGGCGGCCGAGCGCATCTACCTGTCGTCCTCGTCGCGTTCGTCGAACTCGGCGATCGTGCTGGCCGCGAGCCGCGGCAAGGGCCTCGAGGCGGTGACGGAAGACAAGCCGAAGGTGATGCTGCCGATCGCCGGCAAGCCGCTGCTGCGCTGGCTGGTGGACGGCTTCAAGAAGGAAGGCGTCAACGACATCACGGTGGTGGGCGGCTATCGCGCCGACGCGATCGACACGGCCGGCGTGAAGCTGGTGGTGAACGAGCGCCACGCCGAAACCGGCGAGCTCGCCTCGCTGGCCTGCGCGCTCGAGCGCGTGAAGGGCGACACGATCGTGTCGTACGGCGATCTGCTGTTCCGCAGCTACATCGTGCGCGACCTCGCCGAGAGCGACGCCGAATTCACGGTGGTGGTGGATTCCTCGCTGACCGATTCGACCAACCAGAGCGTGCGCGACTTCGCGCAATGCTCGGCGGCCGACGACCGCGGCCTGTTCGGCCAGAAGGTCATGCTGCAGCGCGTGGCGGCGGACGTCTGCGCCAACGGCGCGCCGCATGGCCGCTGGGTGGGCCTGCTGAACGTGCGCGGCGCGGGCGTCGAACGCCTGAAGGCCGCGGTGGCGAAGCTGCAGGCGCGCCCCGACTTCGACCAGCTCGACATCCCGGCGCTGCTGAACGCGCTGGTGGAAGCCGGCGAGCAGATCGCGGTGCAGTACGTGCACGGCCACTGGCGCGGCGTGAACGACCTCGACGAATTCCGCCGCGCCGGCGATTTCGCGCACGGCCAGACGCCGATCGCGAGCGGCGCCGCCGGCGGGGACGCGCAATGATCGAGGCAGCACAGTTCGTCGAGGCCGCGCGCGAGCGCGGTTTCGACTGGTACGCGGGCGTGCCCTGCTCGTACCTGACGCCGTTCATCAACTACGTGCTGCAGGATCCGACGCTGCACTACGTGTCGGCCGCCAACGAGGGCGACGCGGTGGCGCTGGCCGCCGGCGCGACGCTCGGCGGCCGCCGCGGCGTGGCGATGATGCAGAACTCGGGCCTGGGTAACGCCGTGAGCCCGCTCACCTCGCTGACCTGGACCTTCAAGCTGCCGCAGCTGCTGATCGTGACCTGGCGCGGCAAGCCCGGCGAGCACGACGAGCCGCAGCACGCGCTGATGGGCCCGATCACGCCGCAGATGCTCGACACGATGGAAATCCCGTGGGAGCTGTTCCCCACCGAGCTCGAGCAGATCGGCCCGGCGCTCGACCGCGCCACGCGCCACATGGACGAAACCGGCCGCCCCTACGCGCTCGTGATGCAGAAAGGCAGCGTGGCCGCCTATCCGCTGAAGGACGCGCCGATGCCGGCGCCGCGCGCGCACGTGGTGCCGAAGGCGAGCCCGATTCCGGCCACCGCGGCCGAGCGGCCGTCGCGCCAGGAGGCGCTGGCCGCCGTGATCGCGCGCACGCCGCTCGACTCCACCGTGGTGCTGGCCTCGACCGGCTTCTGCGGGCGCGAGCTGTATGCGCTCGACGATCGCGCCAACCAGCTCTACATGGTCGGCTCGATGGGCTGCGTGACCACGCTCGCGCTCGGCCTCGCGCTGGCGCGGCCCGACCTGACCGTGGTGGCCGTCGACGGCGACGGCGCGGCGCTGATGCGCATGGGTGCGTTCGCGACGCTCGGCGCCTACGGCCCGGCCAACCTGATCCACCTGCTGCTCGACAACGGCGCGCACGAATCGACCGGCGGCCAGTCCACCGTCTCGCCGTGCGTGTCGTTCGCCGGCGTGGCCGCGTCCTGCGGCTACGCGTCGGCACGTGAAGGCGGCGCGCTCGAGGTGATCGACGCGCTGTTCGCCCAGCCGGCCGACGGCGCGCGCTTCGCGAGCCTCGCGATCCGCACCGGCGTGCCCGACGGCCTGCCGCGCCCGACCGTCACGCCGGTCGAGGTCAAGGAACGACTGATGCGCCACATCGGCGCGGGAGCCGAATGATGCTGCTGCTCAACCCCGGCCCGGTCACGCTGACCGAACGCGTCCGCAACAGCCTGCTGCAGACCGACCTGTGCCACCGCGAAAGCGAGTTCTTCGACCTGCAGGACGAGGCGCGCCAGCGCCTGGTGGCGGCCTATTCGCTCGACCCGGCGCAATGGCAGGCCGTGCTGATGACGGGCTCCGGCACCGCCGCCGTGGAAAGCATGATCGCCGCGCTGGTGCCCGAGGACGGCAAGCTGCTCGTGA
This sequence comes from Burkholderia sp., assembly GCA_030151225.1. GTDB lineage: Bacteria > Pseudomonadota > Gammaproteobacteria > Burkholderiales > Burkholderiaceae > Burkholderia. Next base: position 9,998 of record JASLEG010000034.1, on the reverse strand, counting down.
TCGAGAACGGCGTGTACGGCGACCGCATCGCGCAGATCGCGAAGCAGTACCGCATCGCGCACACGCTGCTCAAGCACGAGTGGATGGAAGCGCCGGACCTCGGCCGCGTCGAGGCCGCGCTGGCCGGCGACCGCGCCATCACGCACGTGGCCGTGATCCATCACGAAACCACCACCGGCCGCCTCAACGCGCTCGGCCCGATCGCCGAGCTGTGTCGCAAGCACGGCGCGCGGCTGCTGGTGGACGGCGTCAGCAGCTTCGGCGCCGAGGCGATCGACTTCGACGACGGCGTGACCGACGCCGTGGCCGCGACCGCCAACAAGTGCCTGCACGGCGTGCCCGGCGCGGCCTTCGTGATCGTGCGCGGCGAGGCGCTCGCGCGCGCCGCGAGCCGCACCTACTATCTCGATCTCGGCCGGCTGGCCAGGCTGCAGGCGCAGCGCAACACGCCGTTCACGCCCTCGGTGCACGCGTATTACGCGCTGGTCGAGGCGCTGCGCGAGTTCGAGGACGAAGGCGGCTGGCAGGCGCGCCATGCGCGCTATCGCGCGCTGGCCGATCAGGCCCGCGACGGCCTGGCCGCGCGCGGCATGCCGCTGGTGCTGCCCGACGGTGAATCGTCGGTGGTGCTGCGTGCCTACCAGCTGCCCGCGGGCGTCGGCTACGAGACGCTGCACGACGGCCTGAAGGCACGCGGCTTCGTGATCTATGCGGGCCAGGGCGGGCTGTCGGCCTCGCTGTTCCGCATCTCGACGATGGGCGCGATCGCGCCGGCCGACGTCGATCGGCTGCTCGCCGGCTTCGACGCGCTGACGCGCTGATCGTACCGCTCGCGCTGCACGCGCATCGCCCGCAACGGACGCTTCGGCGTCCGTTTTTCCTGTGCCGCGCCGCCCTCGTTTGCCCGGGGAGGCGCGCGCCGGGCGATCCATTAGAATCACCGGACACGCGACGCGCATCTGCCGCGGCTTCCGGCCCGGCCGGCACGCATCGCCCCCGCTGCGCGAGCGCCCCGTCCTTCCGTCCGCCGACATGACCGCATCCCCGACGCTCCGTCTGCCCCCCGCCCTGCGCACCCTGCTGCGCCCGGTGCTCGATCCGTATCGCCGCTATCGTCACGCCAAGCTGATCCACGCGGGGCGCGTCGCGCTCAGCGTGCTGGTGTCGATCGCGCTGTCGACCGGCCTGAACATCCCGCACGGCGAATGGTCGTCGATCACGGTGCTGATCGTGATCGGCGGGCTCCAGCATCACGGCAACATCCGCAAGAAGGCGGCCGAGCGGGCGCTCGGCACCACCATCGGCGCGCTGGCCGGGCTCGCGCTGATCGTGCTGCAATCCACGCTGCACGTGTCGATCGTCACCTATCTGGTGATGAGCGTGCTGTGCGGGATCTGCGCGTATCACGCGATCGGCAAGGCCGGCTACGTGGCGCTGCTGTCGGCGATCACGATCCTGATCGTGGCTGGCCACGGCGACAACGAGATCGTGGACGGGCTGTGGCGCGCCGTGAACGTGATCGTGGGGATCGGCATCGCGCTGGCGTTCTCGTTCGCCCTGCCCCTGTACGCCACCTATTCGTGGCGCTACAAGCTCGCCGATGCGCTGCGTGCCTGCGCCGTGGTGCATGCGCGCATCGTCAGCGCGCAGACCGTCAGCGACACCGCGCACCTGAAGGAGATGGCCGCGCTGAATGCGCTGCTGGTACAGATGCGCTCGCTGATGCCCTGGGTGTCGAAGGAAACCGACATCACGATGGCACAGCTCGACGCGATCCAGCGCTCGCTGCGGCTCGTGATCAGCTCGCTCGAGATGCTCGCGAGCGTGCAGCCGGCCGACGGCGACGTGACCGGCCGCCAGTACGTGCAGACCGCGCAGCGCCCGCTGAACCGCCGCATCCACGGGCTGCTGATCGGGCCGAGCCGCGCGCTGAAGTTCGGCACGCTGGCGCGGCTGCAGCCGCTGCCGGCGGTCGGCGCGGCGGGCACGCCGGCAACGGGCAGCGACGTGCCGGCGCAGTTGTCGGGCTTCGTGTCGATCAACGACAAGATCGCGCGCGAATGCGACCTGATACGCCAGCGCGTGCAGGACGTGGCCGCGCAGTGGAACATCTGACGCGTCGCACGCGGGAGGTGGGCGTGAATCCGACGACGCGCAGCGACGCAGGCGATGCCGACCCGGCGCGGCTGTGCAACGCGAGCCTCGACGCCCGGGTGCGGCGCGCCGATCCGCGAGGCGATCGCGCTGAACCGCGCCGGCGCCGCCGCGAAGCGCAAGGCACCGGCGAAGCCCAGCCAGTGAGCCGCCGGCCGCACGTTCAGTAACGCGACAGCCGGTTGCCCGCGTCGATGCGCACGCGGTCGCCGGGGCGCCAGTCGCCCACGCCGGGCACATCGAAGCCGCGCATCGAGCCGTCCGACAGCCGCACGTCGATGCGGTAGCCGCCCGGCGCATCGTTCATCTGATTGCCCACCTGATTGCCGACTGCCGCGCCACCGAGCGCGCCGATCACGGTGGCCGCGCCGCGTCCCCTGCCGTGACCGAACTGGTTGCCGATCACGCCGCCCACGAGCGCGCCCACCACGGTGCCGGCCACGCCGGACGGGCTGGTGCCGCCGCCGATCGGGCGGATCCCCGCGATCGTGCCGTATTGCACGGCAAGGCCGTCCTGCGGATAGCCCGGCTGGCCGTAGCCGGCTTGCGGCGGCGGCGCATAGCCGGGCGGCGGAGCCTGATCGTCGCCGGGCTGCGGTTGATAGCCCGGTTGCGGTTGATAACCGGGTTGCTGCTGCGGGTACGCCGGTGGTTGCGGGTAGCCGGGTTGTTGCGGTCCGTAACCGGGCTGCTGCGGTCCGTAGCCGGGCTGGTCGTCGTCGTCATCATCGGACGGCGGTGCCGCGTTCGGCGGCGGATAGCCGCCCTGCGCGGGCTGCGCGCCGCCATGACCGGGCGCGCCGTATTGCGGCTGCGGTGAATAGGGCTGATACGGCTGCCCACCGGGCTGCGAAGAATAGGCCGGGTTGGTCTGGCCGTCGCCGGACGGCGGTGCGTAGCCGGGCGCATCGGCCGCACGCGGCGCGTAGCCCGGCTGCGGTGCCGACGGCTGGCCGTAGATCGGCGGCGCGTTCTGCGGCTGGGCCGGCTGCTGCTGCGGATAGCCACCGGGCGCCGCGCCCGGTTGATCATCGTCGTCGTCCTGATCGCCCTGCGGGTAGCCGGCCGGCGCGTTCATGCCGGGCCCCGGCCCATAACCGGGCTGCGACTGCGCCCGGGCACCCTGCGCGAGCAGCGCGACAGCGGCCACCACGGGCAGCAGCCAGGTCTTCGCGGATACGTCGAAACGGAACGACACGCCGGCGCGCGGCTGCGGATTCGGAGAGGAGAAAACCATCGTGAGATCGGGCGCGAGCCACGCGCGAATGCCATGGGAAACGGCACGAGTATAGGGAACGCAGGCGGGGCCGCCGGCACGGATTCGGGTAACGATCTGTAAAGTCCGTTGCGCCCGTAATGGTGCGTCGCGCCATCGCGGCGCGCGCTTCGGCATAATGGCGCAACGCACGCGGCTGTCGCAGCGCCGCGCGAGCGTGGCCATATCACCGGAGCCCGTCGCATGTACCCGTCCATCGAACCCTACGCACACGGTTATCTCGAGACCGGCGACGGCCATCGACTGTACTGGGAGCGCTGCGGCACGCCGGGCGCGAAGCCGGCCGTGTTCCTGCACGGCGGCCCCGGCGCCGGCTGCCGGCCCAGCCATCGGCGCCTGTTCGACCCGGCCCGCTACGACGTGCTGCTGTTCGACCAGCGCGGCTGCGGCCGCTCCACGCCGCACGCGAGCCTCGAGCACAACACCACCCAGCATCTGGTGGCCGACATCGAGCGGCTGCGCGAGATGGCGGGCGTCGAGCGCTGGCTGGTGTTCGGCGGCTCGTGGGGCAGCGCGCTGGCGCTCGCCTACGCCGAGACGCATTCCGAGCACGTCAGCGAGCTCGTGGTGCGCGGCATCTTCACGCTGCGCCGTGCCGAGCTGCTCTGGTACTACCAGGAAGGCGCGTCGTGGCTGTTCCCGGACCTGTGGGAAGCCTTCCTCGCGCCGATCCCCGAAGCCGAGCGCGACGACCTGATGGCCGCCTACCACCGCCGCCTGACCGGCGACGACGAGGCCGCCAGGCTCGCCGCCGCGCGCGCCTGGAGCGTGTGGGAAGGCCGCACCATCACGCTGCTGCCGAACGCGAAGCTGGCCGCGGCGTTCGACGACCCGCACTACGCGCTCGCGTTCGCGCGCATCGAGAACCACTTCTTCGTCAATCGCGGCTTCGTCGAGGAAGGCCAGCTGCTGCGCGACGCGCACCGGCTCGCCGGCATTCCGGGCGTGATCGTGCAGGGCCGCTACGACGTGGCCACGCCGGCGAAGACGGCCTGGGATCTGGCGAAGGCCTGGCCGCAGGCCAGCTTCGAAATCGTGCCGGATGCGGGCCACGCGTTCGACGAGCCCGGCATCCTGCACGCGCTGATTTCCGCCACCGATCGATTCGCGTCGACGTAGCGGGAAGACGGCGAACAGGTCGAGGCGCCGCCTCGGGCCCGTGTCATCCCCGATTCAGTTTTCGGCGCCGCCCGCCGACACCCCGGAAAGGAACCGGGCCCATGCGCGGGCGGATCTTCACGGTATTGGTCAACTCCGGAATCCGTTCCGGTCAGGCAACAGAGGTCGCATCGTGGTCATCGGTGAACGTTTCAACAGCATTTCGCATCTGGTCGGAGCCCTGCTGTCGGTCGCGGGGCTCGCCACCCTCGTCACGATGGGCGCGCTCAAGGGCGACCCGTATCGGGTGGTCAGCGCAAGCATCTACGGCGCGGCGCTGCTCGTGCTCTATGCCGTCTCCACGCTCTATCACAGCGTGAAGAAGCCGCGCCTGAAGGCGATCCTGCAGAAGTGCGACCACTCGGCCATCTACCTGCTGATCGCGGGCAGCTACACGCCGTTCACGCTGATCTCGCTGCGCGGCCCGTGGGGCTGGACCCTGTTCGGCATCGTGTGGGGCCTCGCGCTGTTCGGCATCGTGCAGGAACTCACGCTCGGGCGCCGCACCCGCATCGTGTCGATGATCCTGTACGTGCTGATGGGCTGGCTCGGCGTGATCGCGATGCGCCCGCTGGTGGCGGCGCTGTCGCCGGACGGCGTGGCCTGGCTCGTGGCCGGCGGCGTGCTGTACAGCGCCGGCATCTACTTCTTCATCAACGACGAGCGGATCCGCCACGGCCACGGCATCTGGCACCTGTTCGTGCTCGGCGGCAGCCTCTGCCAGTTCGTCAGCGTGGCCGTCTACATCATGTAGTCGCGCGCTCAGCGCAGGTCCGCCAGCATCTGATCGGCCAGGAAATCGCACGGCGGCCGCGCCGACTTCGCGCTGCGCGCGAGCACCACCTCCAGATCGCCGAGCGCCGGCAGTCCTTCCGCCTCGCCCACGTGCTGCAGATGCGCGGGCACGCTGCAGCGCGCGAGCGGCGCGATCGCGAGCCCCGCCTCCACCATGCTGATCACGCCGAGCAGGCTCGGGCTCTCGTAGGACATCCGATACTTGATGCCCGCCTGATTCAGCGCGCCGATCGCCCGCGCGCGCGCGGCGCTGCCATGCGAGAACACCGCGATCGACAGCGGCCGCTCGCTCCACACCGGCGTGTTCGACACGCCGTTGCCCGAGGCCGCGGCCCACACCATCGGCTCGTGGCGGATGAATTCGCCGGGCATGCCGCGGGTGCGCGTGATGCAGGCCAGATCCACCGTGTTGTCGCGGATCAGCGGCACCAGCGCCGTGCTCGACAACCCGATCACCCGGATCTCCACGCGCGGATGCGCGATCGCGAACTTGCGCAGCACCGACGGCAGCAGCGTGGAGGCGTAATCGTCGGGCACGCCGATCGTCACGCGCCCGCGCACCTCGGGTCGCACCACCGAAGCCCATGCTTCCTCGCGCATCGCCAGCAGGCGCCGCCCGTAATCGACGATGGTGCGCCCGTCGTGCGTGATCGCGAGCTGGCGCGTGCTGCGCACGAACAGCGGCTTGCCGAGCGCATCCTCGAGCACCTTCACCTGCATGCTCACGGCCGACGAGGAGCGGTGCACCGCCTCCGCCGCGCGCGCGAACGACCCGGTATCGGCGATCGCCACCACCATTTCCAGCACGTCGAGATCGAGCTTTTTCATGGTCTTCAGAATTTCTGACGAATTTCGTAAGTTTAATCCGTTTTACGGGATCGTCCGGCGCGCCGATACTGGGTTTCAACGAGGCGCGTCGCGTCTCGACGCCAGGCACGGCAACCCGAAGGAGGCGAGGCATGGGCACGATGGTGGAATTCGTCACGGTGGGCGGCATGCTCGCGATCACGCCGGGGCCGAACATGGTGTACGTGATGTCGCGCTCGGTGTCGCAGGGCCCGCGCGCCGGGCTCACCTCGCTGGCCGGCGTGATGCTCGGCTACCTGATCTACATGTTCGGCGCGGCCTTCGGCATCACCGCGATCTTCCTGACGATCCCCGGCGCGGGGCGCGTGCTGGCCGCGATCGGCGCGCTGTATCTGTGCCACCTGGCCTGGCAGGCGGTGCGCCCGGGCGGGCGTTCGCCGCTGGAGGTGCGCGACACGCAGGCCGTGGAGCGGCCCGCGCGGCTGTTCGCGATGGGCACCGCCACCAGCCTGCTGAACCCCAAGCTCGCGATGATCTTCCTGTCGCTGCTGCCGCAGTTCATCGATCACCGCGCCGGCAGCGTGTTCCGCCAGTCGATGCTGCTGGGCACGTCGCTGGTGGGGGCGTTCGCGCTCGTCAACGCCGCCGTGGCGGTGTCCTCGGGCTCGCTGGCCGGCTTTCTCGCCGCGCGGCCGCGCTGGCTGCGCGTGCAGCGCCGGGCGATGGCGGCGATGCTGTTCGCGCTGGCCGTGAAGATGGCGCTCGATGCATGGCACTGGGGCGCCTGATATCGAATGTGCCCTGTCGAAACGACATGGTTTTGCAAATTCCACCTGCATCCGCCGCACAACCGCGCCGGCTGGCGCGCAAAAAGGACGGCACGACGCTTGCTCGACACGGTGGCCCCGGCGCCTCGGCGCCGATTTCGAACCAGGAGCCATCTCATGAGCGGAAAACTGAACGATTGCAGGGTCGCCATTCTCGCCGTCGACGGATTCGAGCAGGCCGAATTGACCGAGCCGCAGCGCGCGTTGCTGGCCGAGGGTGCAACGGTCGACGTGATCTCGCAGAAAGGCGGCGAGATTCAGGGCTACCGGCACGTCGACAAGGGCGAGCGTACGCACGTGGACCGCAGCTTCGACGACGTGCGCGCCGACGATTACGACGCCGTGGTGCTGCCCGGCGGTGTCGTGAACGGCGACGCGATCCGCATGATCCCGGCCGCGCGCCGCTTCGTCAGCGAAGCCCACGCGGCCGACAAGCCGATCGCCGTGATCTGTCACGGCGGCTGGCTGCCGATCTCGGCCGGCATCGTGAAGGGCCACCGGATGACGAGCTGGCCGAGCCTGCAGGACGACATCCGCAACGCCGGCGGCGAATGGGTGGACGAACGCGTGGTGCAGGATCGCAACCTGATCACGAGCCGCAAACCCGACGACCTCCCCGCCTTCGTCGCGACGCTGATCGACAGCCTGGTGGCGAAGCGCGGCGACAAGCCGGGCGGCGACGTGGCGAAGCGGCACGCGTAGGTCACGTCGAGCGCCTCACGCCTCGGCAAACAGGTGCTCGCACAGGTAATCGACGAACACGCGCAGCTTCGGCGACAGTTGCCGGCTCGACGGCCACAGCACCGAGAACTGCCCCGGCGCGAGCGTGTGCGCGGCGAGCAGTTCCACCAGCGCGCCGCTTGCCAGCGCGTCGCGCGCCAGGAAATCGGGCATGAAGCCGATCCCGAAGCCCGCGATCACGGCGCCGCGCAGCGCCTCCATGTTGTTGCACGTCATCGCCGTGCGCAGCCCCGGCGGCTCGGCCCCGTCGGGCAGCAGTGCCCACGGCTGCAGCTTGCCGGTGGAGGGAAAGCGGTAGCGCACGCAGTCGTGCTCGGCCAGCGCCGCCAGCGAGCCCGGCACGCGGGCGCGCGCGACGTACTCGGGCGACGCGCACAGCACGAAGCGGAACGGCCCGAGCCGCCGCGACATCAGGCTCGAATCGCCGAGCGCGCCGCTGCGGATCACCGCGTCGAAGCCGCCCTCGATCACGTCCACCAGGCGGTCGTTGAAGTCCAGATCGAGCTCGATGTCGGGATGGCGCGCCCGGAAGCCCGGCAGCACCGGCAGCAGGAAGCGGTAGCCGATCACGGGCAGGCTCACGCGCAGCCGGCCGCGCGGGGTCTGCGCCGATTCCGCGAGCATCGCCTCGGCGTCGCGCAGTTCCTCGAGGATGCGATGGCAGCGCTCGTGGAAATGGCGCCCCTCCTCGGTCAGCGTGACGCGCCGCGTGGTGCGCTGGAACAGCCGCACGCCGAGCGACTGCTCGAGCTTCGCGATGCTCTTGCCCACGGCCGAGGCCGAGATGCCGAGCTTGCGCCCGGCCGCCACGAAGCTCAGCGTTTCCGCCGTGCGCACGAAGGCGACGATGCCGTTCAGCGAATCCATCGAGGAATCGATTCCGTTCAGGTGAGGATTCCGGAATATAACTCCGTTATGCACGGATTCCTACGTGGTTTTTCCGCGATTGAATCCGATTTATCGTCTGTCGCTCCCGCCAACCCGACAGGAGCCCTTTCGATGCATACCTCCCCTTCCCCCGACGTCACGCGCCGCCTGATGGTGCTCGGCGCCGTCTGCACGGCCGCGCTGATGCTGCCGCTCGCCTTTTCCGGCGGCGCCGTGGCCACCCCGGCGATCGGCCGCGACCTCGGCGGCAGCCCGGCGGCGATCGCCTGGATCACCAATGCCTTCATGCTCGCGTTCGGCAGCCTGCTGATGGCCGCCGGCGCGCTGGCGGACCGCTTCGGCCGCAAGCGCCTGTTCGCCGGCGGCGTGGCCGGCTTCTCGCTGGCCTCGATCGCGCTCGGCTTCGCGCCGTCGATCGCGGCGGTGGACCTGCTGCGCGCCGCCCAGGGCGCCGCCGCCGCGGCGGCACTGGCCGGCGGCACGGCCGCGCTCGCCCAGGAATTCGACGGCGCGGCGCGCACCCGCGCCTTCAGCGCGCTCGGCACGACCTTCGGCATCGGCCTCGCCTTCGGGCCGGTGCTGGCCGGCTGGCTGATCGCGCACGTCGGCTGGCGCACGATCTTCGGCGCGGGGGCCGCGCTCGGCCTGCTGTCGCTCGCCGCGGGCGTGCCGCGCATGCGCGAATCGCGCGATCCGCAGGCGCGGCGGCTCGATCTGGCCGGTGCGGCGAGCTTCACCGTGGCGCTCGCCGGCTTCACCTGGGGCCTGATCGAGGCGCCCTCGCGAGGCTGGGAATCGACGCGCGTGCTGGTGCTGCTCGCGGTGGCGGCCATGGCGGCGCTGGCGTTCGTCGCGATCGAGATGCGCGCCGCGCGGCCGATGCTCGATCTCTCGCTGTTCCGCTATCCGCGCTTCGTCGGCGTGCAGGTGCTGCCGGTCGCCACCTGTTACTGCTACATCGTGCTGCTGGTGGTGCTGCCGCTGCGCTTCATCGGCGTGGACGGCTACGACGAGATTCACGCGGCGGCGCTGATGCTGGCGCTGTCCGCGCCGATGCTGGTGGTGCCGCTGGTGGCCGCGGCGCTCACGCGCCGGCTGTCGGCCGGGGCGATCTCGGGCCTCGGTCTCGCGATCGCGGCGGGGGGCCTGCAGTGGCTGGCCGGCGCGCTGCGCGGCGACGCCGAGGGCCTCGCGCACGGCGCCGCGATCGGGCCGATGCTCGCGATCGGCGTGGGCGCGGGGCTGCCGTGGGGGCTCATGGACGGGCTGTCGATCAGCGTGGTGCCGAAATCGCGCGCCGGCATGGCGGCCGGCATCTTCAGCACCACGCGCGTGGCCGGCGAAGGCGTGGC
>JASLEG010000383.1 GCA_030151225.1 Burkholderia sp. | reverse complement strand
AAAGAAGACTAAAAGAAGATCTAAGAACAAAAGTCTAAAAGCTAAAACGTAAGTTTTAGCAACCTAAAACTAAAAACAAAAGGTGCTTTACAAAGTATATAAGCACCTGTATTTTCCTGATTATATTTTATATTTTATTTTTATTTCTATAACACATAAATTACCAATAACAATACCTACTACTATTCTTCTTTGTTAATTTACTTTTCACTTCCTACCTTATTATGTCGGATTTAGTCAGCGAGCTTCAACAATTTCGGTATTAAAAGCATAAAGTATTTGTCATTTTGAAGAGTTATGATGAAAAACTAAAGATTGTTATAAGTCTTTATAAGGATATTGATTACGTAAATGTTGGAATGGGGTGTTTTCAAGTTTTGGGTAACATACTGTAGTAATAATAATAATAATAGAAACATGACATGTGTACCTTGCTTTTTATTAGACGGAGCTGAGAAAATCTGACGTTGTAAAGAAGCAGTGAAAAGTGAATGTAATAACAAAGAAAAATAATTGGTTTGAATATTGGTAATTTATGTGTTATAGAAGCAAAGTTATAAAAAAATAAAAATGTAGATACTCATAAACTTGTTAAAACTTCAAGTCCTTCAATATAAAATAAACTCATATCTTCCAATCATGATCGTTTACGATGTGGTTGTAACCTTGCTCTTGTATTGAGCACTAGATAATAATAGTAGATCTTTTTTAAAGTAGACTTAGAAAGATAAAATATAAGTATATTCGTTTAGGTACACCTTTGATTGGATGAGGTGACACCAGTACATTTCCAACACTTTTTACTATTTGTACCATAAATTATATAATTTCCCATACTATGTTTTAGTAACGCCCAATAACGTAATAATTAGTATCCAACTATTATTACCACAGCAACTGCATTCATTTCATGGTAATTAAGTTACATCTACGACTCTTGTTTGGCCTCCGAATTTCCATCCTAGCTAGTTATTCATCTAATTCTCTACCAACCTTTCATACAATCCTTCACCTTACTTTATTTCATCATGGCCCCACCAACGGAGTAAGTCTTTGAGACTAGAGCAGCTGATTACTTCTATACAAAAATATGCCTCATCTTATGGTTGTGCAATCATTATACTTCATTTTAATAGAGACAAGAATGTCACTCTTGATTGTGAAAGAGGATGTGTTTACCATAATCACATTGATGCCCCAGATGGAGCGAAACGCAGAAAAAACTAGTACAAAGCGCATGGGTTGCCCTTTACATCTTTATGCGAAGCTTACCAATACTACTCAATGGGAGCTTCAGATAATAACCCTGATAATAATCATATGGCTGATGAAGATATGATAGCACATTCAATAGTGCGACGTGCACAATTAAACAAAGACCATATTAAAAATATAAAACATTTTTCTGCTACTGGATCAAAGTTACACCATCTCTTGGGTTTATTACAAGAGTCTAATATACTATTGTGTTAATTAAATCAAAGGAGGTCTATAATATCCGAGCAGGTGCGAAACGCTAGGAACTTGGGAATCTTAAACTACTAGAATTTCTAAAACAGACATTTTACAATAACGGTTGGAAATATGCCTTGAAGCAAAATACTGAAGGCAATATCTTTTTTTTTATGTTCACCCCTCCTAAATTAATAAAGTTTGCTAATAAGTATAATAGGGTCTTTCTATTGGACTGTACTTATAAGACAAGTTGATATAAGGTGCCAATTTTGCATATTGTCAGTATTTCACCATTAAATGCATCCTGTAGTGCTGCTTTCTGCTTTATGCAAAATGAGAAAGAGGAAAGCTATGAATGAACTCTACAGACCTTTTTTATATGGCTTGATCCTTTACCCTTTGGTTCAGTTCTTTGTACTGACAGAGATCTTGCTTTATCAGGTCCAATTAAATCTATCTTTTCGAGAAGCCCACATCTACTATGCATTTGGAATATTAACAAAAACGTGCTTGCCAATACAAAATAACATTTTCCGTTACAAGAGAAATTCAAGACTTTCATCGAGCTATGTAGAGATTTTATCAGTTCATCTACTACATTAGAATACTAAGATCAGTTAACTGAGTTGGAGATAAGATTTTTGTTGAAGGTCGCTGACTAAATCCGATATAGTAAGGTAGGAAGTGAAAGGTAAATTAATCAAAGAATATAGGCTCGTGACACATTTAAGAACACCCCAATGTATGAACAAAAAGATTTTTTTTAATTTATATTATAAACAAACGAGACACTTTATTATCAACACCATATACACATTTATATTTTAAAAAATCATTTATTTGTAATGAGTAAAGATAAGATAGTAAATATATCCAAAAATCTCTTGTTTTACTTTTATTTTGAGTCCATAGTTGAGTCAGGAGTTGGATCAGAGTCCGTCTGCTGAACCGGTGAGTGCTGTCCCGAATTAGCCATCCTAACGGCTCGTATGACCTTGTTATTTGGATTGGGTATACGCGATCGCTTCCCTGAATGCTTACTTGTTTCTTCAGCTAAT
>JASLEG010000374.1 GCA_030151225.1 Burkholderia sp. | reverse complement strand
GCCGGAAGGCGACACCCAGGAACGCACGGTGGACAGCCATGTCAGCAAGCTGCGTAAAAAACTGGAAAGCATCGGCATGGACGGGGTTCCCGCCAGTGTGCGCGGGGTCGGCTATCGATTGGGGCTGAGCAGTGAAAGCCTTTGACGGACTAAGCCGCCATATCGCCATATCGATGGCGAAAGTCGCCCTCAGCACGACTGTCCTGACGTTTCTGGGTTCTTATATTTTCTATACCCTGTGGTTTGTCCTCTCGCCCGGCGACTTCCCGGATTCCTCAAGCCTTCAGCCGACTTTGCTGGAATGGGTTTGGATGGGATCGACCACGCTGGCCGCGCTGATCATCTCGGTCGTTTTCTCCATCAAGCTGGCCCAACGCATCCTGACCCCCTTGAATTCGGTGGTCGATAATCTGCGCCATGTCGCCCAGGGCGATTTGAGCGTGCGCGCCGTCACAAACGATCCGTCCCTGGGCGAAGCATCGCAGTTGGTCCGCGATTTCAACGTGATGGCCGAACGGCTGGAACGCATGGAACGGGATCGATCATTCTGGAATGCGGCCATCGCTCACGAACTGCGAACCCCGGTCACCATCCTGCGCGGACGCCTGCAAGGACTGACCGACGGTGTTTTCGAGCCTTCACCGTCACTGTTCCAAAGTCTACTGGCGCAGGTCGAGGGACTGACCAGACTGATCGAGGATTTGCGTCTGGTGGGACTGGCCGATAGCGGACATCTGGAACTGCGCCAGGAAGACATCGACCTGGACGCCGAAGTCAAAGCCGTCCTGCAAGCCGTCGAACCCAGCCTGAGCACAGCGGGATTTCACCTGACCTGCGAGTTGCAAGGGGGACGGGCCGTCTGCGATCCGGTGCGCATCCGCCAAGGCTTGCTGGCCTTGCTGGAAAACGCCCAACGCCACGCTACCCCCGGCCCGTTATGGATCAGAACCAGACAGGAACAGGGCATCTGTCATGTCCAGGTGGAAGACAGCGGCCCCGGCATTCCCGAATCCTTAAGCGGAAAAATCTTCGAAGCGTTTCAGCGGGGGGAAAACGGCACCAAAGGCAGCGGCCTGGGCCTTGCCGTCGTCCAGGCAATCGGCAAAGCCCACGGCGGCGACGCCCTGTGCATCCCCACTCCCAACGGCGGAACCCTGTTCGACCTGTCCTGGCCGGGACTAAACAGCGAACGTTCCAGCATCCCTTCTGTTCCCCGCTGAGGACGAAAGGTCAAATAGAGCCACCCGGCTTGCCGCCATCATCGGGAGCCGAGGCGATTCGGCTGATGTCGTTTTGTCGGGCGGGTCACTGCCTTGCCAGGTCCTTCAGGGTGGGGAAGTCGAGTTGATCGGCGGCGGTGCGGACTTTGTCCGCCCAGGCAGCATAACGCGGGGTTTCCACTTTCAATGTTTCAGCCCAGGCCATCATTTCGCTGATCCGTCCGCCCTTGATCATCGCGCGCAACCGTTCTCTCTCGGCGTCGTCGGGACAATCTCCGGGCGCATCCTCAACAAGCGTGGCGGAAGGTGCGGAATCGACCCATTCCAAGCCAAGCAACTCGCCAAGGCAGCGCAATAGGGTGACGTGATCCAGCGGCTTTAGAAGATGTTCGGTGAAATTCATCCGCTGAGGGAAGCCGTCCGGACGCTCCGGCGGGGCAGCGGAAATCAGCACCACCGGAACATCGGGGTTCAACTCGCCCATGTGGCGCAAAACCATCCAGCCGTCGCCGTCAGCCATGAACTGATCGGTCAGAACCAGATCCACCGCCAAAGGCACCGCCCCCATCGCCACGACCGCCTGGCCGCTGTTCGCCTCGATCACGTCGAACCCGCAGTCTTGCAGCAAAGCGGCCAGAATCGGGCGGCTGTCGTCTTCGTCATCGACCAGCAGGATGGTCCGCCGTGGCCCGCTATAGCCGACATAGTCATTCCGCGGCGCCATTCCGGGCGCGCCGTCTTCGTTAGTCATCACCTGGAAGGAAAAGCAGGCGCCTTTCCCCGGCCGACTTTGCACCGTCAGGCGGCCTCCCATCAACTCGACCAGTTGGCGGGCGATCGTCAGGCCCATCCCGACTCCCTTCCCTCCCCGGCGGGTCGCCTGCTGTCCTCGTTCGAAGGGTCGGAAGATGCGTTCCTGATCGGCAAGCGGGATGCCCTCGCCGGAATCCGTCACGGCGAAGGACAATTGCAGTCGACCCTGGCAATCCAGGCGCTCGACGCTGCAGTCAAGGCGGATGCTGCCGTCTTTGGTATGACGCGCGGCATTACTCAGCAGATTGTCGAGAACCTGACGCAACCGGCTCTCGTCAAGCTGGGCGCCTGCGATTGGAACGCCGCCCACATGCAAGGAAAACGTATTGCCATTCCGGGCGGCCAGAATCCGAGCGTTGTATTCGGTTCCGCGCAGGAACCGCCCCCAGTCCACCGGTTCGATCCTCAACTTCAGTTTGCCGACGCTGCCCCGCGCATGGTCGAGAATTTCGTCGATCATGCGCAGCAAATGGCGCCCGCTTTCCAAGATACGCG
>JASLEG010000190.1 GCA_030151225.1 Burkholderia sp. | reverse complement strand
TCGCGCGCGCCGGCCTGCTGGCCGCTGCGACGATTGCCATTGCGGCCGCGATCGCCGCCGCGCTCACCGCGCTCGGACTTCTCGCCACGCTCGGCGCGTGCCGGACGGGCCGGCGCGGCCGCTTCCTTCATCGGTTCCGGGGTGGGGGGGGGGGCGGCGGGCGCGCCGTTGAACAGGCGCTTGAGCCAGCCGAACAGGCCGCCGGTGGCGGCCGGTGCGACGGGGGCCGGCGCCGGTGCGGCGACGGGCGCCGCCACCGGAGCGGCTTCGCGTTGCGGTGCCGCGCTCGGTGCCGGGCTGGCCGGGGTGATGCCCTTGACGGCCGCTTCCTGCTTCGGCTTCGCGTCGGCCGAGCGCTTGCTGTAACCGGTTTCCGATTCCAGCTCGCGCGCGGCTTCCTCGGCCATCTTCCACGAGGCGCGCGGATCGTCGAGGCGTGCATCGTCGTGACGCAGGCGCTCGAGCTTGTAGTGCGGCGTATCCAGGTGCTTGTTCGGGATCAGCACGACGCCGACCTTGAAGCGCGACTCGATCTTGTTGATTTCCTGACGCTTTTCGTTCAGCAGGAAGGCGGTGACTTCGACGGGCACCTGGCAGTGGATCGCCGCGGTGTTCTCCTTCATCGCCTCTTCCTGGATGATGCGCAGGACCTGCAGCGCCGACGATTCCGTATCGCGGATGTGGCCGGTGCCGTTGCAGCGCGGGCAGGTCACGTGGCTGCCTTCCGAGAGGGCCGGCCGCAGGCGCTGACGCGACAGTTCCATCAGGCCGAAGCGCGAGATCTTGCCCATCTGCACGCGTGCGCGGTCATGGCGCAGTGCGTCTTTCAGGCGCTGTTCCACCTCGCGCTGGCTCTTGGCCGATTCCATGTCGATGAAATCGATCACGATCAGGCCGCCCAGGTCGCGCAGGCGCAGCTGGCGCGCCACTTCGTCGGCGGCTTCGAGGTTGGTGCGGGTGGCGGTTTCCTCGATGTCGGCGCCCTTGGTGGCGCGCGCCGAGTTCACGTCGATCGCGACCAGTGCCTCGGTGTGATCGATCACGATCGCGCCGCCCGAGGGCAGCGGCACCGTGCGCGAGTACGCGGTTTCGATCTGGTGCTCGATCTGGAAGCGCGAGAACAGCGGCACGTCGTCGTGGTAGCGCTTCACCTTGCCGACGTTGTCGGGCATCACGATGTCCATGAACGCACGCGCCTGATCGTGGATCTCGGTCGTGTCGATCAGGATTTCGCCGATGTCCGGCTGGAAGTAGTCGCGGATCGCGCGGATCACGAGGCTCGATTCCAGATAGATCAGCATCGGCTGGCCGGCGTTGCCGCTCTTCGAGGCGGCCTCGATCGCGTGCCAGAGCTGCAGCAGGTAGTTCAGGTCCCACTGCAGTTCCTCGGCGCTGCGGCCGATGCCCGCAGTGCGGGCAATCATGCTCATGCCTTCGGGGATCTCGAGCTGCGCCATGGTTTCGCGCAGTTCCTGACGCTCGTCGCCCTCGATGCGGCGCGACACGCCGCCGCCGCGCGGGTTGTTCGGCATCAGCACGAGGTAGCGGCCGGCCAGCGAGATGAAGGTCGTCAGCGCCGCGCCCTTGTTGCCGCGCTCTTCCTTCTCGACCTGGACGATCAGCTCCTGGCCTTCGCGCAGCGCGTCCTGGATGCGCGCGGAGCGCATGTCGACGCCGTCGCGGAAATACTGGCGTGCCACTTCCTTGAACGGCAGGAAGCCGTGGCGGTCTTCGCCGTAGTTGACGAAGCAGGCTTCGAGCGAAGGCTCGATGCGCGTGATCACGCCCTTGTAGATGTTGCCTTTGCGCTGTTCGCGGCCGGCGGTTTCGATGTCGATGTCGATGAGCTTCTGCCCATCGACGATGGCGACGCGCAGTTCTTCCTGCTGCGTCGCATTGAACAGCATGCGTTTCATTGGATTGACTCCAGGCGGCGCTGCCGGCGGGGGCACCCCGTTTGTCGGACGGCGTGCAGACGACGACAGGCTGCGCCTTGTTGTGTTGTCAACAAGCACGCTGGAGCGGGAACGATGGCGGGAGAATTGCCTGATAAGGCGCGGGCCGATACGACCGGCCGGCTGCCAGGGGCACCTGCGAACGCGGCTTCAAAGCACGGATGTTCACTCCGCGCGCCGCACGGCGCGCTAAGCCTGGAACCGGAGGACAATGCCGCGGCGCGTGGCGCGAGTTGCGCGCGACGTCGCTGGGCAGCATGTGCTGCGGCCTGGCCGCAGCGGGGAGTATCGAATCCAGCCCGACTTTCCCGCCTGGGGTGTTCTACCTTGGTTTGACGTCGCCGGCTCCGCACGCTTCGCGAAGCCGTGATGGCGCACGCCGTCATATTCGCAACCGGTAGCGCAACCGGCTTGAATCGTGCCGGCGCCGCGCTGCCAATTAAATTCTTTTTGTCCAACATTCCGTTACCGCGACACGCGGCCGACCGAATCCGCCTGTGGGCGCGATCCTTGCCGGCGTGAGGTGCCGTGCGTGCAACTAGGCTGCTTCTCTTTGTTCGGGGGCGAGCAGCAGGCCCCCGGCGCAAGTAAAATAGCGGTTTCGCTTGCGCCTTGCGCAATCCGCCCGTAACTGGCCGATCCGGCCGCCCGCAGCGGAAGCTGGGCAAAATTATATTCAGTATGAATGAGTTAGGCAAAATATCCCAGAAATCGGTCGCAAGCGGTCAGGTTTCCATGGTCGAGGTCGGCGAGGATTCGGCTGGTCAGCGGATCGACAACTTCCTGTTGCGCGTCTGCAAGGGCGTGCCCAAGAGCCATATCTACCGCATCCTGCGCAGCGGCGAGGTCCGTGTGAACAAGGGCCGCATCGATGCCCAGTACCGGCTCGCGCTCGGCGATCTGGTGCGTATTCCGCCGATCCGGATCGCTGCGGCCGACACCGCGCGTGAGGCCGCGCCGGTGCCCGCCGCGGAGTTCGAGGTTTTATTCGAGGACGACGCGATGGTCGTCATCAACAAGCCGGCCGGGGTGGCCGTGCACGGCGGCAGCGGCGTGTCGTTCGGCGTGATCGAACAGATGCGCGAGGCCCGCCCCAACGCGAAGTTCCTCGAGCTCGTGCACCGGCTCGACCGCGAAACCTCGGGCATCCTGATGCTGGCCAAGAAGCGCTCGGCGCTGGTGGGGCTGCACGAGCAGATCCGCGAGAACCGCATGGACAAGCGCTATTACGCCTGCGGACACGGCGAGTGGGCGGCCGACTGGGGCCGCCGGCGCGCCGTGAAGGCGCCGCTGCACAAGTATTCGACCCCCGAGGGCGAGCGCCGCGTGCGCGTGCAGGACGACGGCATGCCGTCGCACACCGTGTTCAACCTGATCGACCGCTGGGACAATTACGCGCTGGTCGAGGCGGAACTCAAAACGGGTCGGACCCATCAGATACGCGTACACTTGGCGCACCTCGGGCTGCCGATCGCCGGCGACGCCAAGTACGGCGATTTCGCACTGAACAAGGCGCTGGCCCGCGCGAACGCGCGTCCGTCGCTGAAACGCATGTTCCTGCATGCGTATCGCCTGAAGCTCGCCCATCCGCTGTCCGGCGAGACGCTGCAATTCGATGCGCCGCTGCCCGACGAATGCCGGCGCTTCATCGATCAACTCAACGAGCTGCGCGCATCCGGCGCATGAACCGCATGGCCAGAGAGCAATTTGACCTGATCGTCTTCGACTGGGACGGCACGCTGATGGATTCCACGGCGCACATCGCGCTGAGCATCCAGGCCGCGTGTCGCGACCTCGGGCTGCCGCAGCCGTCCGACGATGCCGCGCGCTACGTGATCGGCCTCGGCCTGCGCGACGCGCTCGCGATCGCCGCGCCCACGCTCGATCCGTCGCAGTATCCGAAGCTCGCCGAGCGGTACCGGTTCCACTATCTGGTGCGCGATCAGCGCATCGAGTTGTTCGCGGGCGTGCGCGAGATGCTCGAGGAGCTGCGCGACACCGGCTACCTGCTCGCGGTTGCCACCGGCAAGGGCCGCGTGGGCCTGAACCGAGCGCTCGACGAAACCAAGCTCACGCGCTTCTTCGACGCCACCCGCTGCGCCGACGAAACCTTCTCCAAGCCGCACCCGGCGATGCTGCACGAGCTGAGCCGCGAACTGGGGCAGGATCTGGCGCGCACCGTGATGATCGGCGACACCACGCACGACCTGCAGATGGCGGCGA
The DNA here is from genome assembly GCA_030151225.1 of Burkholderia sp. Classification (GTDB taxonomy): domain Bacteria; phylum Pseudomonadota; class Gammaproteobacteria; order Burkholderiales; family Burkholderiaceae; genus Burkholderia. Next base: position 1,312 of record JASLEG010000190.1, on the reverse strand, counting down.
GCGCCGGGGCGGCCGGCATCGGCGTCGGCTACGGCGCGCATCCGGCCGAATCGCTGGTCGCGCTCTCGCCGCGCTTCGTTGCCGCCGACGTGGGCGCGCTGGCCGGCTGGCTGCGCGAGCACGCATGAGCACGGCGGGCGAGGGCGGCGTGTTCGTCTGCGCGTCCGACGCGCTCGCGGACGGCGGCGCCGGCGTGCGCGTGGATGCCACGCTGCGCGACGAGGACGTGGTGGTGTTCTTCGTGCGCTACGACGGCCGCGCCTATGGCTACCTGAATCGCTGCGCGCACGTGCCGATGGAGCTCGACTGGAACGAGGGTCAGTTCTTCGAGTCGTCCGGCCTCTATCTGATGTGCGCCACGCACGGCGCGATCTACACGCCCGACACGGGCAGGTGCGTCGGCGGTCCGTGCCGCGGCGCGCGCCTGCGCGCCGTCGAGGTGGACGAGCGCGACACGCCCGGCGGCCGCGCCGTCTACTGGCTGCCCGACGCGGACCTGCGTCCGCGCGCGGCGGCCTGACCGATTTTCCCTTCCCGATTTCCTTCCTGACGGGCTTCCCGCATGACCGAACCCACGAATTTCCCCGATTTCGCCGGCGCCAGCCGTGAGCCCGGCCGCGAGCCGACCTGGGAGCGCGAGGCGCTCGAACGGATCGCGATGGCCGCGATCGTCGAGCAGCGCACGGCGCGCCGCTGGCGCATCGGCTTCCGGTTCCTGTGGCTGATCGTGTTCATCGCGCTGGTGGTGTTCGCGATCGTCGACTTTTCCGGCGACGGCAAGCTCTCGAACAGCCGCCACACGGCGCTCGTGACGATCGACGGCGAGATCGCGGCCGGCACCAACGCCAACGCCGACGACATCAATGCCGCGCTCGACAGCGCGTTCGAGGACGCCGGCACGGTGGGCGTGATCCTGCGCATCAACAGCCCCGGCGGCAGCCCGGTGCAGGCCGGCATCGTCTACGACGAGATCCGCCGGCTGCGCGCGAAGTATCCGAAGAAGCCGCTGTACGTGGTGGTCAGCGACATGTGCGCGTCGGGCGGCTACTACATCGCCGCCGCGGCCGACCGCATCTACGTGAACCAGGCCAGCATCGTCGGCTCGATCGGCGTGCTGATGGATGGCTTCGGCTTCACCGCGCTGATGGACAAGCTCGGCGTCGAGCGGCGTCTGCACACCTCGGGCGAGAACAAGGGCTTCTTCGATCCGTTCTCGCCGGAAACGCCGAAGATGGACGCGCACGCGCAGGAGATGCTCGACGAGATCCACGCGCAGTTCATCAAGGCCGTGAAGGATGGCCGCGGCAAGCGC
>JASLEG010000084.1 GCA_030151225.1 Burkholderia sp. | reverse complement strand
CTCGACGAGGTGCTGACCGGCCTGCTGTCGGGCAGCGACAACCTCAAGCGCAGCCCGATGGGCGGCATCCGCACGGCGGCCGAGATCCTGAACTTCATGACGAGCACGCACGAGGAATCGGTGCTCGAGAACGTGAAGGTGTACGACCCGGACCTCGCGCAGAAGATCATCGACGAGATGTTCGTGTTCGAGAACCTGCTCGACCTGGAAGATCGCGCGATCCAGCTGATCCTGAAGGAAGTCGAGTCGGAGACGCTGATCATCGCGCTGAAGGGCGCGCAACCGCCGCTGCGCCAGAAGTTCCTGGCCAACATGTCGCAACGCGCGGCCGAACTGCTCGCGGAGGATCTCGACGCGCGCGGCCCGGTGCGCGTGTCGGAAGTGGAACAGCAGCAGCGCAAGATCCTGCAGATCGTGCGCACGCTGGCCGAGAACGGCCAGATCGTGCTCGGCGGCAAGGCGGAAGACGCGTATGTCTGATCGCTCACGCCGCGGCGCCGCCTCGCTCACCGCCTACCAGCGGTGGGAGATGGCGTCGTTCGACCCGAAACCGCCCCCGCCGCCCGAGGACGACAGCGAGGCCGTGGCCGCCGCGCTCGCCCTCGAGCTGCAGCGCGTGCGCGACGCCGCGCACGCCGAGGGCATGGCGAGCGGTCACGTGCAGGGCCAGGCGCTCGGCTATCAGGCCGGGCAGGAGGCCGGCTACGCGGCCGGGCTCGAGGCGGGCCGCGCCGAGATGCGCGCCGAGGCCGAGCGCTTCGCCGCGTTCGCGAGCGCCTTCGACGAGGCGCTGAGGAGCGCGCGCGACATGCTGGCCGACGATCTGGCCCAGCTCGCGCTCGATCTCGCCCAGCAGGTGGTGCGCCAGCACGTGCAGCTCGACCCGGGCACGGTGCTGGCCGCCGCGCGCGAGGCGCTGGCCGCCGAGCCCGCGCTGTCGGGCGCGCCGCAGCTGATCGTCGGGCCGGCCGACCTGCCGGTGGTGGAAGCCTATCTGCAGGAAGAACTCGATGCGCGCGGCTGGACCGTGCGCGTCGACCCGAGCGTCGAGCGCGGCGGCTGCCGCGCGCAGGCCGCCTCGGGCGAAATCGATGCCACGCTGCCCACGCGCTGGGAGCGCGTGGCGGCCGCGCTCGGCCACTCGAGCGAATGGTGAGGCGATGAACACGACCCACTCGACCGATCCCGACGTCCTGAACCGCATCGCGAACGCGCGCCGCGCCGCAGCGTCGAACCCGCATCTGTCGCACTGGCTCGGCCGGCTCGACGCGATGCGCGAGCGCGGCGCGCAGGCGCTGCCGCTGCGCCCGTGCGGCCGCCTCACGCGGGCGGCCGGGCTGGTGCTCGAGGCAACCGGGCTGCGACTGTCGGTCGGCGCCGAATGCATCATCGAACTGCCTGCGGGCAGCACGCTGCAAGTGGCCCAGGCCGAGGTGGTGGGCTTTTCCGGCGATCGCCTGTTCCTGATGCCGACCACCGACGTGGCCGGCGTGCTGCCGGGCGCGCGCGTCTGGCCGCTCGAACGCGCGCCGGTGGCCGATCCGCTGGCCGGCGCCAAGCGCCTGCCGGTGGGCTGGCAGATGCTGGGCCGCGTGGTGGACGCCGCGGGCCGCCCGCTCGACCGGCTCGGGCCGCTCGGCGCGGAACTCGACGCGCCGCTGTCGGCACCCACCATCAACCCGCTCGAGCGCGAGCCGATCCATCACGTGCTCGACGTGGGCGTGCGTGCGATCAACGCGCTGCTGACGGTCGGCCGCGGCCAGCGCATGGGCCTGTTCGCGGGCTCGGGCGTGGGCAAGTCGGTGCTGCTCGGCACCATGGCGCGCTACACGAGCGCCGAGGTGATCGTGATCGGCCTGATCGGCGAGCGCGGCCGCGAAGTGAAGGAATTCATCGAGCAGATCCTCGGCGAGGACGGGCTCGCGCGCTCGGTGGTGGTGGCCGCGCCGGCCGACGTGTCGCCGCTGCTGCGCATGCAGGGCGCCGCCTACGCCACCTCGCTGGCCGAATATTTCCGCGACCAGGGCAAGCACGTGCTGCTGCTGATGGATTCGCTCACGCGCTACGCGATGGCCCAGCGCGAGATCGCGCTGGCGATCGGCGAGCCGCCGGCCACCAAGGGCTATCCGCCGTCGGTGTTCGCCAAGCTGCCGGCGCTCGTCGAGCGCACCGGCAACGGCCCCGAGGGCGGCGGCTCGATCACCGCGTTCTACACGGTGCTGACCGAGGGCGACGACCAGCAGGATCCGATCGCCGACTCGGCGCGCGCGATCCTGGACGGCCACATCGTGCTGTCGCGCCAGCTCGCCGAGGCCGGCCACTACCCCGCGATCGACATCGAGCAGTCGATCAGCCGGGCCATGACCGCGCTGATCGACGATCGCCATCTCGACCGCGTGCGCCGCTTCAAGCAGATGCTGTCGCGCTACCAGCGCAATCGCGACCTGATCGCGGTGGGCGCCTACGCGCCGGGCCGCGACGCGCAGCTCGACCGCGCCATCGCGCTGTACCCGCGCATCGAGGCGTTCCTGCAGCAGGGCTTTCGCGAATGCGCGACGTTCGACGCCTGCATGGACGCGCTCGACATGCTGTTCCCCGAAGGAGGCTGACGATGTCCGCACGCTTTCCGCTGCAGATCCTGCTGGACCGCGCCCAGGAAGACCTGGACAACGCGGCGAAACACCTCGGCCAGGCCCAGCGCGACCGCTCGGCCGCGCAGGAGCAGCTCGACGCGCTGATGCGCTATCGCGACGAGTACCATGCACGCTTCGCGGTGGACGCCCAGGCCGGCATGCCGGCCGGCAGCATGCGCAATTTCCAGTCGTTCATCGATACGCTCGACGCGGCGATCGGCCAGCAGCGCCGCATCGTGGCCGCCGCCGACGCGCGGCTCGATGCGGCTCGCCCCGAGTGGCAGGCGCGCAAGCGCACGCTCGGTTCGTACGAGATCCTGCAGGCTCGCGGCGCCGCGCAGGATGAGCAACGTGCCGCGAAACGCGAACAGCGCGACGCCGACGAACATTCGGCGAAGGTGCTGCGCATGCGCGCCGACGCGGCGCATTCCTCCAAATAATTCCGACGAGACTCCGCCATGTCCGCCCTTTCCCTGACCGCCTCGCTGCTCGACGCCGCCGGCGCCACCTCGCGTGCCAACCAGAAGGCACGCGCGAACGACGCGAGCCAGGCGTCGGCGAGTTCGTTCTCGCAGAGCCTGCAGCAGAGCGTGGCCAGCCAGCAGCAGCAACAGCAGCAGGCGAACGCCGCCGACGCGTCCGCCCAGGCGCAGGCACAAGCCCAGACCCAGGCACAAACGCAGGCCCAGAACCAGGCACAGGCGCAGAGTCAGGCCAACGCCTCGGCCAACGCGAGCACGGGTGCGGACGGCAGCCTCGGCGGCGGCAAGCTGCACGGCCACCACGGCAAGTCGAAGACCGATCAGGCCGATTCGACCGATGCGCAGAACGCGCAGGCGGCCACCACGCCGGCCGATGCGGCCGCGCTCGCGGCCGCGGCCTCCGTGCAGGCACAGCTGCAGGCGCGCCAGGATGCGGCCAACGGCTCGGGCGGCAGCGATGCCACGACGGCCGCGACCACCGCCACCGACGCGGCCAACGCGCTCGCGGCGAATGCGGCCGACGCCGCGGCCACGGCGAACACGGCCGACGCGAAGGCGGCCGCGGCCGCTCAGCTCGCCGCGACCAGCGCGGCCGCCACCGCCGACGCGAACGCCACGGCCTCGGCCAATTCGCTGGCCGACGCGCTGCAGGCCGCGCTCGGCCATCTGACGCACGGCGGCGTCGCCGCCGCCGCGATCTCCGGCACGCGCGGTGGCGCGAGCGGCTCCACCGGCAACGACGCAGGCTCGCATCTGGCCAACGCGAACGCCGGCGCCGCACTCACGAATGCCGCGAGCGAGCGCAACGCGGCCGCCACGGTGTCGCCGTCGCAGTTCGCCGCGGCGGTCAACGCCGCCGGTGCCGCGGCCGCCAGTTCGAATTCGCAGAACGACACCACCACGCTGACCCAGACCGATTCGGGCGCCTCGCAGTCGGCGATCGCCGCGGCCGCCGCGCAGCAGGCCTCGCCGCTGTCGCAGACGGCCGCCGCGACCGTCGCCGGCGCCTCGGCCACCGAGGCCACGCTGGCACCGCGCGTCGGTACCGACGACTGGAACGACGCGTTCAGCCAGAAGGTGGTGTTCCTGTCGAACGCCCATCAGCAGAGCGCCGAGCTGACCCTGAACCCGCCCGACCTCGGCCCGCTCCAGGTCGTGCTGCGCGTGGCCGACAACCACGCGCACGCGCTGTTCGTGTCGCAGCATCCGCAGGTGCGCGAGGCCGTCGAGGCCGCGCTGCCGAAGCTGCGCGAGGCGATGGAAGCCGGCGGCCTGAGCCTCGGCAGTGCCAACGTCAGCGACGGCGGTGCCGGCTTCGCGCGTCAGGACGCGCAGGAGCAAGCGTCGGGTGCTGGCAGCTCGCGGCGCGCGAGCTACGGCTCGGCGTCGTCGAGCGATGCGCTCGGCGGCGTGGCGGCCACGTCGTCGAGCGCGGCGACGCAGCAGCGCATCGGCATGGTCGATACCTTCGCGTAAGCACCGCCGAAGCGTCTCCGCTCAGGGGTGGCCGGCCGCGACGACCGTGGCCGCCGCCCTTGGCGCGGCCGCGCCCGAGCTGGCCGCCCCGCCGCGCCGCGCGGCCACGATGAAGTCCGCCGCGCGCTCGCCGATCATCACGGTCGGCGCATTCGTGTTGCCGCCGATCAGGGTCGGCATCACCGACGCATCCACCACCCGCAAGCCCTCCACCCCGCGCACCCGCAGCAGCGGATCCACCACCGCGCGCGCATCGCTGCCCATCCGGCAGGTGCCGACCGGGTGATAGATCGTGTCGGCGCGCGCGACGATCGTGGCGCGCAGCGTCGCGTCGTCGTCGGCCGGATCGGTGTACAGCTCGCGCCCGCCCTGCGAGGCCAGCGGCGCGGCGGCCAGAATCCGCCGCATCGCCTTCGCGCCCGTCATCAGCAGGTCCAGATCGCGCGAATCGCTGAAGAAGCGCGGGTCGATGCGCGGTGCGTCGCGGGCGTCGCCGCTCGCGAGCGCCACGTTGCCGCGACTCTTCGGCCGCAGCGCGCACACGTGCAGCGAATAGCCGAAGCCCCAGTGCATGTGGCGGTTGTGATCGTCCACCAGCGCGGTGCAGAAATGCAGCTGCAGGTCGGGCCGATCGAGCCCCGGCTCGCTCCTGAGGAAGCCGCCCGCCTCGGCCACGTTGCTCGACATCATGCCGTCGCGGCGGCGCAGCCAGCGCACGAGTTGCGGCGTCATCTTCGCGAGGCCGCGCGCGCAGATGCCCACCAGCTCGGATGAATTCACGCGCTTGTTGATGATGAAGTCGATGTGGTCGATCAGGTTCTGCCCGACCTCGGGTGCGTCGTGCAGCACGGCGATGCCGTGCGCGCGCAGCTGCTCGGCCGGACCGATGCCCGAGCACATCAGCAGTTGCGGCGAGTTGAACGCGCCGCCCGCCACGATCACCTCGGCACGCGCGCCGAGCGTGCGCACCTCGCCGCCGCGCCGCGCAAGCGTCACGCCGCTCGCGCGGCGGCCGTCGAACACGATGCGCAGCACCGTGGCATCGGTGACGATCTCGAGATTGCGGCGCGGCTGGTCGTACAGATAGGCGCGCGCCACGCTGCAGCGCGCGCCGTCGCGATGGGTGACCTGGTAGAAGCCCACGCCTTCCTGCTCGGGGCCGTTGAAGTCCGCGTTGAGCGGATAGCCGGCCGCGTGCGCCGCGTCGATGAATCGTTGTGCGAACGGATTCCTGAAGCGCAGGTCGCTGACGGTGAGCGGGCCGTCGGCGCCGTGCCACGCATCGGCGCCGCGCGCGTTGCCCTCGGCGCGCCGGAAATACGGCAGCACCTCGCGCCAGTTCCAGCCCGTGCAGCCGAGCGCCTCCCATTCGTCGTAGTCGAGCGGATGGCCGCGCGTGTAGATCATCGCGTTGATCGCGCTCGAACCGCCGAGGCCGCGCCCACGCGGCTGATAGCCGCGCCGGCCGCCGAGCCCCGGCTGCGGCTCGGTCTGGTAGCCGTAGTTGGTGCCGATCCGGAACGGCACGAGCGCGGCGATGCCCACCGGCATGTTCACGAGCAGGTTGCGCCGGTTGCTGCCGCCGGCCTCGATCAGTGCGATGGTCGCATCCGGACAGGCGTCGGCGAGGCGCGCGGCGAGGCTCGCGCCTCCCGATCCACCGCCGACGATCAGATAGTCGTACTGCATGTCACGTCTCCTTCATGTCATGTACAGTGACCGCCTCGAAGGTCGTTTTTCCCCGCCTGCAATGTCGCGCATTGTAGGAACGCGGCGCGCATCGCGGCGCATCGAGCGAAGAGCGATTCCTCTAAACGGCGGCCGCATGCCGGCCTTAAGATGGCCGGATTCGCCTCGCGCGGAGCAGCGCGGTGCCACGCGGCCGCCTCCCGCGAAACGGGAGACACAGGCATGGATCAGCACGTTCCGGCGGCCACCCATCGCGTCACGAATCAGGTGCCGCCGCTCATCGACTACAACGCGTTTGAAACCGACGTCGCGCTCGCGAATGCCGTGGAACGGCACGGCGCGGCCTGGCATCGAACGGCGCTCGCGCGCCACGGCGCCGCGCTCACCACGGCCGACACGCTCGCGCTGGCCGAACTGGCGAACCGCCATACCCCCGAACTCGTCACCCACAGCCCGCGCGGCGAACGGCTCGACGCGCTCGAATTCCATCCGAGCTGGCACGCGCTGCTCGGGCTGCTGCGCGGCGAAGGCCTGCACGCGCTGCCGTTCTCCGAGCCGCGCGCCGGCGCGATGGCCGCGCGCTGCGCCGGCTATTTCCTGCACGCGCAACTCGAATCGGGCTCGCTGTGCCCGCTCACCATGACCTTCGCGAGCATTCCCGTGCTGAAGCGGGAACCGGCCCTGTTCGAGACGCTGCGCGAGAAGCTCTACACGCGCGAGCACGACGCGCGCGACGTGCCGCTCGCGGCCAAGCGCTCGATGATGATCGGCATGGGCATGACCGAAAAGCAGGGCGGCTCCGACGTGCGCAGCAACGAGACGCGCGCGGTCGCGCTCGGCGCGGGCGGACGCGGCGAGCCGTATCGCCTGGTCGGCCACAAGTGGTTCTTTTCCGCGCCGCAATGCGACGCGCACCTGGTGCTCGCGCGCACCGGCGAGCACGCCGGCGTGTCGTGCTTCTACGTGCCGCGCTTCGGCCCCGACGGCACCAAGAACGCGGTGCAGGTGCAGCGCCTGAAGGACAAGCTCGGCAATCGCTCGAACGCGAGCGGCGAGGTGGAATTCCTCGACGCGTGGGGCGTGATGGTGGGCGAGGAAGGGCGCGGCGTGCCGACCATCATCGAGATGGCGAACATGACGCGGCTCGACTGCGTGATCGGCAGCGCGGCGCTGATGCGCGCCGCGCTCGTGCAGGCGATCCACCATGCGCGGCATCGCAGCGCGTTCGGCCGGCGGCTCGCCGAGCAGCCGCTGATGCGCAACGTGCTGGCCGATCTGGCGATCGAATCGGAGGCGGCCACGGTGCTGTTCATGCGGCTCGCCGAGGCGGTCGAACACGACGACGGCGCGTCGGCCGAGGCGCGCGGCTGGCGCCGCATCGTCACGCCGGCCGCGAAGTTCTGGGTGTGCAAGCGTGCGCTCGAATTCACGGGCGAGGCGATGGAGGTATGGGGCGGCAACGGCTACGTGGAAACCGGGCCGATGGCGCGCTTCTATCGAGAGGCGCCCGTCAACTCGATCTGGGAAGGCTCGGGCAACGTGATGTGCCTCGACGTGCTGCGCGCGATCGAGCGCGAGCCCGACGCGGCCGGCGCGCTGCTGGGCGCCTGGCGCGACGCGCTGGCCGGCCGGGCCGACGCGCTGCGCGCGCTCGATGCGCTGCAGCAGGCGCTCGCGCTGCCGCCCGACGAACGCGAGGCCTCGGCGCGCCGCATCGCGCAGCGCATCGCCTTGCTCGCGCAGGCGGCGCTGCTCGCGCGCCACGCCCCCGAGGCGGTGGCCGATGGGTTCGTGGCCACGCGCTTCGGCGCCGCGAGCCACGAATCGGGGCGCGTGTACGGCACCCTGCCCGCCGGCTTCGATCACGCCGCGCTGATCGCGCGCGCCTTCCCGGCCTGAATACCCCGACGAACGACAACAGCAAGGAGGAGACGATGAAGAACGACCTGCCCGGCCTCGCCGCGCTCGACGCGTTGCTGCATGACCAGCGCGCCGCCTGGCTGCGTGCCCCGTATCCGTCGTGGGACGCCCGCTCGGGGCATCTGCGCGCGCTGCGCGCGATGCTGCTCGACAACGCCGACGCGCTGGCCGAGGCAATCGACGCCGACTTCGGCCAGCGCGCGAAGCAGGAAGTGCTGCTCTCCGAGATCTGGATGGCCAAGGAGGAGATCGACGAGGCGCTGCGCCACGGCCAGCGCTGGATGCGCGCGCGCCGCAAGCCGATGAACAAGTGGCTGATGCCGGCGCGCGCGCGCGTGATGCCGCAACCGGTGGGCGTGGTCGGCATCGTGGTGCCGTGGAACTACCCGGTGCTGCTCGCGGCCGGCCCGCTGATCTGCGCGCTCGCCGCCGGCAACCGCGCGATCGTGAAGATGTCCGAGCTCACGCCGCGCACCTCGGAATTGTTCGAGGTCCTGATCTCCCGCACCTTCTCCCGCGACCACGTGGCGGTGGTCAACGGCGACGCCGAGATCGGCGCGGCATTCAGCCGGCTGCCGTTCGACCATCTGCTGTTCACCGGTTCCACCCAGGTGGGCCGCCACGTGATGCGCGCGGCCGCCGATCATCTGACGCCGGTCACGCTCGAGCTCGGTGGCAAGTCGCCGGCGATCGTGGGCTCCGGCGCGCGCTTCGACCACGCGGTGGATTCGATCGTCGCCGGCAAGACGCTCAACGCGGGCCAGACCTGCATCGCGCCCGATTACGTGCTGGTGCCGCGCGGCCGCGAGGATGCGTTCATCGCGCGGGCGCGCCATCGCATCGCGAAGCTGTACCCCGATTTCGCGCACAACGGCGATTACACCTCGATCGTGTCGGAGCGCCATTTCGCGCGGCTCGAACGGCTCGCCGCCGAGGCACAGGCCGGCGGCGCGACGCTGCACGCGCTGGCCGACGCGGGCGCCGATCCCGCGCTGCGTCGCTTCGCGCCGATCGCCGTCACCGGTGCGCCCGACGCCTGCGCGCTGATGCAGGAGGAGATCTTCGGGCCGCTGCTGCCGATCGTGCCCTACGACACGCTCGAACAGGCGATCGCCTACGTCAATGCGCGGCCGCGGCCGCTCGCGCTGTATCTGTTCGAGGAATCGCGCGCGAGCATCGATCGCGTGATGCGCGACACGATCTCGGGCGGCGTGTCGATCAACGAGACGCTGATGCACATCGCCTGCGGCTCGCTGCCGTTCGGCGGCATCGGCGCGAGCGGCATGGGCGCGTATCACGGCTACGACGGCTTCGTCACCTTCTCGAAGCTCAAGCCGGTGCTCACGCAGTCGCGCTTGAACGCGCGCAACCTGCTCGCACCGCCTTACGGCCGGCGCTTCGCGGGGCTGATCAAGCTGATGTTGCGGTTCTGAGCGGGGCCACCGCGCTCACACGGGCCAGAGCGGCCCTTCCTGCATCGCGCCGATCTGCTCGCGCAGCTCCAGCACGCGCTCTTCCCAGTAGCGGGGCGTGTTGAACCACGGAAACGCGGCGGGAAACGCGGGATCGTCCCAGCGCCGCGCGAGCCACGCCGAGTAGTGGATCAGCCGCAGCGTGCGCAGTGCTTCCACCAGGTGCAGCTCGCGCGGATCGAATTCGCAGAAATCCTCGTAGCCGGCCAGCAGATCGGCAAGCGCGGCCGAGGCTCCGGCGCGATCGCCGGGCAGCAGCAGCCACAAGTCCTGAATCGCGGGCGCCATGCGGCTGTCGTCGAAATCGACGAAGTGCGGGCCCGCATCGGTCCACAGCACGTTGCTCGGATGACAGTCGCCGTGCGTGCGCAGCAGGCGCACGCCGCCGGCACGCTCGAACGCGGCCTCGATGCCCTCGAGCGCGAGGCCGAGCACTGTCTGATATGCGTCGCGCAGCTCGGCAGGGATCATGCCGGCCGACAGCAGAGTGTCGCGCGAGTCGTAACCGAAGCTGCGGATGTCGAGCACGGGCCGCTCGCGATATGAGGCGGTGGCGCCCACCGCGTGGATCCGGCCGATGAAGCGGCCCAGCCATTCGAGCGTGTCGCGCCGGTCCAGATCGGGCGCGCGGCCGCCGCGCCGTTCGAACACCGAGAAGCGGAAGCCCTCGAAGGCGTGCAGCGTGTGGCCGTCGAAGGCGCGCGCCGGCACGGCCGGAATCTCGCGCGCGGCGAGTTCGGCCACGAAGCCGTGCTCCTCGAGGATCGCCGCGTCGCTCCAGCGATTCGGCCGGTAGAACTTCGCGACGATCGGCTGCGCGTCCTCGAGACCGACCTGATAGACGCGGTTCTCGTAGCTGTTCAGCGCGAGCAGGCGGCCGTCGGTGCGCAGGCCCGCGGGCATCAGCACGCTGTCGAGCGCGTCGAGCACGCGCTCGGGCGTCAGGCCCGCAAAAGGAAGGCCGGCGCTGGCGCCGGCCGGGGTGGGTTCGATGGGTTCGTCGTGCATGCCCGCATTGTGCCGCGCGCGGGTGCGCTTGACGAGGGTGTCAGTGAATCGCGGCGCCCGCGGGCAGCACGGATTCGCCCGTGTCGATCAGATCCTCGAGAAAGAAGGGCTCGGTATTGAGTTCCTTCGAATCGCCCGGCACGCCCGCGTACCAGGTCACCATCGCCATGTCACCGAGGATGCGCTGGACGATGCCGCGAGCACCCTTCGGAACGGCGATATGCGTAGTGCAGACAATCGAACCGACATGCATGATGTTTCCCCGCTTCAAAACCGGCTGTTGGATCAGCCGTAAATACCGGAAACCGCTGCCACATGGGCGTGGCGGCGACTCCGTTGTGAACCGATTCGTACTTCGATGGAATGGCGTCGATGCCGGCCGCGATCGCAGCCGCCCCTGACGAAAGCGGGACTTGATCGGCCGTGACGGCAATCCAACCGGCGTGCACCATCATAACCCGAGTCTCGTGACGCTCAGCAGAACACAAAAACATGCACATGGCATGACGTTGCACACACCACGAAACCGGTGAATGCGCGGGGGCACGGCGCGACGCGAAACGGACGACCGGCGTATCGTGGCGGTTTGCCCATTGCACGGAGAACCCGCGTGAGTGCTTCACCCCGGTCGCCGCAGCCGGCCACCAGCCGGCCCGACGAGGCCAACCCCGCCGCCGCGCCTGCCATCGACCCCGCCCTCGCCCCCTACCTCGAACGCGGTTCGCGCGGCTACTGGCATGCGAGCGTCGCGCTGCTGTGCGCCGGCTTCGCCACCTTCTCGCTGCTCTACTACGTGCAGCCGCTGCTGCCCGAATTCTCGGGTGCGTTCGCGGTGAGCCCGGCGCAGAGCAGCCTGTCCCTGTCGTTCGCCACGGCCTCGCTCGCGCTCGCGATCTTCGTGGCCGGCTTCGTGTCGGAAGGCCTGAGCCGCCACAAGCTGATGACGCTGTCGCTGACGGCCTCGTCGCTGTTCACGCTCGCGGCCGCGTTCGTGCCGCACTGGCACGAGCTGCTGGTGCTGCGCGCGCTGACCGGCCTCTCGCTCGGCGGCGTGCCGGCCGTGGCGATGGCGTATCTGGCCGAGGAAGTGCATCCGGACGGGCTCGGGCTCGCGATGGGACTGTACGTGGGCGGCACCGCGATCGGCGGGATGGCCGGGCGCGTGATCACCGGCGTGCTGGCCGAGCTGTTCGGCTGGCGCTTCGCGGTGGCCGGCATCGGCGTGCTGGGGATCGCGGCGATGCTCGCGTTCCGCTCGCTGCTGCCGCCGTCGCGCCACTTCACGCCGCGCCGCGGGCTCGGCCTCGCCCATCACCGCAGCGCGCTCGCCCGGCACCTGACCGGGCGCCGCGAGCTGCCGGTGCTGTTTCTGATGGCCTTCGTGCTGATGGGCAGCTTCGTCACGCTCTACAACTACATCGGCTACCGCCTGCTCGCGCCGCCGTATTCGATGAACCAGGCCACCATCGGCGCGATCTTCGTGGTGTATCTGGTGGGCGTGGTGGCCTCGCCGTGGTCGGGGCGCATGGCCGATTCGATCGGGCGCGGGCGCGTGCTGATCGGCAGCATCGTGATGATGGGCATCGGCGTGGCGCTCACGCTGCTCTCGCCGGTGGCCACGATCGCGGCCGGCATCGCCTGCCTGACCTTCGGCTTCTTCGCCGGCCATTCGGTGGCCAGCGGCTGGGTGGGCCGGCTCGCGCGCGAGGGCAAGGGCCAGGCCGCCGCGCTCTACCTGCTGTCGTACTACATCGGCTCGAGCGTGGTCGGCTCGCTCGGCGGCCATGCCTGGAGCAGCTCGGGCTGGCATGGCGTGGCCGCGCTGGTGGGCGCGCTGCTGGTGGTGGGGCTGGTCGCGTCGAGCTGGCTGCGCACGCGCGAGCGGACCGGCAGCGCCTGAACGCGGGGCGCGCGCCTTGTGCCGGAACCGGCATATCGCGCGCCGATCGCCACGCCCGCGCGCCCATCCTGCATCGCGTGCTTGCCGAATCCCCGCGCGATGCGCTAACGTGACGTTTCCTTCGCTTCATCCCGGTTCCCGAACCATGCGGCCCAACGCGCCCGTCCACGCCATCGATTGCCTGCCGCCCCTCGTGCGGCGGCTCGTGCGCGCGCAAGCCGCTCCGCCTCCCCCCGTCGATCCGCCGCGCGTCGGCGCCCCGCCGCCGCCTCGCGCTGCCGCCCGGCGCGCCTGAACGTCGGCTGACACGCTCAGCCCATTCAGTTCGTTCACGCGTCGGCACGTTGTCGTCCGGCGGTTCCGCCTGTTTCCTGCACCGGTTCGCTCGCGCCTGACGCCAGCGGCCCGGTCGACATGCGGCCGCCTCCGATTTCGATCTCGATCGACCAGGGATTCCTCATGCGTTTCGTTCAACGCGCCTTGCGCGCGCATTTCACCACCACCGCCTTCGTGCTGCTGTGGAGCAGCGGCGCGATCTTCGCCGAACTCGGCCTGCGCCACGCGCCGGCGCTCGTGTTGCTCGGTGCCCGCTTCGCCGTGGCCTCGCTCGCGCTGATCGCGATCGCGATCGCGCTGCGGCGCGGCCGCTGGCTGCCGCCGCGTGGCGGGCGGCGCATCACCGCCGCGATCGGCGTGCTGATGGGCGGCTATTCGATCACCTATCTGCTCGCGCTCGAACACGGCATCACGCCCGGCATGCTCGCCACGCTGCTCGGCGCGCAGCCGCTCCTCACGCTCGCGCTGGTGGAGCGGCGCTGGTCCGTGCCGCGCGCGGCCGGCCTGCTGCTGGCGCTGACCGGGCTCGCGCTGGTGGTGTGGCACGGGCTCGACGGCGGCGGCGTGTCGCTGGCCGGCATCGCCATCGCGCTGGCCGCGCTCGTCGCGATCACGGCCGGCGCCCTGCTGCAGAAGCACAGCGGCGTGGCGCCGGCCGACGGCCTCGCGCTGCAGAACACGATCGGCCTCGCGATGAGCCTCGCCTGCCTGCCGCTGATGCCGGCCAGCGCGGGCGCGAGCGGTGAAGGTGCCCTCGCCGCGATCGCGGCCGGCGGCTGGCCGCTGTGGGTGTCGGTGGCGTGGCTCGGCCTGGTGATCTCGGTGGGCGGGCAGATGCTGTTCTACCGGCTGATGCGCGACGGCGACGCCGTCAACGTCACGAGCCTGTTCTACCTCGTGCCGGTGGTCACCACGCTGATGGACGCAGCCAGCTTCGGGCACCTGCCCGGCGCGCTCGAACTCGCCGGGATGGCCGCGATCCTGACCGGCCTCGTGCTGGTGTTTCGCCACGCGCCCGATCGTGCACAGCGGAAAAGGAAAGCCGTCGGTAATGCTTCGGAAAGCGAAATAGCGTAACGCCGCCGCCGATCGATTCCGGGAGATATTTCTCTGTATTTGCAATAATCCGGAAGCCGAAATGATCCGTTTCCTTGCCTATACTCGATCCAGCCGCCCGCAAAAAACAGGCGGATCAGACGGAGATGGGAGACGAACATGGGTTACTTCACGATCGGCGATTTCATTCTTCTGATTCCGATGGCGCTCGCCGGCGCCCTCTTCCTCGGTGCGGTTCCCTGCGGCACGCATCACGTGCGACACAACCTGTTGCGCGTGCTCGGCGCCGTGCTCGGGGTGGGCATCGCGCTGCTGCTGGTGGAAGGTCTGCCGGCGCTGATCTAGCGCCGCCTTCCGGGTAGCGGGCCTCTGCGCACTCGCTGCGCGGCGGCTCCGCCTCATCCACGCTCGCTTCAGCTTCGGGCTTCTGCCCGGCACGGCCTTGCCCGTGCCGTGGACGCGGCCGCGCCGTTCCCCTACACTGCGGCGTCCTGAACGTGTCCCAGCGAGTAACTTCATGACCCGAGCGATTTCGGTCGCGCTGATCGTCGGCGGCATCGTGCTGCTGTACTTCGGTGGCCAGTCCTTCCATTCGTTCAACGACAGCATGTCGCGCCTGTTCACGGGCTCGCCCGCCACCAAGACGATCCTGCTCGTCGCCGGCGGCGCGGTGGCCACGCTCGCGGGCCTGATCGGCCTGGCGATGCCGAGCGCGCGCCGCTGAGGCGCCGGGCGCGCGGCACACGCCCCTGAAAAAAACGGGTGGCCGGTTCGATCCGGGCCACCCGTCATTCATTCTGAACCGCGAGCGAGGTTCGACGCGCGCGGAACCCTCAGAGCGCGACGTCGGGCTTCGAGGCCGAGCGCGAACCCGGCACCGGCCGGTTGCTCTCGCCGTGGTACGTGTAGACGAGCGAGAACTTCACCTGATCGCTGCGATTCTGGCCGGCCGAATGCAGCGTGTTGCAATGGAAGAAGACCACGTCGCCGGGCGCCAGCTCGGGGCACACCGCGCGCTCGATCATCGCGCGATTGGCGGGCAGGTCGCCGCGGAAGAACTTCGCATCGTCGAAGGCCTCGGCACCGAACTCGGCCTTGTGCGAACCGGGCACGAGCCACAGCGCGCCGTTCTGATCGGTCTCGGCGCCGAGCGCGAACCACACCGACACCAGATCGGCCCGCTCGAACGCCCAGTAGCGGAAATCGCGATGCCAGCCGGTCAGGCTGCCGTACATCGGATGCTTGGTCATCATGCAGTTGTGATGCACGCGCGAGAGCTGCGCCTGCTCGCCGAAGTAGGCGGCCATCCACGCCGCGATCTCGGGCGCCGTGGCACGCTCGGCGAATTCGGGCGCGCGCGCGTAGGCATCGAGCAGCCGGCGCACCGTCCTGCCGCCCGGCGCGTCCTTCGATTCCGGCGCGCCGGGATAGCGCAGATCCGCCTCGAATTCCACCGGCTCGGCCGCCTCGCCCAACTGGCGCTCGGCCGCGGCCTTCAGCGCCGCGCAGGTCTCGGGCGAGACCAGGCCCCGGGCGATCACGTAACCGTGCTCGCGCAGCGCGTCGATTTGCGCGCGGATCGTGTCGGACTGCAGTGCGGACATGGGGGACTCGATGTCGTTTTCGTGAATCGTCGATTGTACGACCGCGCGGATCGAACCGGAACCGGCATCGACGGCCGCGCGCGCTTTCCGGCGGGTTTCATGATGCAGCGCAGGCCGCGCATGCGGCGAATGGGGGGATCGCGGAACTGTCCGGCGGCGGGCGCGACTAACCTCGCGATTCGCCCCCCGTGCGCCGGGTCGGCGCCGCCGCGTCGTCAGGGTTTTATCCGGGTTCCCTCGTCTTCCGGGCGTCACGGATCGCCGGTAGCCTGACGCCCGTCATCCGTGCCCGTTTTCCACCGGCGCGACTATTTTTGGCATCCGCTACCATGAACCGGTAGATTGCCAGGGGCCACTTTCACTCAGGTGTCGGAACCCGGCCGCCGATCCGGCAGCCGGTCCGGCCCTTTACGAGCCAAGCCACACCGTCATGTCCTTCAGCCTCACCTCCCGCCTGACCCGCGCCGCCAAGCGGCTCGCTCCGCTCGAACCGCGCCGCGTGGCGCGCGCGCTGCGCCATCACCATGCACGCACCCGCGCGCTGGCCAACCGCGCGATCACGCTGGCCGCGCCGCGTTTCGGCGGCGGCCTGCGCGCCTGGCTGCACGGCTTCCTCGCCAACCTGCGCGCCCGCACGAAGGCGCGCCGCATCGGCGTGCCGGCGCTGCTGCGCAAGCCCTCGTCGCTGCCGCTGCTGGCGCTGCGTCGCGCCAACGGCCCACACCGCCGCATCAACCGGCCGCGCCGCCTGTCGGCCAGCGCCGGCTGGTTCGCGTTCGGTGCGCGCTGAAGCACGCGCCGCCCTCGCCACCATGAAAAAACCCCGGTCGAGACCGGGGTTTTTCCTGCCTGCTCGCCGCGCCGCAGCGCGGGGCCGCGACGCTTACGCGACGACGGCCGGCTCCACGCCCGCCGCATCGGCCAGCGCGAGTGCCTTGTCGGTCGCTTCCCACGTGAATTCCGGCTCGGCGCGGCCGAAGTGGCCGTACGCAGCGGTCTTCTCGTAGATCGGACGCAGCAGGTCCAGCATCTGCACGATGCCCTTCGGACGCAGATCGAAATGCTCGCGCACGAGCTTCGTGATCACGTCGTCCGACACCTTGCCCGTGCCGAAGGTGTTGACCATCACCGAGGTCGGCTCGGCCACGCCGATCGCGTACGACACCTGGATCAGCGCGCGCGAGGCCAGGCCCGCGGCCACGATGTTCTTGGCAACGTAACGGCCCGCGTAGGCGGCCGAACGGTCGACCTTCGACGGATCCTTGCCCGAGAACGCGCCGCCGCCGTGCGGTGCCGCGCCGCCGTAGGTATCGACGATGATCTTGCGGCCGGTCAGGCCGCAATCGCCCTGCGGGCCACCGATCACGAAACGGCCGGTCGGGTTCACCAGGAACTTGATGTCGCCCTTGATCAGCTCGGCCGGCAGGGTCGGCTTGATGATCTCCTCGATCACGGCTTCGCGCAGTTGCGGCAGCTCGATGTCCGGTGCGTGCTGGGTGGACAGCACCACGGTGTCGATCGCGTGCGGCTTGCCGTCGACGTAGCGCACGGTGACCTGCGACTTCGCATCGGGGCGCAGCCAGGGCAGGCGGCCGTCACGGCGCAGGTTGGCCTGGCGCTCGACGAGGCGGTGCGACAGGTAGATCGGCAGCGGCATCAGTTCCGGGGTTTCGTCGCACGCGTAACCGAACATCAGGCCCTGGTCGCCGGCGCCCTGATCGAGGTTGTTGTCGTGCGCGCGGTCCACGCCCTGCGCGATGTCCGGCGACTGCTTGTCGTAGGCCACCAGCACCGCGCAGCCCTTGTAGTCGATACCGAAATCGGTGTTGTCGTAGCCGATGCGGCGGATCGTGTCGCGCGCGATCTGGATGTAGTCGATGTTCGCGGTGGTGGTGATTTCACCGGCCAGCACGACGAGACCCGTGTTGCACAGCGTTTCGGCGGCAACGCGCGAGTATTTGTCCTGGGTCAGGATGGCGTCGAGAATCGCGTCGGAGATCTGGTCGGCGACCTTGTCCGGGTGGCCTTCAGAGACGGATTCGGACGTGAAGAAGTAATCGTTTGCCACGTTGTTCGTGCTCCTGTGTGGTTACGGTTGCATTCACGTAGCCAACTTCGGAAGCTGCGAAGTGGCGACGCTTTAGCGGATTCCTTGATCCGGATGAGCGTGATGCGCCCGACCGGCTTCGCCCCGCAAGTTGTCAGTTAACTCGGCGAAGCCCGTATTATAGCGACTTTATCGAAACCTCACGCAAGAGCCCCGCCGTGCCGGCCCTCCCGTTCATCCAGTCTTCCTTCCCTCGTTCGCCGGCTTCGCCGCTCGCCGGAGCCCGCGCATGCTAGGCCGCCTCGGCACCCGTTTCGCGCTGCTCCTGCTCAAGCTGTTGGCCCTGCTGCCGTACGGCTTCACGGCCCGCTTCGGCGACGCGCTCGGCTGGCTGCTGTACCAGATCCCGAGCCGGCGAAAGCGCATCGTACATACGAATCTCGAATTGTGCTTTCCCGACTGGAGCGCCGCGCGGCGCGAGGAGATCGCGGGCCAGACCTTCCGCCACGCGATCCGCAGCTACGTGGAGCGCAGCGTGCAGTGGTTCGGCTCCGAGAAGAAGCTCGCGAAGCTGATCGAGGTGGACAGCGCGATCGACCTGACCGATCCGAACCTGCCGCCCACGCTGTTCCTGGGCCTGCATTTCGTCGGCATCGAGGCCGGCTCGATCTGGCTGAACCGTTCGCTGCAACGCACCTGCGGTTCGTTGTATCAACCGTTTTCGAATCCGCTGCTCGAGGCCGAGGCCAAGCGCGCGCGCGGCCGCTTCGACGCCGAGATGGCGAGCCGCGCCGACAGCGCGCGCATCGTGCTGCGCTGGCTGCGCGACCGCAAGCCGGTGATGCTCGGCGCCGACATGGATTACGGCGTGCGCAACTCCACCTTCGTGCCGTTCTTCGGCATCCCCACCTGCACGCTGACGGCCGTGGGCCGGCTCGCCAGGACGGGCCGCGCGCAGGTCGTGCCGTTCATCGGCGAGGTGCTGCCGAGCTACAAGGGCTACCGGCTGCGCGTGTTCGCGCCGTGGGCCGACTACCCCACCGGCGACGACGATCTCGACGCGCGCCGCATGAATGCGTTCCTCGAGGAGCACATCCCGCAGCTGCCCGAGCAGTATTACTGGGTGCACAAGCGCTTCAAGACACGGCCCGAGGGCCAGCCCGGCTTCTATTGAGCGGCCGGGCAGGCGCCCGATGCGGCCCGGGCCACGATGTATCATTCACGCTCGGGCCCGCGCGCATGCACCGCGCACCGGGCCGTGCTCCGCGTGATACCCCGCGCGCCGGCCCCCCCGCCCCGATTCGACAGGCAACCTGGACTACCGTGAAACTTCCGTTCACCAAGATGCAAGGCGCGGGCAACGACTTCGTCGTGCTCGACGGCACCGCCGGCGACCTCGGCCTCACGCCCGAGCGCGTGCGCGCGCTGGCCGACCGCCATTTCGGCGTGGGCGCCGATCAGTTGCTGCTGGTGGAGCGCCCGACGCTCGACGGCGTCGACTTCAAGTACCGGATCTTCAACTGCGACGGCGGCGAGGTCGAGCATTGCGGCAACGGCGCGCGCTGCTTCGTGAAATTCGTGCGCGATCGCGGCCTGACCGACAAGTCGACGGTGCGCGTGCAGGTGCACCACGGCGTGATCACGCTGGCCATGCAGCCGAACGGCGAGGTGGTGGTGGACATGGGCACGCCCGTGTTCGAGCCGAGT
This sequence comes from Burkholderia sp., assembly GCA_030151225.1. Lineage (GTDB taxonomy): Bacteria > Pseudomonadota > Gammaproteobacteria > Burkholderiales > Burkholderiaceae > Burkholderia. Next base: position 4,896 of record JASLEG010000084.1, on the reverse strand, counting down.
CGGGTGCCGTTCGACGCCGCCGGCCTCGAGGGCCGCCGCGAGGGCGCCGACACGCTGTACCCGCTGGAAGTGAACGGCACGACGCGCTGGATCTCGGTGGTGTCGATGGGCAATCCGCACGCGGTGCAGGTGGTGGACGACGCGGAAGCCTTCGCAGTGCTCGACGACGGTCCCGTGATCGAGCGCCACGCACGCTTCCCGAAGCGCGTCAACGCGGGTTTCATGCAGATCGTGTCGCGCCGCGAGGTGAAGCTGCGCGTGTACGAGCGCGGCGCCGGCGAGACGCTCGCCTGCGGCACCGGTGCCTGCGCGGCGGTGGCCGCCGGCATCCGCCGCGGCCTGCTCGATTCGCCGGTCGCCGTGCACACCCACGGCGGCACCCTGACGATCGACTGGTCCGGCGCGCGGGATGCCGCCGCGCCGCTGTCGATGGCCGGCCCCGCCGTGACCGTCTTCGACGGCACCATCGAACTGGCCGACTGAGCCCGCTCCCCGAACCCAAGCGCACCGGAACCGAACGCTTTATGAACGAACGCGACGTCGCCGACTACCTGCTCGCCAATCCCGAATTCTTCGCCCGGCACGCCGAACTGCTGGCGACGGTCAAGCTCGCGAATCCGCACGGCAAGGCCGCGATCTCCCTGCAGGAACGGCAGATGGAGATGCTGCGCGACAAGAACAAGCTGCTCGAACGGCGCCTGGCCGAGCTGCTGCGCTACGGCCACGAGAACGACGGCCTGGCTGGCAAGTTCGACCGCTGGAACGCGCGCGTGATCGCCGAGCGCGATCCGCATGCGCTGCCGCGTGAGATCGCGGGCGGCCTGGCCGAGGTGTTCGACGTGCCGCAGACGGCACTGCGCATCTGGGACGTGGCCGAGGTGTACGCGCAGGCCGAATTCGCGCGCAACGTCGGCGAGGAAGTGCGCCTGTTCACCAACAGCCTCGCCACGCCGTATTGCGGCGCCAACGCCGGCTTCGAGGCCGCGCAGTGGCTCGCGCCGGTCGAGGCGACCGCTGCCGAAGGTGCCGAGGGCGCCGCCCCCTTGTCGGGCGCCGCCGAATCGGTCGCGCTGGTGCCGCTGCGCGCGCCGGATGCGCCCGAAGGCGCGGGCGCATTCGGCCTGCTGGTGCTCGGCTCGCCCGACCCGCGCCGCTTCCACGACGGCATGGGCACCGACTTCCTCGCGCGCATCGGCTTGCTGGCCGGCGCCGCGCTCACGCGTCTGCTGCCGCACTGAGCGGCCCCGCGCCATGACCGACGATCCGATCGCCGCCTACCTGTCGTATCTCGAGCACGTCAGGCAGCTGTCGGAACACACCTTGCGCGGCTACACGCACGAACTCGAGGCGCTGCGCAGCTTCGCGAACGGCCGGCCGCTCGCCGCGCTGAGCGCCGCCGACATGCGCGGCGCCGTGGCGCGCGCGCATGCGGGCGGCCTGTCGGCGCGCTCGATCGCGCATCGGCTGTCGGCTTGGCGCGCGTTCTACCGCTGGTACGCGCTGCGTGTCGAGTTGCCGGCCAACCCGGTGGCCACGGTGCGCGCGCCGAAGCGGCCCAGGACGTTGCCGAAAGCGCTGTCGGTGGACGACGCCGGCGCGCTGATGGATTCGTCGTTTCCCGACACGCCCGAGGGGCGGCGCGACCACGCGATCGTCGAGCTGTTCTATTCGTCGGGGCTGCGGCTGGCCGAGCTGGTGGGCCTCGACCTGCGTTATACCGAATCCGACGGCTACCGCTCGAGCGGCTGGTTCGACCGCGCCGAGGCCGAGGTCAGCGTGCTCGGCAAGGGCGGCAAGACGCGCAAGGTGCCGGTGGGCAGCAAGGCGCTCGCCGCGCTCGACGCCTGGCTCGCGGTGCGCGACGGCTGGGTGCGCGCCGATCCGCATCCGCTGTTCCTGTCGGTGCGCGGCAACCGCATGGCGCCCGGCGTGGTGCGCGAGCGCGTGAAGCGCGCCGCGCTGGCCGCCGGCATTCCGGCCAACGTGCATCCGCACGTGCTGCGCCATTCGTTCGCCACCCACGTGCTGCAATCGAGCGGCGACCTGCGCGCGGTGCAGGAGCTGCTCGGCCACGCGAGCATCTCGGCCACCCAGGTCTATACCTCGCTCGACTTCCAGCATCTGGCGCGCATCTACGACAGCGCCCACCCGCGCGCGAAGAAACGCGACTGACGCCCGCGCGGGCCTTCCTCATCACGCCTGACCCGCCGCGCCCGAGCGCGGCCCGAATCGATACCGACATGCAAACCGTTACGCTCAAACCGTCGAAAGACAAATCCCTGCTGCGCCGCCACCCGTGGATCTACGCCAACGCGATCGACCGCGTGGACGGCAAGCCGGCCGCCGGCGCCACCGTGCTGGTGCGCTCGGCCGACGGGCGCTTCCTCGCGCGCGGCGCCTACAGCCCGCATTCGCAGATCCGCGTGCGGGTGTGGAGCTTCGACGAGGCCGAGCCGATCGATCACGCCTTCTTCAAGCGCCGCGTGCAGCGCGCCGTCGCGCATCGCCAGGCGATGGTGCGCGACACCGACGCGGTGCGGCTCGTGTTCGGCGAGGCCGACGGCCTGCCCGGCCTGGTGGTCGATTACTACGTGGCCGACGGCCTGCCGCAGGACCTGCCGGTCGGCCAGTCGCCCGATGCCACGCCGCCGGCCGCCGAGCGGCGCGGCCAGCTCGTCTGCCAGTTCATGGCGGCCGGCGTGGAGGCGTGGAAGGAGGCGATCGTGGCCGCGCTGGTGGCCGCCACCGGCTGCCCGAACGTGTACGAGCGCTCGGACGTGTCGATTCGTCAGAAGGAAGGCCTCGAGCAGACCACCGGCGTGCTCGCCGGCGACGCGCCGCCGGCCACGCTGATCGCGCGCGAGAACGGCGTGCGCTATCACGTCGACGTGCCGAACGGCCACAAGACCGGCTTCTACGTGGACCAGCGCGACAACCGCGAACTGGTGGGCCGGCTCGCGCGCGATCGCGAGGTGCTGAACTGCTTCTGCTACACGGGCGGCTTCTCGCTGGCGGCGCTGGCGGGCGGCGCGAGCCGCGTGGTGTCGATCGATTCGTCGGGTGACGCGCTGGCGCTCGCGCAGCGCAACGTGACCGCCAACGGCCTGGACCCGGCGCGCGCCACCTGGCTCGACGCCGACGCGTTCAAGACGCTGCGGCGCCTGGCCGACGAGGGCGAGCGCTTCGACCTGGTGGTACTCGACCCGCCGAAGTTCGCGCCGGCGCGCGAGCACGTGGACCGCGCCGCGCGCGCCTACAAGGACATCAACCTGAGCGGCTTCCGCCTGCTGCGCCCGGGTGGCCTGCTGTTCACCTATTCGTGCTCGGGCGCGATCGACATGGACCTGTTCCAGAAGATCGTGGCCGGCGCGGCCGCCGACGCCCGCGTGGATGCGCGCATCCTCAAGCGGCTCGGCGCGGGCGTCGATCACCCGCTGCTCACCGCGTTCCCGGAAGGCGAATATCTGAAGGGCCTGCTGTTGCAAATCGCCTGAGCGCCCCGATCTGGATGGCCCGCGTCGCGCCCTGGCGGAGCGGCCGGGGCGCGCGGGCTTGACAACTATGTTTCAATGAACGTTTGAGCAGGCGCGGCTTCGGCCGCCGCCGCGAGCGCAGCGCCCGGCAACGCGCCGGTATTGACCCCGATTCACGAACCTAGGCGATCGACATGGCCACTCCCGTCACCATCCTCACCGGCTTCCTCGGCAGCGGCAAGACCACGCTGCTCAAGCGCATCCTGAACGACAAACACGGCATGAAGATCGCCGTGATCGAGAACGAGTTCGGCGAAGAGAACATCGACAACGAGATCCTCGTGCAGGACAGCAACGAGCAGATCATCCAGATGAGCAACGGCTGCATCTGCTGCACGATCCGCGGCGATCTGGCCCGCGCGCTCGGCGATCTGGCCGCGCGCAAGCGCGAGGGCAAGCTCGACTTCGACCGCGTGGTGATCGAGACCACCGGCCTGGCGAACCCGGGGCCGGTGGCGCAGACCTTCTTCATCGACAGCGAGATCGCCGACGACTTCCTGCTCGACGCGATCATCACGCTGGTGGACGCCAAGCACGCGGGCGCGCAGCTCGACGAGCACGAGGTGGTGCAGCGCCAGGTCGGCTTCGCCGATCGCCTGTTCGTGACCAAGGCCGATCTGGTGGACGAAGCCACGCTGGCCGGGCTGCGCCATCGCCTGATGCACATGAACCCGCGCGCGGCGATTCGTCAGGTGAATTTCGGCGAGGCCGAGATCAAGGAAATCTTCGACCTGCGCGGCTTCAACCTGAACGCGAAGCTCGAGATCGATCCGGACTTCCTGGTCGAGGACGATCACGGCCACGCGCACCACGACCATGGCCATGATCACGCACACGACCATGCGCATGAGCACGATCACGCGAACTGCGACCACGACCACGGCAAGTGCGATCACGATCATGGCCACGCTCACAACCACCATCACGCGCACCACGACGACAAGATCAAGTCCTTCGTGTACCGCAACGACCGCCCGTTCGATCCGAACAAGCTCGAGGATTTCCTCGGCGGCATCCTGCAGATCTACGGCGAACGCCTGCTGCGCTACAAGGGCGTGCTCTACATGAAGGGCGTGGATCGCAAGGTGGTGTTCCAGGGCGTGCACCAGATGATGGGCAGCGATCTGGCCGCGAAGTGGCTGCCGGTCGACAAGAAGACCAGCAAGATGGTGTTCATCGGCATTGATCTGCCGCAAGACCTGATCACCGACGGCCTCGACGCCTGCCTCGCGTAACGTCGCGAGCCACCGGCCGGCGCCCCTCGCGGCACCGGCCGGCGCACCGCATTTTCACCGCGTTCCCCCGCCTCCCGCCTGCATTCCGGCGCCGCCGCCCGGCCGTTTCCCGCCGCCTTTCCCATGCC
>JASLEG010000075.1 GCA_030151225.1 Burkholderia sp. | reverse complement strand
TCCGCCGCCCCCGCCGCCCGGTGGCCCGCGACCGAATCGCCCGCCCCCGCCGTTGCGCGTCGACCGCCGCCCGCCGCGCCCGCGCGGCTACGTGTGGGCCAACGGCTACTGGGATTGGCGCGCCGGCAACTACGTGTGGGTGCCGGGCCACTGGATCGCGCCGCGTCGCGGCCGCCGCTGGGCCGCCGGACGGTGGCGCCAGCAGGGCCCGAACTGGGTGTTCGTGCAAGGCGGCTGGCGCTGAGCGATCGCCGTCCCCGATTCGCCGCGCCGCGCCGCGCATCGCGATCGATGCGCGGCGCGCAACACACTATATATATAGTGAGTACGGAACCAATGGCCTGCCGGCCGGTCCGCAGGCGCCCGCCTCCGCTTCGATCGATTTGCGCTAAGCATATGCGCGCGCCGCCAGCCGGCCGCAGCAGCAGCGCAGGAAACCCCGCCTTCACCACCCGCGCCGCCGCATCGGCAGCGCCACCGCCATCTCCACGCCGGCCTGCGCCGCGTTCCCGCCCCGTGTCATTTGCAAATCGGGAATCGGCCGTTCGCGGCCACCCGCGGCTTGCCTAGCATCGTCGTTCGCGGTGCGCCCGCGCGCCCGAGCGCCGCGCCGCCCCCGCCGGCCAACCGTGGAGAAACCCTTGAGCACCCTCGATTTCGATGCGTCGGCCTCGACGCCGATCCGTTCCGCGAGCGACGTCTCGCAGTTGATCAACACCAGCGCGAGCCGCGCCAGCCATGCACGCGTGATCGTGCTGCTGGCGCTCGGCGGCGTGTTCCTCGACGCCTACGACCTGACCACGCTGTCCTACGGGATCCAGGACGTGGTGCGCGAATTCGGCCTCACGCCCGCGCTGACCGGCCTGGTCACCTCGTCGATCATGATCGGCACGATCCTCGGCAGCCTGGTGGGTGGCTGGTTCACCGACCGCATCGGCCGCTACCGCGTATTCATGGCCGACATGCTGTTCTTCGTGGTGGCCGCGATCGCGGCCGGGCTCGCCCCGAACGTGTGGGTGCTGATCGCGGCGCGCTTCGTGATGGGGCTCGGCGTCGGCATCGACCTGCCGGTGGCGATGGCCTTCCTGTCCGAATTCTCGAAATTTCAGGGGCGCGGCAACAAGGCATCGCGACTCGCCGCGTGGTGCCCGATGTGGTACGCGGCGTCGTCCGTGTGCTTCCTGATCGTGTTCGGGCTGTATTTCGCGCTGCCGGCCGAGCACGCCGGCTGGCTGTGGCGCGCCTCGCTGATCTTCGGCGCGGTGCCGGCGCTCGTGATCATCGCGGTGCGCAGCCGCTTCATGAACGAATCGCCGCTGTGGGCCGCGAATCAGGGCAAGCTCGACGACGCCGTGCGGATCCTGCGCGAGTCCTACGGGATCCGCGCGCACAAGGCCGACGACGCGGCCGAACCGGCCGCGCCGCCCAGGGTCAGCTTCCTGGCACTGTTCCGCCGCCCCTATCTCGCGCGCACGCTGGTGGCCAGCGCGATGAACCTGTGCATTCCGTTCGAATACACGGCGATCGCGTTCTTCCTGCCGTCGATCCTGTCGCAGTTCCTCGGCGCCGGCGTGTTCGAGACGATCTCCGCCTCGCTCGCGCTGAACCTGCTGTTCGCGATGACGGGCGGCTTGCTCGGCATGCGCCTCGCGTATCGCCGGCCGTCGCGGCAGGTCGCGATCGCGGGTTTCGCGCTGCAGTTCGTGTCGCTGGTGGCGCTCGCGCTGCTCGGCCATCCGCAGACGGCGCTCGGCATCGGCCTCGCGCTGGCGATGCTCGGCGCCTGGCTGTTCGCGGAAGGCTTCGGCCCCGGCGCGCAGATGATGATCTACCCCGCGCTGTCGTATCCCACCGCGATTCGCGGCACCGGGATCGGCTTCGGCCGGGCGCTGGCCGGCGCCGGCAGCGCGCTCGCGCTGTTCGTGCTGCCGATCCTGAAGGCGCGCTTCGACACCGGCATGTTCTGGATCGTGTCGCTGTCGGCGCTGCTGCCGATCGCGTTCCTGCTCGCCGTGCGCTTCGAGCCGACCCTGCACGACATCGACGACGACGCGGCGCGCGAACACGCCGCGCACTGACGCCGCCGCCCGATCCCGCGCCCGATCCCGCGCCCGGTCAGCCGCCCGCGCGCGCCGCGCCGATCAGGCCGTCGAGCCAGGCCTGATGGCCGTTCAGCATCGGATCGGGCCGGGCCGCCGCCAACTCAACGGCGGGCCGGCCCTTCTGTGTTTCCTGGGTCAGGATCCGCACCCGGTCGCCGTCGAGATCCTCGACCGGCCACGCGTGATGCACGTCAAGCCGGGCCGCGGGCGCCACGCATTCGGTCACCTCGGCCTCCACCGGAAAGCCGACGGTACGGAACCGGAAACGCACGCCGGCCACGATCGCCTCGTTGGACACGAAATTCTCGGTGGTGCCCGGCAGATAGCCCTCGGGCCAGGCAATCGCATGCATCTGCATCGTCATGATTTCTCTCGTTGTGAAGTGAGCGTCATGATCGGCGTCGTTCAGAAATCAAGCTCGACGAATGCAACGTGACGCGCGCGGCGCAGCGGCTATCGCTCACGCAGCCGGCCGTCAGCGCGATGCTGGCGCGGCTGCGCGACGGCTTCGGCGATCCCCTGTTCGTGCGCACCCAGCGCGGGCTGGTGCCGACCGCGCGCGCGCTCGAGCTGCAGGCGCCCGTCAAGCGCGTGCTGGCCGACATCGACACGATGCTGCGCCCGCCCTCGTTCGATCCGCTCGCAGCCGAGCTGACCGTCGCGATCGCCGCGACCGATTACGCGCCGCGGGCCGTGATCGTGCCGCTGCTGCCGGTGCGCCAGGACGATCTGGCCGCGCGCCTGCAGCGCGGCGAGGTCGATCCCGCGATCGTCACGCCCGAGATGACACCGCCCGAGCTGCATGCGCGCACGCTCTACGAGGAGCGCCAGGTGTGCCTGCTGCGCGCCGCGCACCGCGCCGCGCGGCGTGGCGCGCTCACGCTCGACGCGTTCTGCGCGCTCGATCACGCGCTCATGTCCTACGCGGGCGGCTGCCTCAGCGGCGTGACCGACGAGGCGCTCGCGCAACTCGGCCGAAGCCGGCGCGTGACGGTGTCGGTCACGAACTTCCCGGTGCTGCCCGACATCCTGCGCACCAGCGCGCCGATCGCGGAGAGGGCCGGTGCCGAGAAGCCGGCACGCAAACCGCTTCGTCCTGCGAAATGACGGCGTTCACGCCACCGTCCTGAACACCACGCAGACGGGGCTGCCGGTCGCGATCGTCTGCCCGCTGCGCACCAGCCCCGCGCCGTCGGGCTCGCGGAGAAACTCGACGATCGAATCGCTGCGCTCGTTCGCCACGAACAGCCGCCGGCCATCGGGGCCGAGGCAGAGAAAGCGCGGAAATTCGCCGCCCGTCGGCGTCCAGCTCACCGCGCGCGGCAAGCCGCTCGCGGCATCGAGCGCGATCGTGGCCACCGAATCGTGGCCGCGATTCGTCATGTAGAGCGCCCGCGCATCGGGCGCGATCACGATGCCGGCCGCGGTGTTGCCGCCGGCGTGCGCGCCCGGCACCGAGCCGATCGTGTCGAGTGCCGCCATCTGCCCCGTGGCGACCTCGAAACGCCAGACGGTCATCGTCGAATCGAGCTCGTTGGCCACGTACACGAGCGGCAGCAGCGGATGCCACACCGCATGTCGGGGCCCCGACCCGGCGCGCCAGCGATGCGCGACGATCTCGGCATCGCCTTCCCCATCGCCGCGCCAGCGCACGGCGAACACCGTGTCGAGGCCCTTGTCCGGCACGATGTGCCAGTCCGAATCCGCCGCGCGCGTGACGTAGCGTGCGATCTGATGCGGATGCGAGGCGCCCTGCTCGCGCGGATGCGGGCCCGGCTCGCCCGGCATCGGCACCACGCGCCACGCCTCGCCGAGCGCGCCGTCCGCGCCCACCGGCAGGCGCACCACCGAGCCGCTCGCGTAGTTCGCCACCGCCAGCCAGCGCCCGTCGCGGCTCGGCGCGAGGTGCACGGGATTGCGCCCCCCGCAGGCGCGCGCGCCGAGATCGGTCAGCCGCCCCGAGGCCGGGTCGATCCGATACGCGCTGACATCGCCGCCATCGCCATGCACCGCGTACAGCATCGTCTGCTGCGCGTTCAGTGCCAGAAACGACGGATTGTCGAGCGTCGGATGCGTGCCGACGTGGCGCCAGGCCTGCGTGGCCGGGTCGATCGCATGGATGCCGATTCCGGTGCCGCGCGCATTGCGCTCGCGTGTGGTGCGGCAGCCCACGTAGGCGAAGGTGCTGTCGGGGTACATCGGGTTTCTCCTCGGATGTCGCAAGTGTCTTGCATCGCCTCAATATGCGTTTTATGATCACAAAAAACTTAACGCGATGCAATCGGCAGAACTCGCCGGCGGCGCACGGGGCATTCATCGCATGAATCGAGGTTGAAAAATTTCCGGAGGATCACGGCAGCGCCGTCTCCGAATTCGATCATCCACGCACGCGATTGCGTTTTTTACTCACATAAATCTTAAAGATCATGTTGGAGACAAGCATGTCCTATCGCCGCGGCTGGATCGCCGCCTTCCTGTTCGCGCTCGCGATGATCAACTACATGGACCGCGTGGCGCTGTCGATCGCGGCCGCGCCGATCGCGCGCGAGTTCGGCCTGTCCACGGTCAGCATGGGCTACCTGTTCTCGTCGTTCATCTGGAGCTACGCGCTGTGCCTGATTCCGATGGGCCTGCTGCTCGACCGCTTCGGCGCGAAGCGGATCGCGGGCTTCGGCATCCTGGTGTGGTCGGTGGCCACCGCGCTGACAGGCTTCGCCGGCAATTTCGCGAGCCTGCTGGCCGCGCGCCTCGTGATGGGCGGCGGCGAGTCGTGCAGCAACCCGGTGGGGGCCAAGGTGATCCGTCAGTGGATCCCGGCCAGCGAACGCGGCGTGGTCACGGCGCTGTTCAACAGCGGCTCCTATGCCGGCCCGGCGATCTGCTCGGTGCTGCTGGCATGGCTCGTGATGCGCTTCGGCTGGCGGCTGTCGTTCGTGATCGCGGGCGGCATCGGCCTGGCCTGGCTGCTCGCGTGGCTGATGTTCTTCGACGCGCCCGAACAGGCCGCATGGCTCGGCGAGGCGGAGCGACGCAGGATCCTCGACGAACGCGACGTGCGCCCGGCCGCGAGCGCCGCCGCCGCACCGGGCGACGGCGGCACGCCGGCCCCCTCGCGCGGCCTGCTGCCGCTCCTGCGCAACCCGACGCTGTGGGGCCTCGCACTGGCGCAGGGCTGCAACGTCTACACGCAGTACCTGTTCCTCACCTGGCTGCCCAGCTACCTGCAGGTCACGCGCCATCTGTCGATCGCGAAGACAGGCCTGTTCGCGGCCGTGCCCTACGCGGTGTCGGTCGTGCTGTGCATCGCGGCCGGTCGCCTGAGCGACCTCTACGTGAAGCGCGGCGGCGTGACCACCGGGCGCCGCCGCAACGCGGTCGCGCTGGCCATGCTGATCGGCGCCGTGATCCTGGCGGTGCCGTTCACCCGCAACCTGGGCGTTCTGCTGGTGGTGTTCTCGATCACGCTGACCGGCATCGCCTCCACCACCTCGCTGAACTTCGCACTGCTCAACGATCTGCTGCCGGACATGCGCGACGTGGGCAAGGCGATGGCCTTCGTGGTGGTGGGCGGCAACGTGTTCGGCCTGATCGCGCCGATCGCCACCGGCTACGTGATCGCCGCGACCGGCAGCTACGACTGGGCGTTCGGCATCGCCGGCCTGCTGCTGGTGGCCGGCGCCGTGATCGTGGTGAGCATGACGCGCCGCCCGATCGTGGCCCAGCCGGCGCCGGTCGCCACCGCGCTGCACATCTGAACACGAAACGACCTTCATCCCCCTTGCACGGAGAACCGTCATGACCATCGAAACGCCCTCGGGCGCCGCCCTGCTGCAACCCGACACGCTGCCCACCCACGAGCGCGGCGGCGGTGCGCGCACCACGCCGCTCGTCACGCGCGAGCTCGGCACGACCAGCTTCATCACCGGCTACACCGCCTTCGATCCCGGCGTGGAAATCCCGTTCCACAGCCACAACTGCCAGGAAAGCGTGGTGCTGATGGAAGGCGACGCGATGCTCGACATCGACGGCCTCGAATACCGCCTGAAGCCGCACGACGTGACCTTCATCCCGCCGAACGTCAACCATCGCTTTCGCAACCTCTCGGCCACCCGGCCGATGAAGATCCTGTGGATCTACGCGACCACCGAGGCCACCCGCACGCTCACGGCCTCGGGCACGACCAACCCCGTGGTGGCCGAGCACGGCCAGCGCTGAACCGGCCGCCCCGCCCGATCCGAATCATCGGCAATCCAGGAGATCCTTCATGCCCATCCAAGTCCAGCCCGAGGCGCTCACGCGCTTCGGCACGGCCGTGCTCGAGACGCTCGGCGTGCCGCGCGACGACGCCCATCTGCTCGCCGACAGCCTCGTCACCGCCGAACGCTGGGGCCATTCCTCGCACGGCATGCTGCGGCTGCCGTGGTACGTCGAGCGCCTGCGCAGCGGCGTGATGACGGCCGTCACCGCGCCGGAGACGGTGCTCGACAGCGGCGCGATCGCCGTGCTCGACGGCCGTCACGGCGTGGGCCAGGTGCTGACGCGCCAGGCCACCGAACTCGGCATCGCCCGTGCCCGCGAACACGGCATCAGCGCCGTGGCGGTGCGCAACTCGAACCACTTCGGCACCGCCGCCTATTACACGCGGATGGCCGCGCAGGCCGGCTGCGTGGCGATTCTCGCCACCAACGCCAGCCCGGCGATGGCGCCGTGGGGCGGCCGCGAGAAGGCCGTCGGCAACAACCCGTGGTCGATCGCGGCGCCGGGCGGCCGGCACGGCGTGGCCGTGCTCGACATCGCCAACACGGCCGTGGCGCGCGGCAAGATCTATCTGGCCGCCGAGCGCGGCACCGACATCCCGGCCGGCTGGGCCGCCGACGAGCACGGCGTGCCCACCACCGTCGCGAAAGACGCGATCCACGGCCTGATCCTGCCGATGGCCGGCCACAAGGGCTACATCATCTCCTTCATGATGGACGTGCTGGCCGGCGTGCTGACCGGCAGCCGCTTCGGCAAGGACGTGGTGGGCCCGTACGACGCCACCCGCACCAGCGGCTGTGGCCATCTGCTGATCACGCTCGACATCGCCGCGATGATGCCGCTGGCCGAATTCGAGCAGCGCATGGAGGCGCTGATCGAGCAGGTCAAGGACGTGCCGGCCGCGCACGGCATCGAGGAAATCTTCTTCCCCGGCGAGCCCGAGACGCGCCACGCCGAGCGCATCGACGCCACCGGCATCGCGCTGGCCGACGCCACCTGGCACAGCCTCGAGACCCTCGCCGCCGAAACCGGCGCGGCGCTGCCGGCAGCCGAAACCGCCACGGCCGCCGCGGCCCACGCCTGAACGCCCGCCCCCTCACCCGCAACCCCGAACCCAGGACACCCCCGATGCTCGCCCTCGTCGTATCCCTGAACGTCCACGCCGACCGGCTCGACGACTTCCTCGCCGCGATCGAGGAAAACGCCGCGCGCACCTTCCACGACGAAGCCGGCTGCCGCTACTTCGACGTGGTGCAGGACACGCGCGACCCGCTGCACTTCCTGTTCTACGAGCTGTACGACGACGAAGCCGCGATCGCCGCGCACCGCGCCGCGCCGCACTTCGCGAAGTGGCGCGAGGCCGCCGCGCGCTGCGTGGTGGAAGGCAGCCAGGTCAACACCATTTGCGCGCAGCGCTTCCATCACGCATGAACGCCCCGCACGAGCCCCCCGTCATGACACGATCCATCACCACCCTCGACCCGGCCACCGGCGACACGCTCGCCACCTACACGGGCTGGACGCCCGAACAGATCGACGCCGCCACCGCGCGCGGCTTCGCGGCCGCGCGCGCCTGGGGCGCGACGCCGCTCGCCGAGCGGCTCGCACGCGTGCACGCGCTGGCCGACACGCTGCGCGCCGAAAGCACCGCGCTGGCCGCGCTGATCACGCGCGAAATGGGCAAGATCGGCGCGGAGGCGGCCGGCGAGATCGAAAAATCGGCCGTCACCGCCCGCTACTACGCCGAGCACGCGCCGCGCATCCTCGCCGACGAAACCGTGGCGATCGACGGCGTGGACGCCTGGGTACGCCACGAGCCGATGGGCCTGATCCTCGCCGTGATGCCGTGGAATTTCCCGGTGTGGCAGGTGATGCGCTTCGCGATTCCCACGCTCGCGGCCGGCAACGGCGTGCTGCTCAAGCATTCGCCGAACGTCACCGGCTGCGCGCTCGCGCTCGAGGCGCTGTTCGTGGCGGCCGGCTTTCCCGCGCACCTCGTCACCACGCTCGTGATCGCCGAGGCGGAGGTACCGGCCACGATCGAGGCGCTGATCCAGGACGAGCGCATCGCCGCCGTCACGCTGACCGGCTCGAACCGCGCCGGCGCGGCGGTCGGCGCCGCGGCCGGGCGGGCCGCCAAGAAGGCCGTGCTCGAGCTGGGCGGCTCCGACGCGTTCGTGGTGCTCGACGACGCCGACCTGCCCGCCGCCGTCGAGGCCGCGCTCAAGGCGCGCTTCAACAATGCCGGCCAGAGCTGCGTGTGCGCGAAGCGCTTCATCGTGTCGGCGTCGATCGCCGAGGCCTTCACCGCGCAATTCGTGGCTGGCGCGCAGGCGCTGACGCCCGGCGATCCCGCCGCGGCGGCGACCCGCATGGGCCCGCTCGCGCGCGCCGACCTGCGCGACGCGCTCGATCGCCAGGTGCGCGCCTCGCTCGAGCGCGGCGCGGTGCTGTTGACGGGCGGCCGCGCCATGGATGGCCCCGGCTGCTTCTACGCGCCCACCGTGATCGGCAACGCCGGCCCCGGCACGGCCGTGTTCGACGAGGAGACCTTCGGCCCGGTGGCCGCGATCGCCGTGGCGCGCGACGACGCCGACGCGATCCGGCTCGCCGCCGCCACCCGCTTCGGCCTGTCGATCAGCATCTGGTCGGCCTCGGTCGAACGCGCGCTCGGCATCGCGCGCCACGTCACCACCGGCGCCGTGTTCGTCAACGCGATGACGGCCTCCGACGCGCGGCTGCCGTTCGGCGGCACCAAGCAGTCGGGGCACGGGCGCGAGCTGTCGTCGGCGGGGATTCGCGAGTTCACCAACACGCGCACCTACTGGGCCGCGCGGCCGAAGGGCTGAGCCCGCGGCGGCCCCTGCCGCGCGGGCGGCATGGCAAAATCACGCATCCGGTTTTTCCGCGCCGCCCGCGAGGCGGCGCCCGCCCCCCGCGCATGCCCAAGCCCCGCACCTCCGCCCCCGCTCCCGAGCGGCCGCCCCTCACCGCGCTGCAGTTTCGCGTCGCGCGCGAGATTCTCGCGCTCGCGCGACGCGAGGATCTCGCGCCAGGCGACCGGCTGGCCGAATCGGCGCTGGCCGAGAAGATCGGCACCTCGCGCACCCCCGTGAACGTGGCGCTCCATCATCTGGCCGCGCTCGGCGTGGTGCACTACGACGCCAATCGCGGCTTCTTCATGGCGCGCGCCGCGCGCGACGCGCACGACGTATCCGAGCAGTTCTTCAACGCGCCCGACGATCCGCTCTACCTGAAGATCGCCGAGGACCGGCTCGGCCGCCGCCTGCCCGACGAGGTCAGCGAGGCGGACCTGATGCGCGAATACGAGGTGTCGCGCAGCGAGCTGCGGCGCATCCTGTCGCGCATCCAGGAAGAAGGCTGGATCGAGCGCCAGGTCGGGCACGGCTGGCAGTTCACCTCGCTGATCGATTCGGTGGAGGCCTACGAGGAGAGCTATCTGTTCCGGGCCGCGATCGAGCCGACCGGCATCATGTCGCCGTCGTTCAGCGTGAATCGGAGCGAGCTCGAGGCGCTGCGGCGACGCCAGACCTTCATCGCCGAGGGCGGCTACCTGACGATGAATTCGGTCGAGCTGTTCGAGGCCAACAGCGAATTCCACGAGACGCTCGCCAAATGGTCGGGCAACCGCTTCATCGCGCAATCGGTGCGGCGCATGGATCGGCTGCGGCGGCTGGTGGAGTATCGGCAGGCGCAGCATCGCAAGCCGCGCCAGGAACAGGCGGTCGAGCATCTGGCGATCCTCGAGGCGATCGCCGCGCACGACCTGCTGCGCGCGGCCGCGCTGCTGCGCGAGCATCTGGAGGGCGCGCGGCGCCGCAAGGTGCACGTGCGCGAGGTGTTCGACACGGGCGACGGCGCGCGCTGAACCGCCGAGGCTCACCTCACAGCATCTCGTGCTGCATGCCCTTCGCCCACTCCGGCACCTCGCCGCGACAGAAGAAATGCAGCCCTTCGGAAAAGGTGCCGGCGCGCAGGCCGAAACGCTCGGCCAGGCGCGCGAGCGTGCGCCGCGAATAGAACGAGATGTGGCCGTTGCGCGGCATGCAGTACCACCAGTTCGACACGCCGCCGGCGAGCACGGCATCGTCGATCAGCAGCGTGCTGAGCAGGATCGCGCCGTCGGCGTCGAGCAGCGCGCCGAGCTCCGTCATCAGCTCGAGCGGTCGCGCATGATGCTCGAACACCTCGAATGCGCAGATCGTGCGATAGCTGCGTTGCGGCAGCGCGCCCTGATCGGGCTGGAACGGATCGAAGCCGTCCATGCCGGCGTGGCCCCTCGCCCGCAATTCCTTGCCGAGCAGGCCGAGCCCCGAGCCGTAATCGAGCACGGGGTGCGCGAGCATCGGCAGGAAGCGCGCCTCGATCAGGTTCGCGTTGTCCACGGGGCGACGCGACAGGTAGTCGGGATCGTGGCGCACGTAATCGTCGTTGTAGATCATGTGGCCGAAGTCGCCCGGCTCCCATGCGTCCATCGCGTGCGTGAAGGTGAAGCGGCACGCCTCGCAGGTATAGAAATACACGGGGATGCCGGCATACGGCTCGACCTTGCGGCCCGCGAACGCATCCGCGCCGCTCTTCGAGAAATCGACGAGGCCGCTCAGCACGCTGGGGCCGTCACAGCACTTGCATCGGGACTGCCGTGGCACGTTGGTGATCATGATCGTCGCGCACATCCGGTCGATGGACTGCGTGCGAGTCTATGCCAGCCGCGCCGCATTCTCAATCGGCAGGCCTCAATCCCGGTCGCTCAGTGCGCGGCCGCGAGCCGTCGCAGGATCTCGTCACGCTCGACCTTCAGCACCTTGTCGTCGCCGTCGCCGCGATCGTAGCGGCGCGTGGTGTCGTAGGTCATCGCGCGGCGATAGCGCTGCGTGGCCGGATCGAAGATCCAGGCGTCGACGCGGAACCGGTGCGCCTCGAAATGCGTCTCCCCATCACCCCACAGATAATCGGCACGCACGAATACCGGATACGGCGAGACGTCGGGCAGGTTCCACATCGCGCGGTCCGCCACCTCGGTTTCGGTCACCTCGGGCATCAGGTTCTCGATCCGGCCGTCGGCGCCGTAGCGCAGCACCGCCACGCGCTCGAGCATGCCGCTGCCGCCGCCCGAGAACGTCCCCGAAAAGAACACCCACGAGCCGCCGCCGGCCAGCGGCAGGCGCTCCGAGCGCGGATCGAGCGCGAACTCGTAGCGATCCTTCGCATTGCCGTGAATCGGGCTCGACGGCATCTCGAAGCAGCGGGTTTTCTCGGGCAGCACGCACAGCGTCGCGCCCGACAGCGGCATGTCGTTCGCGTCGATCCGCCCTTCCTTCTGGGCGAAACGCGGAAAGGCGGTTTCGGCCGACCAGGCGGGCGCGCTCGCGGTAGCGGCGAGGGCCACGGCCGTGACGCTCAGGCATGCGCCGAGCACTCGGGAAAGCGATGTCAGGGTGGTGCGGATGATCGAAGGGGGGTGGCCGTTGCGGCTCATTTCAATTCGCTGTCCTTGCAGTTCGATTCGAGATCGCCGTC
>JASLEG010000006.1 GCA_030151225.1 Burkholderia sp. | reverse complement strand
CGGGGTTACTCCTTGGCGCTTGCGCGCTGTTTTGATGAAGATTCGCACCTCTATCAAAACGGGTAACCCCGCCTCTTGGCAAGGCTTTGCTGTCAGATCAAGTCTGAACTTCTACACTTCATCGGAGCCGACCGGCATTTCCGCCTGCAATCGCGCGTCTTGATCGCGATCCGCACGTTAAAGCTACCGGATGCAGAATCACTTGGTCTCTTGTGGGACATTGAGATTCAGACGACCTGTGCAACCAGTCTTGCCGTGTTGCATGAACAAGGCGTTCGGCTGGACGGGTCGACGGTCGAGCGCTTGGCGCCGGTCAACAGTCGGAATCGTCGCCCTTTTACTGAAATGGTGGGCTATTTCCCAGCTTCCAGCGTTTGCCATTCAAAAGCGCCGGTTCAAATACACCGATATCTTCGAGCACGGCCGCCAGATGTCGGTGCCGAGCTGCTGCTCCAGCTTCTTCATGCTGTGACTGAGCGCCGACTGCGTCACGTGAAGGACGCTGGCGGCGGCGGTCAGCGAACCCTGTTTTTCCACCTCCTGAACGATGGACAGATGAATGCGCTCGAGTATGATGAATGAGTGGAATTCATATCGGGTTGAGGTTGGATGATATTGCTTCATCGGTCGCGGTCGTGTGAACGTGTCCGGAGCGCATGGATCGATCACCGGCGCACCCAACGAAGTAAGACGCGGGGATCTTGACGCGATAGAACGTCGAGTCCGCCCGTGCCACTTTATTTTGATTCGGATGGGCGATATGTGCGAATCGGGGCAATACCTCCGCAGCTTCGCTTCAAGTGATTGATAAAAAGAGATACCTCATCATTCGAGAAAAAAGAATCGAAGGAGAGCGCGGTTTTGAAACGTTTGCATCGCCGACCGGCTCGCTGATCAATCATCCCCTCTCGATTTGTCGGCAAGCGATCTCGCGAGAACCCTGTAGCCGGCAGATTCGCACGGCTCAAGATTTTCAAAAAAATGACGATAACGCTAGTTTGAACGCTCTCTTTATCGCCTCCACCACTTATCCGCTATGCATCCTGGCCAGGATTTCGATCGTCTCTATACGGACATCTCCGCAAGCATCGCTGGCGCCATTTCCGACATCACGGAACTGCGTGTCGATCACGAAAAGGGAAAACTGGAAATCGGCAACATGCTGCAGCGGTTGCGGTCGATTCAAACGGATTTCGACCAGCAGCTCGCCAAACTGCGGCAATTCTCGGAATGGGACAAATTCACGTTGGCCTTTTTCGGTGAAACGAATGCCGGTAAAAGCACCATCATCGAATCGTTGCGGATCCTGTTCAAGGAGGAGTCTCGGCGACAGTTGCTGCAGGAGCAGGCCGACGACGTCGAGCGCTTTGAACGGGTTCTCAGGGAGCAGGTCGAGCAGGTGCGCGGCAGCATGCATCGCATCTGTGTCGAGCACGCCGCTGAGATCGCCGGCATCCTGGCCCATCGCATCAAGCGAAACGACGACGATGCCGTCGAGGAATTCGTCGAACGACCTCGTCTTCGCAGGATCCCTCTCGAATACCTCCATGTCCACGAGGTCGTCGATGATCGCCATCGGTGAGTCGGACTTGCCACCCAGCAACTCGCGGTACTCGGCGTGGATGTCGTATATGGTTGGTTGCCGGCCTTGCGAAGAACACGCCTCGTACGCGCTGCGGACGGCACCCTTGAGCTTGTCGCGCTGAACCGGGCCTATGCCCGAGTACACCTTGTCTAGGACATCGGCGAAGAAGCGGAACCTGTCCAGCCATGGAGCCACGGACTCGCTAATGGACGTGGTATCGAACAAGTTGAGCGGGAGACGTGAAGGCTTGACTACGCGTGCACCGGTTGCTGCGACGAACTCGGCGCTGCTGTAGTCTCGCTTGTAGTCGAATATCAGGAACCTTGGCTTGATGCCACGGTTCTCGCGCCTTGCAGTGGCGATCTGGAATATGAGCGACTTCAGTAGCTGTGTCTTGCCGGTGCCAAGGTCGCCTACCACGCCGATGTTCAGGTGGTTTAGCCGCGTGTCCGATACGTTCAGGATAAGCTGGCGAGGCTGGAATCCATCGACGGTCCTGCCGATGGAGAGGGCGATGCCCGCGTCGTTCTCGCGTGGTACTGCCGCTGCAGTTGGCATCGACGCGATGGGATCCTCTTGCATGAGGGACTCGGCAGGAATCTCTTTTCGCGCGAGAGGTGCTAGTGCGGGGTAGACGCTAGCGGCTTCCGTGCCGCTGGTCGGCAGTGAACGGGGATTCTCAGGTTCGAATGCGCAAGCTGATGCAGCGCTGGTCGCGGGAGCAAGGGGAAGTAGGTTCCAGTCCCGGACCTTGGCACGGACTGCCTCGTAGAACGTCTGGGCATCGCCACCTACGATCCGCCCCGCGTCGGCCGGCGAGATGGCGATACTCTCGCGAAAACCGTCCCCATCGTGGTCGTGCGCGTCGCTGAGTGGCGATCCATGCACCACAATAAGGCGACCATGGTTGTCTATGGTGATCTCAGGAGATGGGCCCAATATCGCGGCCGCGATGCGCTCGTGGTACCCAGCCCAGCGCGCGGCCTGTTCCTTGACGAGTTCGTGTTGGCTGTAGACGCGCAGTCCAAAGCCGATCATCGACAGCAACAGGTGTTGGTATGCGAGCTTCCACGCCAGGGACTTAGTGGCACGCAGCTCCATTTCCTTCAGCAACGAGGAAAGCGCCCTAGCTTGACTAAGCGCGTCCTTCGCGTCGCTCGTGGTGAGTGTGCTGCTCTGCTGGCGGCATTTCACCTCTAGCGGGGTAAGGTGGATGCGGGTAGAGCCCTCGCTCATGCGGAAGCCGACGATCAGGAGGTCTGGGCGAGAGAGCGAGGCATCTTTCCGGTCCTTGCCAAGCGACAAGGCTACGTCCGCGAGATACCCACGGAAGGGGTCGACTGGGATGATGATCGCGATGGAGGCGTCGTCCGGCGTACCGGAGAGCACGGGCAGGAGGCTGTCCAGATTACCCGACGTGCGGAACTGGTCCTGAAGGAGCCGCACCGCGAGGAACAGCCCGAGGTCGCCGGTTGCGCTGGAATCGTCGCCGGAGAGGCCGCGCACCGTCGGGATGCCTCGTCTTGCGACCTCGAGCAGGACCTGCTCGATTTGGCCTTCGTCGAGCTCGCTGCAGCCTGGCAAGGGGTGTAGCACCCTCCCGAGGGCATCGCGGTCGGCGTCCCTCACTTGTGATAACAAGTAGTAGCCACTGGTGTCGCCGGCCCGGTGGGAGTAGGAGGGCAGGTCGTAGTCCCACAAGTATGTCCCCTTGATCCAGTCTCCCAAGAAACATGCCGGATCGATCGCGGAGGAGGAAACCGCGACGAAGCCAGCCTTTTTCTCATCGAGCATGTTGGAGACAGCATGCACGTTGGGCGCGAACTGGAGCCCGATCGCGTTGTCCTGGCCACCCTCCAGAGCGCTGACGCAGTGGGCCACCTTGTCAGCGAACATCTCGCCGGAGGGAGGTGCCGCCAGGGCCTGGCGCGACTCGCTGAGGAACGCCCCGTGTAGTTGGCGCCTGATCCTGTGGCGGATCAGGCCCCCCGTTCCTAAAGGGGAGCGCATGCCGACCGGGGTCGATTCCGGTTGCGCCGAGCCCAACTGGGCGATGATCCCGAGGTCCGGCTTGGCTCCCGGCGGCTGCTTCTCGAACCAGCGGACGCGGTTGCCGGTGTCCTCCGACAGGTTGGCGATCGTGGCTTGGTCCGGACGCGAGCTGGATGGCCTTGTGTCGAAGACCTCGAGGAGCCTCGAGCCCACGCCTTGCCGGGGAACAGTGGCCTCGCTAGTCCCGAATCGCTTGGTGCACCAGGTCGCCAGGCCTTCGGTGCATGCATCCGTGGCGCCACCGCCACTCGATAGGACGACACTGACGATTGGCTTTGCGGGCAGGAGATCGGAGACGTCCTCGAGGGCACGGGCGACCTGGGCAGGACTGAAGCCACTTGAGATGCCTCCCACGATCAAGCCGAATGCATCGTCGAAGGGCGGCTGCCGCGACTTGTCTGCTATCTGGCCGAGTCGCGCACCGTTCCACAGCACCGACCAATAGTCGGAGTTGCACTCGACGGACAGGAACGGAACGCGGTCGACACCCGTGGGTCCCCCGGGCGTCTGGAGCGACATGGCCAGCAGGTCGGGTATGCAGTCCGGGTCCAGGATGCTGGCCGCAGGACAGGGGTGCGGCATGTCGCCTTCCGCCGCATCGTAGAGCACTCCTTGTGCGAGGCAATGCCAAGCCAGGCGAAGGGGATGCAACGGGGAAAGGATGATCGCGTCAGGCACGCGAGCGAGTGTTCGGCCGTCGGCTTCCCTGGGACAAACTGCGACCACGTCCACCCAGCACGCCACGTCGCGATCTGCGGTGAACGTCAGCGCAGTCTCCAGGGGTGACGGCATCAAGTTTTCGGGCGCCCAGTTTGGGGAACGCATAGGTTTCAAGCGTGCTTATCCACTGCGCCGCATGCTTTGCGTTTTTCCAACCTGGCTTGAGCTCGTCATGGACCTTCCGAGCAGCCTTCTCGAAAGTGAGTTCGGTGGCAGCAATGGCCGTTGCGTCGCGCTCGCGGTTGCGCTGTTCGATGGGATCTTCACCCGCGTCGATCAGCTTGCGCATCTGTTGAGCTCGCTCGCGAGCCTCGCTGATCGAAACCTCCGGGTAGCTTCCCAACCCCGCATCTCGCCGTTTTCCCGTCACCGGACTGACGAAGCGCAGCGTCCATTTGCAGCCCCATTTGGCTGGCGAGAGCAATAGGCCGGTGATTTTTCCATCGAACACGGGCTTGTCGCCCGGCTTCATTGCTTTTGCTTGCTTGTCAGTCAGCATCGGTTCTTAGCCCATCACAGCCCATCATTCAGCCCATCACGAAGCGTTGGAAGGGCTTGGAAGTCGTCAGCTTAATTTGGACGATTGGCCGATGCAAGTATTTGATATAAAAGATATGTTTGGATAGATTTGGATCGGATTAGTGACCGATTTGGCGGTCTCCGTCTCCGCCAAAAGGCGGTGACAAAAGCCCCGCAAGTTTTCGGACTTGCGGGGCTTTTTCTTTTTCAGCGCCGGTTCCGTCGCCGCTCGCTCGCCCCACGGATCGCCTCCAGCCCCGATCGCGCACCGTCGGCCAAATGACAGACCATTGACAGGTTTTGTCCGCCGCATCAATAATGAGAATTGTTCTCAATTACGGGCGGTTCCCGCTCCTTGCCGATCGTGACAGGCTTGCCCCGCGACGCTGCGGACTC
This sequence comes from Burkholderia sp., assembly GCA_030151225.1. Taxonomy (GTDB): domain Bacteria; phylum Pseudomonadota; class Gammaproteobacteria; order Burkholderiales; family Burkholderiaceae; genus Burkholderia. The sequence continues at coordinate 47,781 of JASLEG010000006.1, read as the reverse complement.
ATCGCTCATCAGCACCCTGGTCAAGCATTACGACGACCTCGTCAATCACGTGCGGCGTCGCTTCGGTGACCGCACGTTTGCCCGGGACGTGGTGCAGGACGTCTGCGTGCAGTTGCTGCAGCGCCCGCCGGAGGAGGCGAGCATCCACACGCCGCTCGCGTTTCTGCGGCATTTGTCGATCCATCGGGCGATCGATCGCTGGCGCGGCGACGAAGCCCAAACCGCCGCGGTGGACCTGACGGGACTGGCCGCGCCCGACGTTCGCTCGGACGATGTCGACGGGGAGCAATTCTTGACCTACCAGCAGACAGTGAACGAGTTGGGCCGGCTCATCGACGCGCTGCCGACCCGCTGCCGCGAAGTCTTCATCCTTCACAAGCTCCACGAACTTTCGCAGGACGAAGTGGCGGCCGAGTTGCGCATTTCACGTAACATGGTCGCCAAACATCTCGCCCGCGCAATGCTTGCCCTGGCGCCCGTCCTTCCTTCTCCGCTGCGCGCCGCAGCGCCGAACCAAGATGCAACCTGAGCATTTCCGCCGTACCGATTCCGCCGATCCTGCTCATGCCTCCGGGAACCCGTCGGGCGACGTCCTCGACGCCCTGCGCGCACGCTATCCGCTCGAAGCCGTGCGTCGCACGGTGGCGCGGCGGCGCGCGGCGCGGCGCGCGATCGGCGGTGTCGCGCTCTGCGCGGTGCTCGGCGTGGCGGCGTGGCGCATCGATCCGGCCTACCGCGTTGAGCAGTACCAGACCGCCATCGGCGAGCATCGCGACTGGCGGCTCGCGGACGGGTCGCGTCTCGTGCTCGATACCGGATCGGCGGTGCGCGTCGAATGGCGACTCGCCTCGCGGCGACTCGCCATCGAGCGCGGCGAGGCGTACGTCGAGGTCGCTCGCGAAGCCCTGCGGCCGCTGCGCACGCAGGCCGGCCCGGTGTCGATCCGCGACGTCGGTACCGCCTTCACGGTGAGCCGCGGGCCGGTGCTCACGCGCGTCACGGTGCAGAGCGGGGCGGTCGACGTCGCCCTCGCCGGTCGGCCGGCCACGGCATTGCGGGCCGGGCAGCAGGTGGAGGTCGATGCCGCGGCCGGGAGGATCGCACCGGTGCAGGCAGTGCCGGCCACGCTGCCGGCCTGGGTGGCCGGACGCCTGCGTTTCGACCGGACGCCGCTCGCCGTCGCGGTGGCCGAGATGCAGCGCTACCGGGCCGCGCCGGTCAGCGTGGCGCCCGATGCCGCCAGGCTCGAGCTGTCGGGGCAGTTCGACAGCGCACGCGTCGATGCGCTGATCGACCTGTTGCCGCACGTGCTGCCGGTTCGCGTCACGCAAGAGGCCGGCGGCGCGGTGTCGATCGCGCGTCGCTAGGCGCCCACCGGGCTTCCGCCCGGTTTCCCCCCCCCGGCGTTCTTCTCGCCATCGACGCGCGCCCCGCAAGGCGGCGCAGTCGTCTCGAAAAATATTTTCGCCACGACGTCAACAAACCCGTCGGTCCATTCGGCAACCCTCGTAGAACGTGTCAACAATTCAACGAGGAGTGGCGGCAATGGGTTTCACGCAGCGTCGGGGGAGAACGGTGGGAAGGTGGGCATCGGTGGCGGTCGCGAGCAGCTGCGTGTCGGCCATCGCCTGGGGGCAGGGCGCGGCGCAGGGCTACGACGTTCCCGCGCAGCGGCTCGATCGCGCGCTCAACGCGTTCGCGCGCCAATCCGGCGCACAGTTGCTGTTCGCGCCGTCGCTGGCCGAGCGCCATACCAGCCACGCCGTGCAGGGCTCGATGACGCCCGCCGCCGCGCTGGCCCGCATGCTGTCCGGCACGGGCCTGCGCGCCAACGCCACCGGGGCGGACACCTTCACGATCGACACGGCCCCGCCCCCGGCTTCGATGCCGACCGGGGCGGCCGCACCGGTGCATGCCGCCGAGCTCGCCGCGATCGAGGTGTCGGCCGAGCGCACGCACAGCGACCTGGTGCGCCCGACGCGCCAGACCACCGTGATCGATCGCACCGAGCTGCAGCAACTGCAGGGCGGCTCGAACAGCCTCGCCACCGTGCTGAGCAAGGCCGTGCCGGGCTTTGCCGATTCCAGCCACACCATCACCGACTACGGCCAGACGCTGCGCGGGCGCAACGTCCTGGTGCTGGTGGACGGCGTGCCGCTGAACACCAATCGCGACTCGGCGCGCAATCTCGCCAACATCGATCCGAACGACATCGAGAAGGTGGAGGTGCTGCGCGGCAGCAATGCGATCTACGGCAGCGGCGCAACGGGCGGCATCGTGTCGGTCACGACGCGGCCGGCCGGCGGCCCGCCGCGCGCGGAAACCACCTTCTCGATGGAGACGCCGCTCTCGCATCTCGGTGGCGGCGGCCTGGGCGGCACGCTGCAGCAGTTCTTCAGCGGCAGTCACGGGCCGATCGACTACGAATTCGACGTCAGCGGCCAGCACGTGGGCAGCTCCTATGACGCGCGCGGCCATCGCATCGCGCCCGAGCCGAGCCAGGGCGATCTGTTCGATTCGGACACCTACAGTATCGGCGGCAAGCTCGGCGCGCGCATCGATGCGAATCAGCGCATCGTGTTCTCGCTGAGCCACCACGACGCGAAGCAGGATTCCCGTTACGGCAGCGACCCGTCGGTCGCCAGGCTGCCGGCCGGCACCGCCGTGGCGCGCCCGCTCGACGGCCTGCAGCTCGAGGATCAGAACCGCATCCGCAACACGATCCTGAACCTCCAGTACGAGAACCGGGACGTGTACGGCAGCACCGTGTCCACGCAGTTCTACTATCGAAACTACTTCACGCGCTTCGCGCCGTTCGATGCGCGCGCGGTGGCCACGCGCGGCAACAACATCGACCAGGTGATGCAGGATTCGACCGTGTTCGGCAGCCGCCTGACCGTCACCACGCCGCTCGACAAGGCTCGGCGCACCAAGCTGCTGTGGGGCGCCGACTTCAACCAGGAGCGCAGCGACATGCCGGACGACATCTTCGCCCCGGGCGCCTACGACGCCAGCGGCGGGCTCGTCTACCGGAAGATCGGGCGGCTGATGTATCTGCCGCCGCTGACCACGCGCAGCATCGGCGGTTTCGCCCAGCTGCAGCACAAGTTCGACGATCACTGGTCGGTCGAGGCCGGCCTGCGCTACGAGCACGCGAGCGCGAGCTTCGACGATTTCACGCCGCTCTCGCAGTTGCGCGCGGCCAACCCGTATCGGGTGCCGGGCGGATCGAGCGGCTTCGGTTCGTGGCTGTTCAATGCGGGGCTGTCCTATGTGCCGGTGCCGGGGCAGACGCTGTACGGCGCGTTCAGCCAGGGCTTCCAGCTGCCCGACGTGGGCCTGCAACTGCGCAATGCCACGGCCGGCTTCAACATCGGCTCGTCGAGCCTCGAGCCGGTCAAGACCAACAACTACGAACTCGGCTGGCGCGGCAACCTCGGCAATCAGGCCGACGGCACGCTCGCGCTGTTCTACACGACCTCCGAACTCGGCGACGTGCAGAGCTTCAACAACGGCCTGATCCTCACCCGCACGGCCGAGCGGATCGCCGGCGTGGAGGCCAGCGTGGACTGGCTCTCCGAAAACGAGAAGTGGGGCGCCGGCGGCACCGCGACCTACATGCAGGGCCGCGAGCGGCCGCGGGCGAGCGCGAGCTACCAGGACATGACCGGCTACCGGATTCCGCCGCTCAAGCTCACGGCTTATCTCGAATACCGGCCCAGCTCGCGCTGGAGCCACCGCCTGCAGGGCAGCTTCTTCGCGGCGCGCGACTATCGCCTCAACGACAAGATCGGCTTCGGTCGTCTGAGCGTGGCGAGCTATTTCACGCTCGACATGATGTCCAGCTGGCAGGTGACCCGCAACGACAAGCTCGCGGTGGGTGTGGAGAACCTCCTGAACCGCTACTACCTGCCGCTCTACAGCCAGCTCATGCGCAACAGCAACAACACCAGCCGTCTGCCGGCCGCCGGCGCGGTATTGAGCGCCAGCTACACGCATCGCTGGTAATCGGGCAGGCGCCGAGATGGCGCCTTGTCGATTAATTATTTAATGAGACGCGATCTCATTATCTTTTGACGAATTCAAAGGAGGCAGCATGACCGGAAACGATATCGTCGACTGCATCGGCGCGACGCCGCTGGTGCGGCTCGCGCGCCTGTTCGGGGCGCAGGCGCAGGTCCACGCGAAGCTCGAAATGCTGAACCCGGCCGGCAGCATCAAGGACCGACCCGCGCGCTACATCGTGGAGCGCGGCCTGGCCGACGGCAGCATCGCGCCGGGCGCGCACGTGATCGAGAGCTCGTCGGGCAATCTCGCGATCGCGCTGGCGATGGTGTGCCGCGTGCGGGGGCTGCGCTTCACCGCCGTGGTCGACCCGAAGATCTCCTCGACCAATCTGCAGATCCTGCGCGCGTATGGCGCCGGCATCGAGCGCGTCACGACGAAGGACGCCCAGGGCGGCTACCTGGAGACGCGCATCGCGCGCGTGCGGGCATTGCTCGCGGCCGAGCCCGGGGCGGTCTGGATCAACCAGTACGGCAACCCGCGCAACTGGGAAAGCCACTTTCACGGCGAGGGCGAGGAGATCGCTCGCGCGCTCGGCGAACCGGCCGACCTGCTGGTGCTCGGCGTCAGCACCTCCGGCACGATCCTCGGCATCGCGCGGCGCTTGCGGCAGGCCTGGCCCGCGCTGCGCGTGGTGGGGGTGGATGCGGTCGGCTCGGTGCTGTTCGGCGCCAGGCCGGGGCCGCGCGAACTGCCCGGGATCGGCGCGAGCCGCGTGCCCGAACTGCTGTGTCGCGAGGACATCGACGAGGTGATCCACGTGGACGACTACGACGCCGCGCTCGGTTGCCGGCGCCTGCTCGCGACCGAGGGCATCTTCGCCGGCGGCTCTTCGGGGGCGGTGGTGGTCGCGATCGAGCGGCTGCTCGCGAGGCGCCACGCGAGCGGCGATGACGCGCGCGCGCCGCGCATCGTCACCCTGCTGCCCGATCGTGGCGAACGCTATCTCGACACCGTCTACGACGACGCCTGGCTCGCGCGCGTCGCCGATGCGCGCGGCCGTGTCGAGGCGCCACGCACGGCAGCCGCGTCGATGCCTTCCTCCCTGACCCCTTCCGAGGCGATTCACTGACATGAACGATTCCCGCACCGAAACCGGCCTGCTCTATCTGGGCCGTCAGGACCTCGTCGCGCTGGGCGGCGAGCATTCGCAACCCTACGTCGAGGCGATCTCGCAGGGCCTCGCGCTGCATGCACGGCGTGACTTCGTGCAGCCGCTCAAGCCGTACCTGCGCTGGCCCGGTGCCGATCACATCGCCGACCGCATCATCGCGATGCCGTGCTACGTGGGCGGCGACGATCCGGTCGCCGGCCTCAAGTGGATCGGCAGCCGCCAGCACAATCCGGCGCGCCACGGCCTCGAGCGCGCCAGCGCGGTGATCGTGCTGAACGACGCGGAGACGAACTACCCGGTGGCCGTGCTCGAGGGCGGCCTGATCAGCGGCATGCGCACCGCGGCGATCAGCGCCGTGGCCGTGCGCCACCTGGCTCGGCCGGGCTTCGCCGAAGTGGTGTGCATCGGCTGCGGGCCGATCGCGCGGATGCAGGTCCTGACGCTCGCCGAGCAGTTCGACTCGATCCGCGTGGTGCGCGTGTTCGATCTGTCCGCCGAGGCGATGCGGCAGTTCTCGCGCTGGCTCGGCGAACGGTTTCCACACATCGCCTGCGAGGAGATGCCGAGCGCCGAGGCGGCCGTGCGCCGCGGCGAGGTGGTGGTGACCTGCACCGTGGCCGATGCGCCTTACCTCGAATTCGCCTGGCTGCGGCGTGGCGCGTTCGTCTGCAACGTGTCGATCATGGACGTGCACAAGGATGTCTACGAGCGTGTCGAGAAGGTCGTGGTGGACGACTGGGAGCAGTCGAATCGCGAGAAGAAGATCATCAACCAGCTCGTGCTGGAGGGGCGCTTCAGCCGCGAGCGCCTGCATGCCGAGCTGGGCGAGATCGTGATCGGCGAGCGGCCCGGCCGCGAGCACGACGACGAGATCATCCTGCTCAATCCGATGGGCATGGCGCTCGACGACCTGGTGTGCGCGCGGCATTTCCATCGACTGGCGCAGCAGCGCGGCGTCGGCACGCGGCTCGCGCTGTAATGGGCGCGATCGTGAACGACGAGCGCGCCCGGATCCACGAGCTCGGGCGGCTGGGCGAGCACCGGCTCGCGCAGGACCTGTTCGATGCGCTGTGGCTCGAGGATGCCTTCGGCTTTCGCGAGCGCGCCGCGTGGCGCGGCGACGCGCTGGTCGTGCCGCTCGACGCGACGCGCGTGCTGGCCTGGCGGGGGCGACGCGTCGAGGGCTGGCGAGCGCTGCGGCTCGCGCGTGACGCGGCCGTGGCGATCGAGGGCGACGCGGCTTCGGCCACGCCGCTGGATGTCGTGCAGACCCTCGATGCGCTGCAGGGCGCGACCTGGTGGCCGGCGCGTGCGCCCGCGCTGGACGCGCTGCTGCGTGCGGCACGCGGGCAGATCGAGCGCAGCCTCGCGGCCGAATCGGCGCTGCTGGCGCGCTTGCGCGCCGCGCCGCACGCGCTGTTGCCCTGGGATGCGCTGTGCTGCCTGCGCGATCGGCCGTTCCACCCGCTGGCGCGCGCCAAGCTGTGGCCCGGGTTGCCTGGCGCGGACTTCGACGTGGAAAGCGGGCGGCCGATCGCCTGGCGCTGGCTCGCCGTGCCGGTGTCGCGGCTGCGCGCGGGTGCCGTCGCCGACGGCGATCAGCCGTGCGCGCGGGCGCTGCTCGACCCCGCCGAGCTGGCCGAGCTGGCGCGCCGCGCGCAGCTGGCCGGCGCATCGCCACGGGCCTGCTGGCTGCCCGTGCATCCGTGGCAGTACGCGCATCTGCGTCGGGACCATGCGGCGCTGCTCGACGGCTGCGTCGATCTCGGCGAGGGCCCCGGCGCCGGCGCGCCCACCGCGTCGCTGCGTTCGCTGGCCACCGCGCGGGCGCCGCTGCTGCATCTGAAGCTGTCGCTCGGCGTGCAGGCGCTCGGCGCGGAGCGCGTGCTGCCGCCGCGCTACCTGCACAACGGCGCGCGGGCGCAGGCCTGCCTGCAGGCGCTGCGCGAGCGCGATCCGTGGCTCGGCGCGCATCTGGAACCGTGCGACGAGCGCGCGTGGTGGGCACTGAGCGAGGTCGACGCCATGCCCGACGAGGCGAGCCTGATCGCCGAGCGCGGCCGGCTGGCCTGCCTGCTGCGGCGCTATCCGGCCGGCGAGGGCTGGCTGCTGCCGATGGCGGCCCTGAGCGTGACGACCTCGGACGGACGGCTGCCGGCCTTCGACGCGCTCTGCGGCGGGGCGGGCCATGCCACGCCGGCCCGACGGCGCGAGCGCTTCGGGCAGGTGGTGCGGTGTCTGGTCGAGCTCGGCCTGCGCTGCCTGCGCCACGGCGTGATGCCGGAACTGCACGGCCAGAACGTGGTGCTGCGCATCGTGCACGCCGCGCCGGACACGGCGACGGTCGCCGCCGTCGTGCTGCGCGATCACGACACGCTGCGGATCTGCCCGTCGCGGATGGCCGAGGTGGGGCTCCCGCCGCCGTGCTACGCGATCGATCGCGGCACGCCGAACACGCTGGTTCTCGATACGCCCGATCGCCTGCTCGCCTATTTCCAGACGCTGGCGGTCGGCGTGAACCTGTACGCGATCGCCGCCGCCCTGGCCGATGCGCCCGACGCGGAGGCGGCGGACCACGAAGCGGGCGCCTGGCGGCGCATCGGCGTCGCGCTGCGCGAGGCCGTGGCGCGCGTGTTCGCCGACGAGGCCTCGAGCGCGCTGCGCCGGCAGGTCGAGGCCGCGCTGTTCGAGCGCAAGCACTGGCCGTTCAAGCAACTGCTCGAGCCGCTGGCCGCGCGCGCCGCGGTCGGCACCGGCATGCCGAGCGGGCTCGGCCGCATCGCCAACCCGCTGCGCATGGCCGGTCTCGACGCGAGGCGGCTCGCATGAGGGCGCGCGCGGGTTCGACCGTCCTCACGCTGGTGGTCTGCCAGGGCGTCATCACGCTGGGGCTGATGGTGCTGGTGCCGATCATGCCGTTCTTCGTGCGCGGCCTGCTCGCGCCCGGTGCCACGCTGGCCGACCTGACCCGCTGGACCAGCATCGCGCTGGCGGCGCCGGGCGTGGGCGCGCTGGCCTGCGCGCCGTTCGCGGCCGCCTGGTGCGAACGTCACGGCTATCGCCGCGCGCTGCTGCTGGCGCTCGGCCTGTTCGTGGCCAGCCTGCTGACGATGGCGCTGGCGCGGCATCCGGCGATCTTCGTGGCGGGGCGCGTGGTGCAGGGCGCGAGTACCGTCAGCGTGATCGTGACGGCCTACCTGGCGCGCGTGAGCGATGCCGCCACGCGCGGCCGCGCGCTCGGCTGGCAGGAATCGGCCGTGGCGGCCGGCGCGCTGCTCGGGCCGACGCTCGGCGGCGTGCTGCAGGACGTCTGGTCGGTGCGCCCGCTGCTGCTGGCGGTCGCGCTCGGCACGGGCGTCGCCACGCTCGCGCTGGCCGGGAGCCTGAGCGAACCGCCGCGCGCGGCGAGCGGGGAACGGGGCGGGGAGCGCGGCGAAGAACGATGCGATGCGGCCGTCGCGCCCCGCGCCGCGCGCGCCTTGTTCGCCGATCCCGCCTTCCGTCGCTGGGTGCTGGCCGGCAGCCTCGCGCAGGCCGGTGCGTTCGCGCTCGTCAACGTCTTCGCGCTGTTCGTCGACGCGCGCTTCGTCGGGCAGGGCGAGCTGGCCAGCAAGGTCGGTCTGCTGCACGCGCTCGGCTGGTGCGCGACGCTGGCGGCGGGCCCGTTCTGGGGCGCGCGCAACGATCGTGGCGACCCCGCGCGCCACTTCGTGGCCGCCGCCTTGCTCTGCGCGCTGTCGCTCGCGGCGATGCCGTTCGCCGGCTCGCTCTGGCAGCTCGCGCTGCTGCGCCTGATGCAGGGCGCCGCGTACGCGGCGCTCGCGCAATCGATGTTGCTGGTCTGCAGCCGCGCCGCGCCGGATGCGTGGCAAGGCCGTGTGACCGTCACGGCCCGCAGTGCGATGGTGCTCGGGCAGTTGCTCGGCCCCTTCGCCGTGCTGGCCGCGCTGCCCGTGCTGCAACCGGCCGCCACGCTGTGGCTGACCGCCGCGATGTTCGTCGGCGCGGCCGCAGTGGCGCACCGTGCCGCCACGTTTTCCTTTCCCTGCGTGACCGAACCGAGGTAATCGCCATGTCATCCCTTTCCCTGCCGTTTTCGGCATCGGGCGCATCCGCCGTGCTCGACGCGCGAAGCCGGCACATCGCGTCGGAGCCTTCGGTCGCGCTCCAGCGGCTGGACCCGCTGGAGCGCCGTCTGCTCGAACAGTATTTCAATACCTGGTGCCGCGAGATGGAGCACGTCGATCCGCGAACGGGGCCCGCGCAATGGCCCGACGACAGCGTGCGTGCCGTGGCGCGAAGCTGGCACGCGGCCGGCCACGAGATGGCCGCGATCCGCTTCGAGCACGACGGCAGCGCCGTGTTCGTGGCGCTCGACCATTACTCGCGGATCGGCTTCCACCGGCTCGCGCCTCACGCGATTGTCTGGTCGCCGCGGCACGGTGCGCGAGCGTTCGAGGGCGTCGATCGCTTCGTCGACACGATCGCGCGGGCGCTGGCTTATCGTGCCGGTGCCGCGGACGACGACTGGCCGACCCGGTTTGCCGCGCTGATGCGCGACAGCATCCGGCGCGTGAGCGACTTTCATCGCGAGGCGGCGCGCCACGCGGCGCCGGACGGCAGCGTGCGCACCACGCCCTTCATCGAGGCCGAGCAGTCGCTGCGCTTCGGCCACGCGTTCCACGTCACCTCCAAATCGTCGAGCGGCTTCGACGAGGACGACGTGGCCGCCTATGCGCCCGAGCGCGGCACGGCGTTTCGCCTGCATTACTTCGCGGTCTCCAGCGCCCGCTTTCGCGCCGACTCGATCGACGGCGCCTGGCCGCCGATCGATCCCGAGGCGATGCAGGCCGCCGCCGAGCTGCTCGGCGACAGCGAGTACCGGCTGCTGCCGTGTCATCCCTGGCAGGCCGGCTGGCTGCTCGCGCGCGCCGAGGTGAAGGCATGGCTCGCATCGGGCGACCTGGTCTCGCTCGGGCCGATGGGCGAACTGGCGTGGCCGACCTCGTCGGTGCGAACGGTCTGGCTGCCGGTGCAGCGGCGTTTCCTCAAGTTGCCGATCGACGTGCGGATCACCAATTTCGTGCGCAACAATCCGCCCGAGCAGGCGGCCCGGGCACTCGACGCGAGCCGGTATCTGGCCTGCCTGCCGCGCGGCTACCGGCAATCCCCGGGCTTCGAGATCCTGCTCGACAGCGCCTGCGTGTCGTTTGCGACGGACGACGAGGCATTGCGTGCCAGCAGCCTGGTCATCCATCGCGAGCCGATGCGCGAGGATCTCGGCGACGAGGCGCGCGTGCTGGCGACGGTCGTGGAGGAGCGCCCCGACGGCGGCACCGTGCTTCGGTCGCTGCTGCGCGAGGCCCTGGGAGAGGCGCCGACCCGCGCGCGACTGGCCGACTGGTGGCAGGCCTATCTCGACGTCAGCCTGCTGCCGATGCTGCGCCTGTTCGCCGACGAGGGCGTGAGCCTGGAAGCGCACCTGCAGAACACGATGGTGGCGTTTCGCGGCGGCTGGCCCGCGCGCGGCTATGCGCGCGACATGGAAGGGGCCAGCATCAGCCGCACGCGCTGCCGCCTGCCCGGGCAGATCGCGGCCGACAGCCCCGCGCTCTACGACGACGCGACCGCCTGGAAGCGCTTCCTCTACTACGTGCTCGTCAACCATGTGGGGCATCTGATCGCCAGCGTCGCGCGCGCCGGCTACGGCGACGAGACCGCGCTGTGGCACCTGACGGCCGTGAGCTGGGCCCGCACCGGCGAGCCGCGCCTGCTCGCGCTGCTGGACGAGCTGCGGCAACGCCCCACGCTGCCCGCCAAGGCGAACATGTCGAGCTGCTTCGGGCGCCACGGCGAGTTGCCGGCCTGGGTCGAGATCCCGAATCCGCTGTTCGGCATGGAGGGGATCGCATGAACCGCACCGAATTCGACACGCTGATCGACAGCGCCGCCTATCGGGAGGCCGCCCTGCGCGTGATTCGTCAGTTGTTCGAAGCGCTCGTGTTCGAGGACCGTCTGCCGCTCGCGCGTCGCGAGGGCGATCATCTCGACGTGGTCGCGACGGCACCGGGTGGCGAGCCGGTCGTCTATCACTGCCGCGTGGTGCGCGGTGCCGCGTTCGGGCGCCTGCGGATCGTCTCGCCCGTGCATCGGCGCTGCGGTGCCGAGGATGCCGTCGTGACCGACGTGGCCCGCGTGATCGCCGAGCTGGGCGGGCAGCTGGGGGCCGAGCCGGCGTCGCTCGCGCGCTTCGCGGCCGAGCTGCTGGCCACCCACGTGAAGGATGCGCAGACGCGCCTTGCCCGGCAAGGCCGACCGTTGCGCGATGGCGATTACGACGAGGTGGAGGCCGGCCTGACCGGCGCGCATCCGTATCACCCGGCCTACAAGTCGCGGCTCGGCTTCACGCTCGAGGACAATCGCCGCTACGCGCCCGAATGCTCGCCCGGGGTCGCGCCGCTGCTGCTGGCGGTGCGACGCACGACGGCGCACTGGGCCAGCGGCGCTGCGGTGCCGAATCGCGATCTTCGCACGCTGCTGAGCGCGGCCGAGCAGGCCGCATTCGCGGTTCGGCTGGCCGAACTCGGCGAGGCCGCGGACGACTTCCTGCCCCTGCCCGTGCATCCTTGGCAATGGGAAGCGGTGGGGGAGACGGTCTGTCATCCGGCATGCGCGCGACGTGACCTGATCCCGATCGGGACGATGCAGGATCGCTACCGGCCGCAGCAATCGATCCGCACGCTCGCCAATCTCGGGCGTCGCGAAGCCCCGTCGATCAAGCTCGCGATGAGCCTCGTCAACACCTCCACCTCGCGCGTGCTCGCACCGCACACGGTCTGCAACGCCGCGCCGATCAGCGACTGGCTCGACGCGCTGGTGTCGGCTACCGCCTGGCCGGCGCCGCTCGCGCGGCCGGTGATCCTGAAGGAGATCGCCGGTGTCGGCTACCAGCCGCAGACGCCGGCGGCCGGGCAGTACGGCGCGCTGGCCTGCATCTGGCGCGACAGCATCCACGCCCATCTGCGCGACGGGCAGCACGCGCTGCCGATGACCGCGCTGCCGCAGCTCGACGACGATGGCCGCCTGCTGGTGGCCGACATGGTGGCGCGCCACGGCGCGCGGCATTGGGTGCGCCGCCTGATCGAGCGAGCCTGGCTCCCGGTGCTGCATCTGCTCTGGCTGCACGGCACGGCGCTGGAATCGCACGCGCAGAACATGGTGCTGATCCTGGCCGACGGCCTGCCCGAGCGCGTCGCGCTCAAGGACTTCCACGACGGCGTGCGCTTCTCGCGGCAGTGGCTGTCCGGGCCGCCGCCGGCACTGACGGCGCCGCCCGCCGAGCACGCCGCGGTGAACCCGAATTCGTTCATCGAGACCGACGACGCCGAGGAGTTGCGCGATTTCTGCTGCGACGCGCTTTTGTTCGTCAACCTCGCCGAGATCGCGTGGGCGTTCTCCCGGCATCTCGGCTTCGACGAGGCCGGGTTCTGGGCGCTGGCCGCCGCCGTGATCCACGACCACCAGGCCATGCATCCGGCGCTCGAGTCGCGCTTCGCGCTGTTCGACTGCTTCGCCCCGACGCTGCAGATCGAGGAACTGGCGAGCCGCCGCTTCCTGCCCGAGATCCGGCTTCGCACGCGGGCCGCGCCGAACCCGCTCGCACTGGCGGTGCGGGTATGACGGCCGGCGCGCGCACCACCGGCTCGCTGAAGGCGGCGCTGCGGGATCCGGCCGGCCGCCCGCGGCTGGGCGTGTTCTGTTCGACGCCCGCGCCATTGATGATCGAGCTGATCGCGGCAGCCGGCTACGATTTCGCGATCATCGACCTCGAACACACGCTGATCGAGGGCGCGACGCTCGGCGCGATGTTGCTGGCCGCCCGCGCCTCGGGGCTCGCCGCGCTGGTCCGGGTGGCCGCGGCGTCGACCATCGCGCCGGTGCTCGACCAGGGCGCGCAGGGCATCGTGGTGCCGCGTGTGCGCAGTGCCGCGGCGGCGCGCTGCGCCGTGCGTGCCGCGCGCCATGCGCCGCTGGGCGAGCGCGGCCTGAATGCCACCGCGGCCAGCGGCTTCGGCCGCGACGACCTGGCCGAGGCGATGGCGCGCGACGATCAGGACACCTTGCTGGTGGCGATGATCGAGGATCGCGCGGGGCTCGACGCGGCCGACGAGATCGCGGCCGAGGAGGGCGTCGACGCCCTGTTCGGTGGCGCGGCCGACCTTTCGCAGGATCTGGGCATGCCGTGGCGCACGCGCGACCCCGCCGTGCGCCGGGGCCTCGAGCGCATCGAATCGGCCGCCCGCGCGCACGGCAAGTTCGCGGTGCCGCTGCCACGCGACGACGAGGCGATCGCGGCCACCGCCCGCGCCGGCGCGCGGCTCGTGGTGGTGGGCGACGACCGCGGCATCGCACGCCGTGCGCTGGCCGCCGCGCGCGACCACCATCTCCGAATCCTTCAATCAGGCACACCATGAATCGATCGCACATCGACGCATTTCTCGCGCAGGCCGCCTCGCCGGCATGCGCCTATCTGTACGACCTGGACCACCTGCGGGTGCGCGCGGCTCGGCTCGTCGCGGCCCTGCCGGACGCATGCGAGCTGTTTTATGCCGTCAAGGCCAACAGCGACGCGCCGATACTGCGCACCCTGCATGCGAGCGTCGCCGGTTTCGAGGTGGCCTCGCTCGGCGAGATCGAGCGCGTGCGTGCCGCGGCCGGTCGGGCGCGGATCGTGTTCGGCGGGCCGGGCAAGACCGATCGCGAGCTGGCGGGGGCGCTCGCGCTCGGGGTGGAGCTGATCCACGTCGAGAGCGAACTGCAGTTGCGCCGGCTCGATGCGATTGCGCTCGCCGCCGGCCGCCCCGCGCGCGTGCTGCTGCGGCTCAATCCGCTGCCCTTCGCGGCCGACGCGGCGGGGCCGCGCGTCACCGGCACGCTGACGATGGGCGGTCAGGCCACGCAGTTCGGCATCGACGAGACGCAGGTGCCGGCCATGATTGCCCTGGCCGCGCGCCTGCCGGGCATCGAGCTGGCGGGGCTGCACATTCACGCGCTGTCGAACAATCTCGACGCGCGCTCGCATCTCGCGCTGATCCGCCATTACCTCGGCATCGCCGCGCGGTTGCGCGACACGTGTGGATTGCCGCTCGAGGTCCTGAACGTGGGCGGCGGGATCGGCATCGACTACGCGTGCCCGACTCGCGAGTTCGACTGGCCGGCGTTCTGCGACGGCCTGCATGCGCTGCTCGCCGAGCTGCAACCGGGTTGCCGCATCGTGTTCGAATGCGGGCGTTTCGTTGCCGCGGACTGCGGCTGCTACGTGGCCGAGGTGATCGATCTGAAGTGCAACCACGGGCGCCATTTCGCGGTGCTGCGCGGCGGCACTCACCATTTTCGTCTGCCCGCCTCGTGGCAGCACGATCATCCGTTCGACATCGTGCCGAACGAGGCCTGGCCGCATGCATTCGAGCGGCCCGAAGTGCGCGATGCGGCCGTGAGCCTGTGCGGCGAACTGTGCACCCCCAAGGACGTGTTCGCCCGCGAGGCGCAGGTCGCGAGGCTGCGCGTGGGCGATCGCGTGCTGTTCCCGCTGGCCGGTGCCTACGGCTGGCACATCTCGCACCACGACTTTCTGAGTCACCCGCATCCCGAGCGGATCTTTCTCGGGGGGGCCGCCGCATGACGGCGCTGCGTCTGCTGCATGTGCGCTTCCTCGATCCGCTCCGGCTCCGGCCGCACGAGCATCACGATGCCTCGCACGCCGCGGCCCTGGCCGAGTCGATCCGCGAGACCGGCATCTGGCGCGTGCCGGTGGCGGTCGAGCGTGGCAGCCTGACGGTGATGGACGGGCATCATCGTCTGGCCGCCGCGCTCGCGTTGCGCCTGGCGCGGATTCCCGTGCTGCTGCTCGGCTATGAGGACGTGCCGGTCACGGCCACGCGCGACGGGCATCGGGTGACGCCCGAGGCGATCGTGTCGCGCGCGCGGTCGGGGCATCTCTATCCGCCGAAGACCACCCATCACGTGTTTCCGACGGCCTTGCCGGCGTGCCACGTCTCGCTGTGCGTGCTGGTCGGATCCCCGCAGCGGGCCGCCACCGGTTCCTGATCGAGACGGGGCGGCTCGCGCAGCCGCGAGCGCTCCGTCACGCGGCGTTCACGCCACTCAGTCGTTGTACTTCCAGATGTTGTAGAACGACACGCCGTCCGCGCCCCAGCCGAGTTGCACGAGCCGCGAGCCGCCGCTCTGCAGTGCCGGGAACTGGCAGGCGGCGACGCAGGTCTGCTGGCCGTTCTGCGCCACGCCGGCCGTCACGTTCGTCGAGTACTGGCCGGCGTTCGGGCCGAACGCGAGCGGCGGCGTGGTTTCCCACCAGCCGTCCACCTCGGTCGTCGCGCTCGCGGCCTGGATCTGCACGCCCTTGACGTTCGGTGCGAGGTCGCTGCCCGACACCAGGCCCGACCAGTCGATGCCCACGGTGGTCTGCGCCGACGCGAGCGAGCCGGCCGGGTTCAGGAAGCTGCCCGACACGTCGCCGCCGATCGTCTGCCAGGCGACGCCGGCGCCCGCGTTCGCGAGCAGCGGCGCGGTGCCGTTCACGACCGTGACCGGCGTGGCGTTGAGCGCCGTGCCCGTGGTGTCGTAGAAGGTGACCGAGTAGGTGGCGAGCGGCGCCGGCAGCGTCTGCGCCGTCAGCGCCGGCGACGCGTAGTAGCCGGTGCTGCTGCTGCCGACGCTGAACGCGAAGCTGCTCGCGTTCGCCGGCAGCGCCTGCCACGACCAGCGGTACAGCGTGGTGTTGGCGCTGCTCGTCGCCGCCGAGGTCGGCGCGCTCGTCACGGTGCGGCTCGTCAGCGACAGCGTGGTGCTGCCGGTCGCGCTGCGCGGCTCGAGCCACACGCCGGCCGCGGGCAGGCCCGGGCCCGTCACCTTCGCCGAGCCCAGATTGGCCGGGTTCGCCACGGAGGCGCTGCTGACCGGAATGCTGATGTCGATGCCGGTTTCGAAGCGGTTGGTGTTCGCATCGGCGCTGTCGAGGTACTGCCGCTGCGAGATGAACGAGACGATCGTGATGTCGTAGGCCTGCTGGTTGCCGACGATGTCCCAGGTCGCGGGCGTCGAACCCGATGCGGCCGCCGTCTGCTGCACGACCGTGTGCGCGAAGTTTTGCTGGCCGGCCGCATTGGTGTAGAAGATGCGCACCAGCGCCGACGGATTGGCGAGGCCGAACGGGCCCTGGCCGGCCGCCCAGGACGCGAGCGTCTTCACGCCGGTGATCGTCGAGCCCGGCGCGCCGATGCCGGGGTGGAAGGCCTGGAAGCCGCCGTTGGTGCTGTCGTAGCCGTTCTCGAGGTAATGCGCGTCGATCGCCGAGGCGCAGGCCGAGGCGGTGCCGCCCAGGCACTGCGTCAGTTGCGCGAGCAGGGTGGCCAGATAGTTGGCGGGCTGGGCCGGCGCGGCGAGCGTCGGCCCGGTGGTGGTCGCGGCGCTCAGCGGGATCGCCACGGCCGGCGCCGCGACGCTCGCGATCTGCAGGCCGCCGGCCGGCGCCTGCGTCACGCTCACCGCGTCGATCACGGCGTCGGCGCCGGTCTGGTTGGGCGTGAAGGCCTGGCTGATCGGGTTGAAGGCGGCCGCGCCCGAGCCGAGCGCGCTCGCGAGGATCGGGGCGAGCAGCGCGTTGAGCGTGCCCACCGCGCCGTTCACGGCGGCCGGCGTCACGCGCGCCGACAGCGTGCCTGCGGCGCTCAGGTCGAGCGGGTTGCCGTCGCTGGTCAGCTCGGCCGCGATCGCGGTGGTCAGCGGCGTGATGTTGACGATGCCGGGCGTGCTCGCGCTGGCCGGTGCGCTGGCCGCCACCGAGTACATCGTCGCGTTGCCGCCGGCGGTGTCGGTGGCCACCAGCAGGAACGGCGCGGTCATGCCGGCCAGCGACAGCGTGTAGGCGCCGTTCGCGCCGCTGATGGCGGTCGCGGTCCGGCCTTTCGCGTCGAGCAGCGTGACCCTGGCGCCCACCAGCGCGTCGCCGACGGCCACCGTGCCGCTCAGGCTCGATGCCGTCGCGCTCGAGGTGCCGCCCGACGACGCGGCCGAGCCGCCGTCGCCACCACCGCCGCAGGCGGCCAGCATGCAGGCCGCCGCCAGCATCGTGAGGCGCCCCGCGCCCGCCATCTTTCTTGCTGCTTTCATCTCGATCCCCTGGTCATGTTCGATCTGTGCGGGACGTGTCCCGAGCAGCGAATCTAATCCGGGCGATGCGCGCGTTCCATTCCACAGTTGTGGGGGGCGGCCATCACTCGAGCGCGTTGAGCGGCAGATGCAGCATCAGCTTCATCAGTTCGGGCTGGCGACGGGTGGCGGTCTTGCGGTAGATCGACTGCAGGTGCTTGCGCACGGTGTCGTACTGGATGCCGAGCCGCATCGCCGATTCCTTCGACGACAGGCCCTCGGCCAGCAGCCGCGACACGCGGGTCTCGACCGGCGTCAGGTTGAACGTGGTGCCGAGCAGATCGGCATCGACCGGGGCGGCGGAGGCGGGGTGATAGAACAGCAGCAGCACGAGCGGGCGCAGGCCGAACGCGCCGCCGACCTTCGGCGGCGCGAGCAGGGTGAAGAATGCGTACAGCGGCTCGTCGGCCGCGCGGTGGGCGGCACGACCTGCACCGCGCGCATCCGTTGCGCCGGCCGGCATGATCGTCATCGCGCGATACGACGACAGCTCGTCCGCGGTGCCGTGCTCGCCGCGTGCCAGGCCCTCCAGTCGCGCGCATTCCTGCTGGAAGCGCGCCTGGCATGCGGCCGGCAACTGCAGCTTGCCGGCCTCGATGCGGATCAGGCCGGTGCTGCCGAGCAGCGTGTTCGCGGCCGCGTTCGCGAGCACCACGCCGTTGTCGGTGGTCAGCAGCATCGCGGGCTGGCGCAGCTTGTCCACCAGCAGGTGGCCCACCAGTGCCTTGGTCGAGAACGTGTAGTGCTGGCGCTGCATGCGCACGGCGCGCGTCAGGTGCGGCAGCAGCCGGTCGAGAAAGCGGATCTCGTCGGGCCCGAACGGCTGCGTGCCCAGGTTTCGCAGCGCCGCGAAGATCACGCTGACCCGGGTGTCGTCCACCAGCTTGCAGCCCGAGAGGTAGCGCTTGCCGATCGGGATCAGGAACTCCTGGTAGAACGGATCGCGCGCCACGTAGGCGTCGTCGAATGCCTCGTGGCAGTGGGTCCATTCGCCGGCACCGCGCGCGAGCATCAGCGCCGCGCGCGGATCGATGCGGCCGTATTTCTGGAGGTAGGCGAGTTCGCTCTCGGGCGACAGGTTGAAGCCGTCGCTGTAGGACAACGAGCCGTGCTGCTTGTCGATCGCGAGCATGTGGATCGCGTCGGCGCCGATCGCCGCGCCGAGTGTCGCGAAGCAACGCGGCCATGCGGACGGCTCGGCCACCGCGTCGTACAGCAGATGCACGATTTCATCGTATTTTTCTGTGGACAGATTCATGCCCATTCCCCGGTGCGACCGCTTGCCGGCGGCCCGCTATTCTTGTCTGGACTGGTGATTGCCTGCGCGCGTCGCGACTCGCGACGACGGCGCGGCACGACGACACTACCCGGTTTCGATGGCCTTGCCCATCGATCGTCGACGAATCCCGCGTGCCCGCGCGACTTGTAATGAATCAGACAGTCAATCGACTGCGATTCGACAAGCTCTGTGTGATTTCGGCAACGCGGCACCGAAGTGTGCACGGCGCGGCCGCCGCGCGTCGCGTGTCAGGCTTGTCTGGACACCACCAGAAAATAGCCGCATGGCGCGGCCGTGCGATTGTCGAACCGATGATCGACGTTGGCCTGGAAGAACAGCGCGTCGCCGGTGCCGAGGCGATGCTCGGCGCCGTCGATCACCACCACCAGCTCGCCCTCGGTCACCGCCACGTGCTTCTCGGTGCCGAGCGGATAGGCCGGCAGGAAGCCGGTGGAGGCCCCGGCCGGCAGGTGGTGGAACAGCAGCTCCACGCGCGTGCCGCCCGGCGCCGGCGACACGATGTGCCGCTCGAAGCCGGTTTCGGGATCGCGAAACACCGGGCGCCGGTCGCGGCGCATCACCACCACCTTGCCGCGCGTGTCGCTGCCGCCGATCAGTTCGGACAGCGAGGCATCGAGCGCATGCGCGATGCGCGTGGCGATGCCGATCGTGGGGCTCTTCTCGCCGCGCTCGACCTTCGACAGCATCGCGCGGCTCACCCCGGAACGCTGCGCGAGCTGCTCCAGCGTCATGTCGGCCGCATCGCGCAGCCGGCGCACCTGCGCGCCGAACACCTGGGCGAGCTCGTCGATGGCGTCGCCCGGATCGGCGGCGGCACGGGCGGCGGGATCGGGCTTCGGCATGGTTCGGTTTCCTCGTCGTTTTCTTTCGGCTCGGATTCTACCAAAGGAGCAATTTTCTTGAAAAATTCTACGATAGAAGATAAATTCTCGAAATCGACCCATGATTTCCCTGAACCCGATACGAGGAGGGCAGCATGCAGACACCGGCAAGCGATACCAAGGACGTCGGCACCGAGCTCGGCCGGCTCGGGCTTCGGCTCGCGAACCTGAGCGTGGCCGGGCGCGCCGCGCTCGGCGTGGAGATGCCGCGCGGCGTGCTCGACGTGCCCGCCACCGCGGCCGCGCTCGGGCTCGCCGCGCCGCGCGACATGGACGAGCTGCTGCAGGGCGCGCGCGCCGCCGAGCTGCGCGCCGTGCTCGACGCGGTGGAGCGCGGCGGCGCGGCACGCTACGTGGCGGCCGACGCGCTGCGCTTCGCGCCGCTCGTCACGCGCCCCGGCAAGATCATCTGCGTGGGCTTCAACTATCGCCAGCACGCGGCCGAGACCAGCACGCCGGTGCCGAAGGCGCCGCCGGTGTTCGGCAAGTTCAACAACGCGCTGAACCACCACGAGGGCGTGGTGCCGCTGCCCACCCGCGTGGATCGGCAGTTCGACTACGAGACCGAGCTCGTGATCGTGTTCGGGCGCCGTTGCCGCGACGTGCCCGAAGCCGAGGCGCTCGAGGTGGTGGCCGGCTACACGATCGGCAACGACGTCAGCGCGCGCGGCCTGCAGAACGTCACCTCGCAGTTCATGGCCGGCAAGACCTCGGACGGCTTCGCGCCGCTCGGCCCGTGGCTCGCCACGCGCGATCGCGTGCCGGACCCGAACGCGCTGCGCATCCGCACCCACGTGAACGGCGAGCCGAAGCAGGACGGCAACACGCGCGACATGATCTTCGACTGCCGGCAACTGATCGCCTACGTGTCGGGCTGCATGACGATCGAGCCGGGCGACGTGCTGTTCACCGGCACGCCCGAGGGCGTGATCTGGGGCGAGAAGACCCCGCTCGAGACGCGGCGCTGGCTGCGCGCCGGCGACGAGGTGGTGTCGTCGATCGAGGGGCTCGGCGAGCTGCGCGTGACGCTGGCCTGATCCGCGAACGGCAACCGCAACCGCAACGGAGGACATCCATGACGAAGCAACACGCGACGGTCGAGCGTCTCTACATCCTCGACGGCGGGCTCGCGCAGGTGGGCGACGCGTCGATCTATTCGCCCGGCGTGGACGTGGGCGTGCCGATGCGCCTGAGCTGCAACGCGTACCTGATCCGCCACCGCGGCGAGTGGCTGCTGTGGGACACCGGCACCCAGGACGCGCTGATCGACGCGCCGGACGGGCGCGTGATCGCGCACGGCATCCGCGGCTCGGTGCGCCGCACGATCGCCTCGCAGCTTCGCGAGATCGGCGTGCACCCGGACGAGATCGGCACGCTCGCGATCTCGCACGCGCACTACGACCACGTCGGCAATTGCGCGCTGTTCCGGCGCGCGCGCTGGATCGCGCAGCGCGCCGAGTACGACGCGATGTTCGGCAGCGATCCCGATCAGTACGGATTCCTGCCCGAGCTGTATCGCAGCCTGCTCGACAACCCGCTGCAGATCGTCGACGGCGACCACGACGTGTTCGGCGACGGCGCGGTGCGCATGGTGGCCACGCCGGGTCACACGCCCGGCCATTGCTCGCTGCTGGTGCGCCTGCCCGACACGGGGCCGGTGCTGCTGAGCGGCGACATCGCGCACAACCGGCGCAATTTCCGCTGCCGCTGCGTGCCGTCCTTCAATGCGGACCGGCTCGCGACCGTCGCCTCGATCGAGAGGATCGACGCGCTGCTGCGCGACGAGCCGGCCACGCTGTGGGTCAATCACGACATCGAGCAGAACGCCACGCTGGCGCACGCGCCGCAGTGGATCCGTTGAGCGCGGCCGGTGCCGCGGGCCGACGCGTCAGTCGAGCTCCGGCGGCACCGGCGTGTAGATCGCCAGCTTCAGCGCGGGATCGTCGTTGGCCTGGAAGGTCGCGTACTCAAAATGCAGCGTGCCGTGGCGCGCGTGCTCGAAGCGCTTGCGCCCCGAGATGCCCAGCCGCACGTCGCGCGTGTCCCACCAGCCGGCGAAATCCTGGCTCCCGGCGCGCAGGCGCGCCACCAGCGCCACGAAGGCCGGGTCGCTCGCGTGGCGGTCGTGGCTGGTGCGAAACAGCGCGATCATGCGGCGCGCCTCGTTGGCCCAGCTCGTCGAGAAGAGCCGCCGCGCGGCGGGCTCGAGGAACATGTAGGCGAGGATGTTGCGGTTGGCCGCCGCCACCCGGTCGAAGCCGAACAGGTCGAGCGCGGCCGCGTTGCAGGCGAGCACGTCCCAGCGCCGGCCGGTGACGTAGGCCGGCAGGTTCAGGCCGGCCACCAGCCGCTCGACCGCCGGCGGCACCGTCTCCGGCACGAACGGCGCGGGCGCCTCGCCCTGCGCGAGCACGCGCAGATGCGCGGCTTCGGCCGTGTCGAGGCGCAGCGCGCGCGCCAGCGCCTCGAGCGTGGCGTCGGGCGGATTGACCGCGCGCCCCTGTTCGAGCCGCACGTACCAGTCCACGCCGATGCCGGCCAGCTCGGCCACTTCCTCGCGTCGCAGGCCCGGCGTGCGGCGCCGGCGCCCGTCGCCGAGCCCGACCTCGGCCGGGCTCAGCTTGCGGCGTCGCGAGCGCAGGAATTCGCCGAACTCGGTGCGGGTGGTGGTGCTCATCGGGCCTCGCGAGGTGCGTGAAAAAGCGGCGTGAAGGAGGAGGGAGGTATCGGGCGATCCCAGGATTGTAGCGGCACTGGCTGGCGTCTCCGGGGCCGCCCAGAATGCGTCGACCGATCCATCATCCCTGGGAGAACGCATGAAGGCAGCCATCCTCGAAACGCTGGGCCAGCCGCTCGTGATCGGCACCGTGCCCGCCCCCGTGATCGGCACCGGCGAGGTGATCGTCGACGTGGCGGCCGCGCCGGTGCTTGCATATGCCGACGAGGTGTTCAGCGGCGCGCGCCGCTATCCGATCGAACTGCCGATGATTCCGGGCTGCGGCGCGATCGGCCGCGTGCGCGAGGTGGGCCCCGACGCCACGAAGCTCGAGCCCGGCGACTGGGTATTCTGCGACCCCACCGTGCGCTCGCGCGACGACGCGCTGATGCCCGACATCGTGCTGCAGGGCTGGAGCGCGCGCGGCGAAGGCGGCCTGCAGCTGCACCGCCATTACCACGACGGGCCGTTCGCCGAGCAGTTGCGCGTGCCGACCGAGAACGCGGTGCCGATCGGCGCGATCGATCCGGCCGAGGCGGCGCGCTGGTGCGCGCTGACCACGCTGCTGGTGCCGTACGGCGGCCTGCTGGCCGCCGGGTTGCAGGCCGGCGAGACCCTGCTGATGAGCGGCGCCACCGGCCACTTCGGCAGCGCCGGCGTGGCGGTGGCGCTCGCGATGGGCGCGCGCTGCGTGGTCGCGCCGGGCCGCAATGCGGCAGCGCTGGGCGATCTCGAACGGCGCTTCGGCGAGCGCGTGCGCACGGTGGTGCTGAGCGGCGACGAGGATGCCGACCGCGAGCGCATGCGGCGCGCCGCGCCCGGGCCGATCGACTGCGTGATGGACCTGATGCCGCCGTCGGTGCCGGCCACCGTGGTGCGTGCCGCGGTGATGACGGTGCGCCCCTACGGGCGCGTGGTGCTGATGGGGGGGGTGGGCATGCTCGGCGGCGCGGGCCTCGACCTGCCGTATCCGTGGATCATGCGCAACGACATCACGCTGCGCGGCAAGTGGATGTGCGCGCGCGAGGCGGTGACCGGCATGACGGGCCTGATCCGCGGCAGCCTGCTCGATCTCGGCCACTTCGCGGTGAGCCGCTTCGCGCTCGACGAGGCTAACCGCGCCGTCGCGCATGCGGCGGCGCACGCCGGGCCGTTCAGGATGACCGTGATCGAGCCGTGACCGGCGGCGGCCCGTCGCCGTCTCACCGGCGACGCCCGAGCCGCATCATCGTGACGTTCTCGCCGAGCTGGCGCAGCGACGGCTGCACGATCACGCAATCGTCGTAGAACGCGAGCGCGTTGCCGATGCTCGCGGCGCAGATTTCCCGCCATGGATTGCGCGCTCGCGCGGGCGCCGTGCTCAGGTCCGGTGTCATGGTGTCGTTCCTCTGGTGACGCTGGCGGTGGGGATCGGGGTGCACGACGGTGCCGGTGTGGCCGTCTTTGGTGCCAGTCGAAGGCGCAGTGTAGGGAGCCGAAAAAGCGCGATTGTGCCGATTCGGCACGGCAAGATGCCGATCGGGGCGCGGCGCCGCGGCGCGTGTCAGGCGGGGTCGGCCGCGTCCACTTCTCCGGCTTCCCCCACCGCCACGCGCCAGATCGCGTCGAGCACCGGATGGGTTTCGTGCGCGCGGCGATACGGCACGATGTTGAAGCCGATCTGCCAGTCGCGCGGCCCGACGATCGCGAGGTCGCCGCGCCGGATCGGCTCGTAGGAATCGGCCTGGTAGACGGGCTGCAGCGCGGGCCGCTCGGGCAGCTCGGCCAGATGTCGCGCGAGCACGGTGCGCAGCGCCATGGTGCGCGCGAAGGCGAGCCACGGCACCGCCGCGCGCGTCCAGCGCGCCGACCGGCACCAGCCGCTCGGGTGCCACCGAGCGCCAGTCGTAGCGCGTGCGATCGATCAGCAGGCGGGTGTGCGGGCTCGAATACACGATCAGCAGGTCCACCTCGCCGGCGGCCAGCTGCAGGATCGCGTCCTCGGCGCTGCCGGTCGACAGCGCCGCCGAGAACGCGCCCACCTGCGCGGCGATCTGCGCGTACCAGTCGGGGAAGAAGGTGGAGGCGAGCGTGCGGCCGGTGGCGATGCGCAAGGTGTCGTCGATCACGGGCGCCGCGTCCTGCAGTTGGGTGCGCGCCGTGTGCAGCGTCTCCACCGCGTTGGTGGCGGCGTCGAGGAACAGCATGCCGGCCGGCGTCAGTTCGAGCGGCTTGGTGCGCGCCACCGGCTTCGTGCCGAGCCATTTCAGTTGCATGGCGGGGCCCTGTGAGCGAGATGGCGGGGAACGGCAAAGGCGAGGCGGCGGCTGGCTCAGCGTATACGGAACGAGATGCGCCCCGGCTTTCTTGGCGTAATCATCATATCGTCGGCGGATTGATCGGCACTACCTAAAAGTTTGTGCAGCCATGCTTCGATCCTATAGCCCGCCCCCTCAAGTCGATCAGGTGCGCGTCGTTAAAGCGGACATGCGTGGAACGTTTCGGGCGGCCTGCCGGCGATGCCGGCGGCATGCGGCGTTTCGCGAATTCTTCCTATGTTTGAGGCCCGCCTTGATCCGTTCATTGCGCAGCAGAATCCTCGCCATCGTCATGGGCACCGTGATCGCGTCGCTGGCGCTGTCCGGCGGCATGATCTACCTGATCGTGCGAAACAGCACGATGGACACCATCGACGCGAACCTCGTGGCGATCGTCAACGGCAACCTGGCCACCATCGGGCAATGGGTCACCGCCAAGAAGCGCGCGGTGACCGAGACGGCGGCACTGGTCGAGCATGGCGACCCGCAGGGCTACGTCAAGCACATGGCGCAGGCCGACGGCTTCGAGGTGGCCACGGTCGGCTGGCCGGACCATACCTTCTACTCGAATCACCCGACGCCGCCCGGCTACGATCCCACCACGCGGCCCTGGTACATCGCCCCGATGACCTCGGGCAACCTGGTGCTGACCAAGCCCTATCCGGATGCGTCCACCGGCGTGCTGTTCGTGTCGTTCGCGGCGCCGATCAAGCGCGACGGCGCCGCGGTCGGCGCGATCGGCGGGGCGGTCACGCTCGACGGCGTGCGCGAGGTGGTGGACGCCGTGCATCCCACGCCGTCGAGCTTCGCCTTCGTGGTGGGCAAGGACGGCCAGGTGATCGCGCATCACGACGCGGCCATCACGCTCAAGCCGTCCACCGAGATCGCGCCCGCGCTGAGCCCCGACGCGCTCGCGCGCATGGCCGACGCGAGCACGCCCACCGAGCTCGCGATCGGCGGCGTGCCCAAGCTGCTGATGGTGCGCGCGGTACCGGGCACGGAGTGGTATCTGGTGGTCGCGCTCGACGAGCGCGAGGCCACCGTGGGCCTGCGCGACGTGCTGCGCGCGATGCTGCTGCTCAGCATCGTGCTGGCCTGCGTGGCGGTGGCGGTGGCCGCGTGGCTGACCGCCTCGTCGTTCCGGCGCCTCGCGCAGGTGCGCAACGCGATGAGCGTGATCGGCAGCGGCACCGGCGACCTCACGCAGCGCCTGCCGGTGGTGGGCGAGGACGAGGTGGCGCAGATCGCCGGCTCGTTCAACGAGTTCGTCGACAAGATGCGCGGCGTGCTGCTGCAGATCCGCACCGGGGTGGAGGCGATGCAGGTGGCGACCGCCGAGATCGAGGTCGGCAATCGCGACCTCGCGCGCCGCACCGAGAGCTCGGCGGCGAGCCTCGAGGAAACCGCCTCGGCGCTGACCGAGCTGGCCACCGGGCTGCGCAATTCGGTGGACGCCTCGAAGCAGGCGAGCGAGCTGGCATCCTCCACCAGCGACATGGCCTGCAGCGGCGGCGCGGCGATGACCGAGGTGGTGTCGACGATCGAGCAGATCGCGCGTTCGTCGAGCGCGATCAACGAGATCATCGGCGTGATCGACGGCATCGCGTTCCAGACCAACATCCTCGCGCTGAACGCCGCGGTGGAGGCGGCCCGCGCCGGCGAGGGCGGGCGCGGCTTCAGCGTGGTGGCCTCCGAGGTGCGCCGCCTCGCGCAGAGCAGCGCCACCGCCGCGCGCGAGATCAAGGAGCTGATCGAGGAATCGACGCGCAACGTGCAGGCCGGCGCGCACCGGGTGGGCGCCACGGGCGCCACGATCGACCAGACCGTCACCGCGATCGGCCGCGTGAACCAGTTCATCTCCGAGATCGAGGATTCGATCGGCGAGCAGAGCTCGCGAATCTCGCAGATCGACGGCAGTTTCGCCGAGGTGGACCGCGTCACCCAGCAGAACGCGGCGCTGGTCGAGCAGTCGGCCGCGGCGGCCGCCTCGCTGAACCAGCAGGCGCAGGAGCTGGTGGACGCGGTGAAGACCTTCCGCCTCGACTGACGCGACTCCGATCTGCCCTCGGGGGCCGCCCCGCCTTTGTCGGCGGCGCGGCCCCCGTTCTTTTACGACTCGCCTGCTATGCCGGCGAGGTATATCGCCACTCGCTTTTAGGTAATTTTCACGATTTTTGATCGCCCCTAAGATCACCGTGCCTGAACCGATCAGGAACAATCAATCAGTATGTCTAACGGAAAAGTGAACCAGGGGATCGCATCATGAAGAAAGTGTTGATCACGGCGGCGGCATTCGGCGCGCTCTCGAATCTCGCGCACGCGCAGGGCAGCGTGACCTTGTACGGGATCATCGACGAGGGCATCAACTACACCTCGAATGCGGGCGGCCATTCGCTCTACAACATGTCCTCGGGCATGCTGCAGGGCAGCCGTTTCGGCCTGCGCGGCGAGGAAAACCTCGGCGGCGGCCTGAAGGCGGTCTTCACGCTCGAGAACGGCTTCGACGTGAACAGCGGCAAGCTCGGGCAGGGCGGCCTGATGTTCGGCCGCCAGGCCTGGGTGGGGATCGCCAGCGATCAATATGGCCGCGTCACGCTGGGTCGCCAGTACGATTCGGTGGTCGATTACGTGGGGATCCTGAGCGTGGCCGACGCGTGGGGCGGCACCTTCACCGCGCACGCCGGCGACATCGACAACTTCAACAACTCGTACCGCACCAACAACACCATCAAGTTCAGCGGCCCGCGCTACGGCGGCCTGACCTGGGGCGGCACCTACAGCCTCGGCGGCACGGCCGGCAACGTCTCGCAGAACCAGATCTGGTCGCTCGGCGCCGGCTACACGGGCGGCCCGCTCACGGTCGGCGTGGGCTACCTGAACGCGCGCACGCCGTCGAACCTGGCCGGCCTGTTCGGCAACAGCAGCGCCACCACGGCGGCGGTGGTCAGCAATCCGATCTATTCGGGCTACACCTCGGCCAATTCGTATCAGGTGATCGCGCTCGGCGGCACCTATGCGATCGGCGCGGCCACGCTGGGGGCGACCTACTCGAACATCCGCTTCCTGAACCTCGGCGGCAACGGCAGCTCGGCATTCCGCGCCGGCAGCAGCGCGAGCTTCAACAACGCCGAACTGAGCCTGCGCTACCAGGTCACGCCGGCGCTGATGCTCGGCACCGGCTTCGACTACACGCGCAGCGGCACGGAGACGCTCTCCAATGGCGCCTCGAACGCGGGTGCGCGCTACTACCAGGGCGAGATCGGCGCCGATTACGCGCTGTCCAAGCGCACCGACGTGTACTTCTCGGCCGTGTATCAGAAGGCCTCGGGCCACGATTCCACGGGCAAGCAGGCGGTGGCCGCGCTGGCGAGCCTCACGCCGTCGTCCGTCGATCACCAGGGCGCCGTGCACCTGGCGATTCGCCACAAGTTCTGATCGCGGGTTTCGACCGCGGGAAAGGGCGCGGCGCGGTACCGGCCGCCCCGCGAACGGCGCACCTCAGGCAGGTGCGCCGTTCGTCGTCGGAGCTTCGCCGGACCAGGTTGCGTGCGGGTCGAACGGCACGCGCGGTTCCATGTCGCGAATGAAGCGGGCGAGCGGCCCGTTCAGGTGCTCCTGCTTCCACACGAACTCCACCGGGTAGCTCATGGTGAGCTCGGGATGCGCGATCAGCGCGGTGGAGGACGGGCAGCAGTGCTGCGCGCTGTCGGGCACGATCGAGTAGCCGAAGCCGGCCGCCACCAGCCCGAGGATGGTGGTGGTGTCGCCGCCGAGCTGCACGATGTTCGGCGAGAAGCCGGCGAGCTGGCACTGGCGGATCAGGAAGTCGTAGTAGGTGGGGGCCGTGTCGCGGTCGAACCACACGCTGGGCAGCGGCGCGAGATCGGACAGCCGCTCGGGCACCTGCATCACGATGCCGGCGCGCCGCGGCACGGCGATGCGCAGCCCGCAATCGAACACCGTCATGGCGCTGAAGCGCGTGTCGCGCGCATCGCGCCAGCCGAAGAAGCCCGCGTCGAGTTCGCCGTCGGCGATCGCCGTGAGCTGGCGCGCCGCGAGCATCGGCTCGACGCGCAGCGAGATGTCGGGATGCGCCTCGCGAAAGCGGTTGATCTGCGAGAGGATCGCCGGGTGCCAGCCGTAGGCGGGCGAGATGCCGAGCCGCAGCGCGCCGGCGCTGCCCTGCGCCACGCGCAGCGCGCGCTGCCGCGCCGACTGGAAATCGATCAGCAGCTTGCGCGCGTCCAGCGCGAACTGCTCGCCGGCGGCGGTCAGCTCCACGCCACGCGCGCTGCGCGAGAACAGCGGCGCGCCGAGCTCCTCCTCGAGATCGCGAATCTGGCGGCTCAATGCCGGTTGCACGATGTGCAGCTGGCGCGCCGCGGCGGCCACGCTGCCGGAGT
Source organism: Burkholderia sp. (assembly GCA_030151225.1). GTDB lineage: Bacteria > Pseudomonadota > Gammaproteobacteria > Burkholderiales > Burkholderiaceae > Burkholderia. The sequence goes on along the minus strand of JASLEG010000006.1, from coordinate 18,777 downwards.
CGGCGACGGCCAGGAAGTAGCGGACGTGTCGGATGTCCATGAAGCAAGCGGGGCGAGAGTCGAGGTGCCGACAGTCTTGCACGTCAAAACCCGGCGGGCCAGCCGGGGCGACCCGCGGGAAGCGACCCGAAGGATGCGCGCTGCAGCGCGCGAAACCCGCGCCGGATCCGTGTTTTCCCGTGGATATGCCTTGCAGGCATTCCCGGTATTTTTGAATAGTATGGCGATGAGGCGGGGCGGCGGCGGTAGATTTGGGCCTATTCCAACATCGACCGAACCCTCCCATGACACGCTCCGGTGATCGCCACGGCCTCGATACGGCCACGTCCGAACGCAGGACCTTTGCCGCCGCCTCGGTCGGCAATCTGCTCGAAATCTACGACTTCATCGCCTACGGCATCTTCGCGGTGCCGATCTCGCGCACCTTCTTCGCTACGCACTCCGAATTCGTCTCGCTGCTGCTCACCTTCATGACCTTCGCGGTGGGCTTCGTGGCACGCCCGTTCGGCGCGCTGGTGCTCGGCCGCTATGCGGATCGCGCCGGCCGCCGCCGCGCGCTGAGCCTGACGCTGGTGCTGATGGCGGCCAGCACGCTGGTGCTGGCCGTGTGCCCTTCGTACGCGTCGATCGGCCTGGCCGCGCCGGTGATCGTGGTGCTCGGCCGCCTGCTGCAGGGCTTCTCGGCCGGTGGCGAGATCGGCGGCTCGGTGGCGCTGCTGATCGAGAACGCGCCGGCCTCGCGGCGCGGCTTCGCCTCCTCGTTCCAGCAGATGTCGCAGGGCGCCGGCGTGATGCTGGCGGGCCTGGTGGGCATGACGCTCACGCACCTGTTCAGCGACGCGCAGATCAACGGGGGCGCCTGGCGCTTCGCGTTCGCGTTCGGCGTGCTGATCGGGCCGGTGGGCTGGTACGTGCGCCGCTCGATCCCCGAAACCCGGGCGTTCGAGCGCGCCAGCCTGCAGCGCCCCGCGGCGCTCGGGCCGCAGCTCGTCAGGCATCGCTGGCAGCTGCTCGGCGGCGTGGCGATCATGGTGTTCTGGACCATCGCGACCTACGTGTCGAACTACTTCACGACCTACGCGGTGCGCGAGCTGCACATGGCCATGTTCGACAGCTATCTCGGCCAGCTCGCCTACGGCATCACGATGATGATCGCGTGTCCGCTGGTGGGCATGCTGTCGGACCGGATCGGCGTGCGCCGCCCGATGCTGTTCGGCGCGCTGCTCACCGCGGTGGCCGCCTACCCGCTGTTCCTGCTGCTGTCGATGCATCCCGACCGGCTCACGCTGATCGTCGTACAGTCGACCATCGCGCTGCTGCTGGCCTGCTACGCGGCCTGCGCCTCGAACGTGCTGGCCGGCGTGTTTCCCGTGCAGTTCCGCGCCACCGGCGTGGGCCTGTCGTACGCCACCGGCGTGACGCTGTTCGGCGGCCTGACGCCGCTGATCGTCACCACGCTGATCAACGCCACCGGCGACAAGCTGGTGGTGGGCTACTACCTGGCCGCCGCGGCGCTGGTGAGCTGCATCCCGGTCGCGCTGTCGGCGCGCGCCAAACAGAATTCCGAACAACCGGCGCATGGCGCCCTGACCGAATGACTCTCCTGAACGACCCGCGCCTCGGCGCCATCGAGAACGACCTGATCCGCATCCGACGACATCTGCACGCGCATCCGGAACTGCGGCACGAAGAGGAGCAGACCGCGGAGTACGTGGCGCGGCTGCTCTCGAGCTGGGGCATCGACGTGGTGCGCGAGATCGGCGGCCACGGCCTGGTGGGCGTGCTGCGCGCCGGCCGCGGCACGCGCTCGATCGGCCTGCGCGCCGACATGGACGCGCTGCCGATGCAGGAGCAGAACCGCTTCGCGCATGCCTCGCGCTTTCCCGGCAAGATGCACGCCTGCGGCCACGACGGTCACACCGCCATGCTGCTCGGCGCCGCGCGCTTTCTGGCCGAGAACCGCGACTTCGACGGCACCGTCAACTTCATCTTCCAGCCGGCCGAGGAGGGCGGCGCCGGGGCCCGCCTGATGATCGAGGACGGCCTGTTCGAGCGTTGCCCGATGGATGCCGTGTTCGGCGCGCACAACTGGCCCGGCATCGCGGCCGGCAGCTTCGCGCTGCGGCCCGGCCCGATCATGGCCTCGAGCAATACCTTCAGCGTGGCGCTGACGGGCGTGGGCGCGCACGCGGCGCAGCCGCAGCGCGCGATCGATCCGGTGGTGGCGTCCACGGCGCTAGTGCAGGCCTGGCAGAGCATCGTGTCGCGCAACCTCGATCCGAACGACGCGGCCGTGCTGTCGGTGACCGAGATCCACGCGGGCAGCGCCGGCAACATCATCCCGGCGCTGGCCACCGTGAACGGCACGGTGCGCGCCTTCAGCGACGCGGTGCTCGACCGCATCGAGACGCGCATGCGCGAGATCGCGCAGGGCATCGCCACGGCCTACGAGGTGCGCCTGAACTTCGAGTTCAACCGCATGTATCCGCCGCTCGTCAATCACGTGGACGAGACGCGCTTCGCCGCCGAGGTGCTGAAGTCGGTGTTCGGCGCGGCCAGCGTGGATGCGCAGGTGGCGCCGCAGATGCCGTCGGAGGATTTCTCGTTCTACCTGCAGCACCGGCCCGGCTGCTACGTGTTCATCGGTAACGGCGACGGCTCCGAGCACGGCAACTGCGGCTGCGCGATTCCGCTGCACAACCCCAACTACGACTTCAACGATGCGCTGCTGAAGCCGGGCATGGCCTGGTGGGTGTCGCTCGTGAAGGCGTGGCTGCCGAAGTCGAAGGCCTGAGCTCGCGGCGCCATGAAAAACGGGGGCGCGCCGGCTGACCGGCGCGCCCCCGCGGCGAGGCAGGAGACGCGGCGCGCGGTGCGCGCCGCGCGGCTAGGCCACGCGTTTGGCCACCACCACGCCGATCACCACGAAGATGATGCACAGCAGCAGGAACAGGCCGAACAGGAACTTGGCGATGGCGGCCGAGCCGGCGGCGATGCCGGTGAAGCCGAACAGGCCGGCGATGATGGCGACGACCGCGAAAATCAATGCCCATTTCAGCATGATGAGGAGCTCCTGAAAGTCGATGAGGTGCTCAAGACATTGCAATCGACGTGCCAGCGCGCGCGGTTTTCGCTTCGGACCTTGATCCGTCGCGGTTTTGCCGGGCAGCCTGGTCGTCGCGGCGGGGTTTGAAATCCCGCACGCCGCCGGCTCGACGGAAAAAAATACAATCGACACGCCTCCGTCTTGCAAAGATGTCCTTCTCCGGACGGGATGCGGATCGCGAAGCGCGCGCCCCGCACGGGCTTCGGCCCGCTGGTATCGAACCTGCTTGCCTCAGCGGGATTCTGGCTCGCAGGAGGCTCCATCCATGAACCGTTCCCTCGTGCGCGCGGCCGCGCTGACCGCCGCGATATCGGGCGCCGTGCTGCTGCTGGGCGGCTGCGCCGCCTTCGTCGGCGGCAAGCGCGGCAATGCCGCCGTGCCCGATCCCACCCGCAGCGTCGATCTCGACCGCTACCTCGGCCGCTGGTACGAATTCGCGCGCTACGAGAACCGCTTCGAGCGCGGCTGCGACGGCGTGACCGCCGATTACGCCCTGCGCGACGACGGCCTGATCGAGGTGGTCAACGCCTGCAGCCGCGGCCCGGACGGCGCGCCGCGCGAGTCGCGCGGCCGCGCCAGGCTGGTGCCGGACAGCGGCGGCGCCAAGCTCAAGGTGTCGTTCTTCGGGCCGTTCTACGTCGGCGATTACTGGGTGCTCGATCATGCCGACGATTATTCCTGGTCGATCGTGGGCGAGCCGTCGGGCCGCTTCCTGTGGCTGCTCACGCGCGATGCGAATCCGTCCACGCTGCTGCGCCAGCAGATCGTGGCGCGCGCGGCCGAGCTCGGCTACGACACCACGCTGCTGCGCATGACGGCTCAGGATCTGCCGCCGGCGGCGCCGCGCGAAGCACCGCAGCCGGCCCCGCAGTAAACGCTTGCCGGGGAGTCGTCATGCACCGTAATACGGCCGAAATTCGCAAATCGGGCGGACTCCTTATACTGGCGCGTCACCCTCGAACCGGCCTTCCGATGCCTGCCAAGCGGATTCTCGTCTACTGCCTGATGGCCGCCGTGCTCGCCTACCTGGCCGCGGTGGCGGCGCTGTACGCGCTGCAGGATCGCATGCTGCTGCCGGTCACGCCGCACGCGGCCGACCCGCGCAGCCTGCCGCATCCGGGCGCGCACATCGACGTCTGGCAGATCGGCGGCGACTACGCCGGCTACGTGGTCACGCCCGACTGGCGCGTGCCGCGCGGCACCGTGATCGTCTATCACGGCAACGAGGAATCGTCGGAGACCAAGTTGCCGCTCGCGAACGTGTTCGTGGCGGCCGGCTATCGCGTGGCGATCGTCGAGTATCCGGGCCACGGCACGCGTAGCGGCGCGCGCACCATGCATGCCGCGCTCGGCGCCTCGCGCGCCGCGCTGGCCGACACGCTCGCGCGCTGGCCGGGCGAGGTCTGGCTGGTCGGCGAGTCGCTCGGCGCGGGCATGGCCGCACGCGTGGTGCAGGGCAACGAGCAGGCGCTCTCGGGCGTGGTGCTGATCACGCCGTGGGACACGCTGGCCTCGGTGGCCGGCGAGAAATATCCGATGTTCCCGGTGCACTGGCTGCTGCATGATCGCTTCGACTCGATCGCGGCCACCTCGTCGTTCCACGGGCCGCTGGTGGTGATCGGCTCCGAGCAGGACACGCTGATTCCGGTGGCGCACGCCGAGCGCCTCGCGCACCGCCACCCGGGCAGCGAACTGATGCTGCTGCCCGACGCGAACCACGACACGTGGTTCGACGCGATGACCGCGCCGCGCTGGCAGCAGGTCATGCGCTGGGTCGGCGCGGCCTGACGATTCCCGAGGCGCGCCGGTTCTCGGCGCGCCCGACGCGGCTGGACGCAGGTCCACCCGCCATGGACGCGATCCCACCGCGCTTCCGATTCCCCTGACTTACCATGCAGCCGACGCGATGCACGCGGCCGGCCTGTCCGCCATTCCGGCGTGTCGCGTCAACCTGAAGGATTGCTGATCAAAACCGGAACGAGGTCCGTGCAAGACGAGCCTCGCGGCGATTCCTTCGGCGTTTCGACAACCCCGGATACGGCGCCCGGGCGCGCCGATAACAACAAGGACGACGATGAAATCCATGGCATGGATGGTGATGGCCGCCTGTCTCGCGCTCGGCGCGTGCGGTGGCGACGACGTGTCGAGCGCCGGCGGCGCGTCGGTGGGCGGCGGTTCCAATGGCGGCGCGAGCGGGGGCTCGGGCGGCACGGGCAACGTGCGCCCGATGCTCGCGATGCTGCCTTCCGGCGGCGCCGTGCTGGCGCGGCGGCAGAGCAATTCCACCCAGCCCGCGCTGTGGACCGCCGCCTGCTCGGGCGGCGCCTGGACCAGCGTCAACCAGGCCGTCTCGAACACGAGCCTGTTTGCGACGCTGATGTCGCCGGCGGCCGGCATCGATGCGCAGGGCCACATCACGCTCGTGTGGGGGCAGCTCGACGCGGCCAACGGCAAGCTCATGACCACCACCATGGCGCGGCGCTACAGCGGGGGCCGCTGGCAGGGCGGGGCCGGCCTGATCGGCTGGATACTGCCGTTCAGATCCAGCGGAACGTCAGCTCGCTGTCCTTGGCCTGCTTGAACTTGTTGCACTTCGCCAGCACGTTGTAGCGGATCGGGAACAGCTCGCGGCCCGGCGATTCGAGGATGTCGATTTCCACGATGTCGAAGTCGCGCAGCAGCGCGTTCCAGCCGTGCTCGGTGATGCGCCAGCAGTCGGGCGTCGGGCCGTGGATGCGCCAGTTCAGCGGGGCCGAGATCAGCAGCCAGCCCTCGTGGCGCAGGATGCGCCGGATTTCCTTGACCGTATCGAACGGATTGACCGTGTGCTCGATCACTTCCATGCACACCACGCAGTCGTAGGCGCTGTCGGCGATCTGCTCGTTGCGGCGCGTGATGTCGCCCACGATGTCGGGGCCGTGCGTGTCGACCACGTCGAAGGTATCCACCTTGAAATTGGCGAAGCACTCGCGCACTAAGGTGCGGTCCTGCGGACCGACCTCGAGCAGCTTGCCGGGTTCGCCGGCGAGCTTCTCGGCGGTGCGCTTCACGAACGCCGCGAGGTGATCGCGGGCGAGCTGGAACGTGTCGTTGTCGAATTGCGACGGAATGGCCATGACGTAGATCCGTTGATGCTGTCGAGTGAGGGCGGCCCGCGGCGAGGCGGGACGCTCAGGGTTGGCGCTCGGGCACCTGCGCGCCGCGCAGATGGAACACGAGCATGGTGTTCGCGACGTGGTACAGCGGGAGCTCGTGTGCGAGCTCGTCGAGGTATTGCGTGAGTTCGGGGAACTGCGGGTTGCCGTAGTCGTGCCACGCGATGCAGGCGCGGCCCGTGTCGTCCAGCATGGTCAGCGCGTTTTCGGTGTCGCGGCGCACGTAGGCGAGCTCGTGGTTGGCGTCGACGAACACGTACTGGAAACACTTCGCGTGCGGCGCAGCGTCGAACTTCATCGAATCCTGCAGGATCTGGCGCACCAGATGCCGGTTCGCCGACTGCAGATACTTGCGCTCGGCGCCGAGCGCCTGCTCAGCGAGCTGGCGGTCGCCGCCCTGGAACGCCACGTCCTGCAGATCGGGCAGGTCGAGCGTGTAGATGCGCTCGCCGTCCACCTCGGCGCGCGTGATGTTCTCGGCCAGCAGGCGCGTGGTGTAGCCCTTGAAGGTGCCGAACTCGAACAGTCGCGCGGGCTCCACCACGCGCATCAGTTTGAGCAGGGCGATCGATTCGAGCGAGGTCAGCCCGCCGGCACCCTGCGCGGGCGGCATGAAGAAGCGGATTTCCTCGGGATAGTCGCCGGCGTCGGGAATCGACAGCAGCTGGGTGGGCCGGATGTGATGCATGGCGGCCGGGTGGTGGCCGGAGCACGGGGTCGGTGTCATGACGGGCGTCTCGTGATGGAGTAGTCGATGGGACGAGGGCGGGAACTGCCGGCCGGATCTCGACGCTGTCCGCACGACGCAGGCACTGCGCCGTTCCGTCTTGTCGTCCCTCGTGTCCGCCCGGCGTGAAAGACTCAGCTCGCGTTGCGCTCCTTCTCGTACTTGATGAGCTTGAGGATGCGCGAGCTCTTGAAATACCGGTAATGGTTCTTGATCGAATAGAAGATGTCGGTCTGCCATTCGCCGCACAACAGGTCGATGCCGGTCGGATCGTCGGCCGGCTGCACGATCGTGTCCGCCAGGATCCGGTCGACGCCGGAGGTGTTCGGACACGACTCGTGCCACAGCGCGCTGTTCATCACCACGAAGTCGCCGGGGGCGAGTTCGGGCGTGATCCTCGGCCACTGGATGTCGAACGCGGCCGGGTCGATCTCGCCCGCGTCGCCGAGCACGCCGAGCTTGTGCGAGCCGGGGTGGAAACTCATCGCGCCGTTGCCTTCGTTCACGTCGCTGAGCGGCACGAACAGGCTGCACTTGTTCAGGTTGCCGAGGTGGTAGCAGCTGTCCTGATGCAGGAACACCTTCGCCGGGCTGAACCTGTCCTTGATCACGAAGCGGTGGTTGTACAGCGCCACGTGCTCGCCGAAGATCTGGCGCACCGTGTTCGCGAACACCGGCTCGCGGTACATGTAGGCGAGCGTGTCGGGCAGGTCCTCGGTCAGCGAGACGGGGTTGCGCGCGCTCACGTCGCGGCCGTCACGCAGCTTCGCGTCGTAGAACACGCGCCATGCGTCCTGCCAGGTGCGCACCACGTCGGCGGGGATCGCGTTGCGCATCACGAACACGCCGGTCTGCGCGTAGACGGCCGGATCGAAGGTGTCGGACGAGAGCTTCCCGAGCGCGAGGGCCAGGGCGTCGAGGGTGCGGGTCATGAGCGGAACGCAAGGTCTGGATGCGGTCCATTATCGTGGCGGCCGGCCCGCCGCGAAGCCGCGAGATGACGCCAAAAGCCCCGCCAATTTGCGCGATCGCGTGCGCCGGCGGGGCGGGAGAGGCGCGGGGAAACGGCGGGAAGGTCGCTGAACGCGCGCGATGAGTGCGCTGAACGGCGCGGCGTTCAGTAGCCGTGGCGGCGGCACTGGATGTTGGCGAACATGCCGCCGTCGCAGGGCAGGTTCGCGCCGCGGATCCACGCGGCGGCGTCCGACAGCAGGAAGGCCACCACCGGGGCGACGTCGGCCGGCGTGCCGGGGCGGTCCATGGTGCGCATGTCCTCCTCGGCGCGCGCGCCGAGCGTGGCGACGAAATCGGGCAGGATCGGCGTGTCCACCGGCCCCGGGCTCACCGCATTGATGCGGATGCCGCGCTCGCGCCAGCGCCAGCGGTGCTGCAGGGTCCACACGATCAGCGCCTCCTTCGAGAACGCGTAGCTGCGCGCGCCCTCGAGCCCGTGCTCGCGGCAGAAGGCGGCCACGCCGTCGAAGTCGAGCGTGTCGCTGGCGGTGATCGCGGCGTGCGAGTCCGGCCAGTCGAGGCCGGCCAGCGAGGCGAGATTGACGATCGATGCGCCGTCGGCCAGCTTCGGCACGAGCTGGTGCGTCAGATATTTGAGCCCCACCAGGTTGACCTTGAGCACCTGCTCGGCCGGGTGGGTGGGCGGCAGCCCGGCGATGTTGGCGAGCCCGGCGAGCCCGGTGGGCAGCGCCTGCACCAGCGCGTCGATCGAGGCGCGGTCGGCCAGGTCGGCGGCGATGAAGCAGCCGACCGGCACGGCGGGCTCGCGAAGGTCCACGGCGATCACGTGGGCGCCGCGCGCGCCCAGGTGGGCGGCGGTTGCGGCGCCGATGCCGGAGGCGGCACCGGTCACCACGAAGCTTCGGTCGGCGAATTCGAGCGGCATGACGGCTCCTTGCTGGACGTGCGGTGAGGGACGAAGCCGGTTCGACCGCATGCGCCGGGCCCCCGTTCGCGGCGTGCGCGCATGTCGCGCGGCGCGAACGGGCCGCACGGGCCACTCAGCCGCCCGGCAGCTCAGAACAGATAGAGCCCCGCCACGAACACCACGCCCGAGAACAGCAGCGCGGTCACGCAGTAGCCCATGATGTCGCGCACGCCGAGCCCGGCGATCGCCAGCGCGGGCAGCGCCCAGAACGGCTGCGCCATGTTGGTCCAGGCCTCGCCGTAGGCGATCGCCATCGCCGATTTGCCGAGATCGGCGCCGAGCGCCTGCGCGGCCGGCATCACGAACGGGCCCTGCACGACCCAGTGGCCGCCGCCCGACGGCACCGCGAAGTTGATCACGGCCGAGCTCAGGAAGGCGAGCAGCGGGAAGGTGTGCACGTTGGCGATGTCCACGAACCAGCTGGTGATCACGCCGGCCAGCCCCGAATGATCCATCAGTGCCTGGATGCCGGCGTAGAACGGGAACTGGATCATGATCGCGCCGGCGCCGCGCGCGGCCGCGCCGATCGCGCGCGCATAGGCCATCGGCGTGCGATGCAGCACGATGCCGGCGGCCAGGAACACCAGGTTCACGGTGTCGATGTCGAGCTTGAAGCCCGTGCTGCGCGTGCGGATCACGAGGAACACCAGGCAGAGCGCCGCCACCAGCAGCGACAGCACGCGGCTCTCCTCCATGCGCTCGGCCCAGCTCGCGCCTGGCGCGAGCTTGCGCTCGAAGCTCGGTTCATCCTCGAGCAGCTTCGGATCGATCGACACCACCTCGTCGGGCTTCGGCATCATCATGCGGGCGAGGAACGGCAGCAGCGCGATCAGGCCCAGCGTGACGAAGGCGTTGTAGCCGGTGAAGATCGTCTGCGACACCGGGATCAGGCCGATCACCTTCTCCATCGGATTGCCCTTGGTGGCCGCCACCAGCGGCACCGAGCCCGACAGCCCGCCGTGCCAGGTCAGGAAGCCCATGTAGGCCGACGCCACCAGCAGCCGGTAGTCGGAGCCCTTGATGCGGCGCGCCACCTCGCGCGCGAGCATCGCGCCGAGCACCAGGCCGAAGCCCCAGTTGATCGCGCAGGCGATGCCGGCCACCAATGCCACCAGCATCACGCCGCCGGCCGGCGTCTTCGGCGTGCTCGCGAGCGCCACCAGCATGCGCCGGACCGGGCCCGAGCTCGCCAGCGCGTGGCCGGTCACCAGGATCAGCGCCATCTGCATCGTGAACGCCAGCAGGTTCCAGAAGCCGCTGCCCCACAGCAGCACGAGCTCGGCGGGCGGTTTCGGCGTGAGCGAGAAGGCCAGCACGAAGGTGATGACGGTCAGGAAAATCGCGAAGATCAGCGGGTCCGGCAGGACGCGGTGCACGATCTGCGTGAAGAAACGGGAAATGCGAGAGATCACCGGGGTCTCCTCCGTGGTGACGTGTTGTGATGTCGTACGTGATCGGGCGGGGCGCGGACGGCGTTCGGGCGACGGCGAGCAGGGCGTCGCCGGGGAAAGGCGGAGCGGGAGCTGGCGGCGGGAGCGGTGGACGCCCCCGAGTGTCCGGATGCCGGCCGAATCGACGCGATCGGGCGCACGGGTCGCGCACAGACTAATGATCGGATGTGACGCCGGCAATACGTAGAGTTGCATAAGCGCTAACCCTGCCCGCGCGGGCAGGGCGCGCGCGCTTCAGCCGAATGCCGCCGCGCTCTCCACGGCCAGCGCTTGCACCAGCGCGCCGGCGCCGATGCCGCTCGGGCGGCGCCGGCTCAGGCCGGCGGCCTGGCCCGCCCACAGCGACAGGAATTCGGTGCGATCGGCCGCGCTGGCGGCCTTGCGGATCTCGGTGGTCAGCGCATTGGTGACCGGGTAGGCCGGCACCGCGTGCGCGTGTTCGGCCATGCGCAGCATGTAGTCGTTGACGATGCCGCGCGCCGGCCGCCCCGAATAGGCGCGGCTCACGCGGGTGGATGTGTCGCTCGCCTCGCGGATGCGCGCCTGCCAGCCCGCGTGGATCGGCGATTCCGCCGTGGTCAGGAAGGCCGTGCCGAGCTGGGCGGCCTGCGCGCCGAGCGTGAGCGCCGCGGTGATGCCGCGCCCGTCCATGATGCCGCCCGCGGCGATCACGGGAAGATTCACGGCGTCCGCGATCTGCGGCACCAGCGCGAGCGTGCCGATCATGCTGGCCTCGGGCTCGCCGAGGAAGGTGCCGCGATGGCCGCCGGCTTCGGCGCCCTGCGCGCAGATCAGGTCCGCGCCGTTGGCCTGCCACGAGAGCGCTTCCGCCACGCTGGTGGCGGTGCCGATCACGAGGCTGCCGGCCGCGTGCAGGCGCGCCACCGACGGCGCGTCGAGCAGGCCGAAGGTGAAGCTCGCCACCGGCACCTTCGACTCGATCAGCGCCTCCAGCTGCGCGCGGAAATCCTCGGCATAGCGCGCGAGCGGCGCGCCGGGCGCGAGGCCGAGTTCGGCGCGAAACGGCGCGAGCCAGGCCAGCGCGCGGCGCAGCTCGGCCTCGTCGGGTTCGCTCGCCTCGAGCACGAACAGGTTCACGGCGAACGGCTTCGCGGTAGCGGCGCGGATCGTGGCCACCTGCGTGCGCAGCGCCTCGGGCGAGAGCCCGGCCGCGCCGAGCGAGCCGAGCCCGCCCGCATTCGAGACGGCCGCCACCATCGCCGGCGGCGAGCCGCCGTTCATCGGGCCTTGCACGATCGGCAGCGCGATGCCGAGCTGGCGGGTGAGCGGGGTGGACAGCGAACGCGGCATGGTGGGGCCCTCCTCGGATGCGATGTCGGTACTGGCGAAAGCGAGACGAGATAACGAGCCGATGATATGCATCTTATCGATGCCCCGGTTATGAAAGATCGAGATAGGGGCGATCGGTGAGGGAGATCGGTGAGGGGAAAGCGCACGGGGCCGGCCTCAGCGCCCGCCCCGCTGCGCGAAGTAGCGCGCCGGCGACTCGCCGAACGCGCGCCGGAACATCGCGATGAAGTTGCTCGGCGTGGCGTAGCCGAGCGCGTCGGCCACCTCGGCCACGGCGTCGCCGGCGGCGAGCCGTTCGAGCGCGAGCGTGAGGCGTGCCTGCTGGCGCCATTGCGCGAAGCGCGTGCCGGTCTCGGCCAGGAACAGCCGCGACAGCGTGCTGGCCGACAGCCCGGCCCAGCTCGCCCATTCCTCGAGCGTGCGGCCCTCGTGCGGCTGCGCGAGGATGCGGCTGGCGATCCGCACCAGGCGCCGGTCGGCCGGCATCGGCAGATGCAGCGGCTCGTGCGGCGCGCGGCGGATCTCGTCGAGCAGCACGCGACCGATGCGCACCTCCTCGGGGCTCAGCACGTCGCGCGCGTGCCAGGTCACGGCGCGCCGTACCAGCGCGCCCATCAGTTCGGTCAGCGCGATCACGCAGGGCAGGGCCGGCAGCGCCCGGCTCGCGCGCGGCGACACCACCACGCTCCAGCCGCTCAGCACCCCGCTGATGCCGATCCGGTGCGGCACCCCGGGCGGAATCCAGCCCGCGCGGTTCGGCGGCAGCAGCCACGAGCCGTGCGGCGTGCGCACGTGCACGCAGCCGCTCTCGACGCAGAACACCTGGCCACGCCGATGCGCGTGCCAGTCGATCTCGCGCGTGCCGAGCTCGAAGCCGCGCTGGCCGCCCGGCACCGCGATCAGCGCGGGGCCGTCCTCGCGTTCGCTCGGATCGTGGCGCGCGTCGGCCGTCGGAAGTGATGATTGACGCGATGTCTGTCGCATGACCGGAAATCATTATTTTTAGACGAAACGTCATTATCGGCCTTTCCGGCCCGCGATCGAGACTGTGCCTCCCAGGGATCGTCCCGATCCCGAACCGAGGAGCTTTCACGATGCACGCCACCCCCTTCAGCACGCCCGCGCTGGCCGTCTTCGACGTCCGCGAATTTCCGTTCGTCATGGTCCGCAACGAGGCGATCGAACCCGGCTACGCGGCCCGTTGGGCCGCCGACATGAACACGCTGCTGCGCGTCGGCACGCCGTTCGTGATGATCTTCCCGCCGGGCCGTCCCGACGAGGATCACGAGGACCGCAAGCAGCGCGGCCTCTGGCTCAAGCAGCATCGCGACGTGCTGGCCGCGGTGTGCCGTGCGCTGGTGTCGGTGGAGCCGGATGCCGAGCAGCGCGCGGCGGCGCTCGACGCCGCGCCCGGCATCGAGAAGGCCTTCGGCGTGCCGGTGGAGGTGGCTGCCACGCTCGAGGAGGCGCGCCGCGTCGCGCTGCGCCGCATGACGCGCAGCGCCTGAGCGCGGCGCACGCTCGAACCGAACCCCGACGCACTGCAGGTTTTCCCCTAGCAACGCGTGCTTGACTTGTTCAAATTGGAACTTTAATTTTGCGCCTGTTCCTACATGTTCTTTTTAAGGGAACAGGTCGGCCGCCATGAAGGCCGCTTCCAATCGAGTCACGGGGTTCCACGATGTCCTTCCGTCTGTCGCGCGCCGGGTTCGCGCTTGCCGCCATGCCGCTTGCCGTGCTGCCGCTCGCGGCCCATGCCGATTCGGGCGTGACGCTGTACGGCATCGTCGACGAATTCGTCCAGGTGGTGAACACCGGCAGCGGCTATACCGGCGCGGTGGGTTCGTCGGGCCAGTGGGCGAGCCGCATCGGGCTGCGCGGCCACGAGGACATCGGCGGCGGCAACTACGTGGGCTTCGACCTGCAGAACGGCTTCAACCCGAACGACGGCAGCTTCGCCACGGCCGGCTCGATGTTCAACCGGCAGGCCTGGGTGGGCCTCGGCGGGCGCTGGGGCGAGCTGCGCTTCGGCCGCCAGAATTCGCCGCTGTTCAACGATCAGGGCGGGCTCGACGCGTTCGGCGCGGCCACCCAGGCGTCCGGCTTCAGCAACATGGAAACCTACGCGGTGCGCACCAGCAATACGGTGTCCTACACGTCGCCCACGATGTCGGGGCTGCAGTTCAGCGTGTACGCGGGCTTCGGCGACGCGGGCGGCCTGCGTTCAGGCGGCGCCAGCTATCAGGCCGACGTGACCTACACGCAGGGCCCGTTCGCGGCGATCGCGGCCGCGCAGGCGGTGCGCAGCGCCGACAACGGCACGCTTGACCGCACGGCGGAGGTGGGCGCGTCGTACATGCTCGGCAAGATCACCGTCTATCTCGGCTGGGCCGGCGCGAAATGGGCCGACATCGGCCTCGACGCCAATATCTACGGCATCTCGGCGCTGTACTCGCTGAGCGCAGCGCAGGCGATCTCGCTGGGCGGCACCTACCTGCACGACGAGACTGGGCAGGGCGCCAACGCGAAGCAGATCGCCGCGCTCTACACCTACACGCTGTCGAAGCGCACCTCGATCTACGGCGCGGTGTCGTTCCTGCAGAACCGCGGCGACGCGAGCTATCGGCTCGCCGGCTCGGCCAACGCGGGCCTGCCGCTCGCGTATCCGGGCGCCGACGCGCGCGGCGCGCAGCTCGGCATCGTGCACCGCTTCTGAGCCGCTTCCGAGCCGCCGAGACCCCGCCATGCCCGCGCCTCGCCACCCGTTCCGCCGCCGCTTCGCGTCAAACCTGTGCATACTTGTACCTTTTGCGAGGCACGGCAGGCTCGCCGGTACCGGCTGGCGCCGCGTCTCGCGTGCTGACAGGAGACTGAAGATGGTGCGTAAAACGGCCAGGGCGTCCGAGGTCGGTCGCTCGAAGGCGCATGGCGTCGCGGCGGCACTCGAGCGCGACATCCTGAGCGGGCGGCTGCCTTACGGGCAGCAGCTCGAGAGCGAGAGCGAGCTGGTGGCGCGCTTCGCGGTGAGCCGCAACACGGTGCGCAAGGGCCTCGACCTGCTGAGCTCGAGCGGCCTGATCACGCGGCGCGGCGGCATCGGTTCGTTCGTGACCTTTCACGGCCAGGCGATCGACGGCTCGCTCGGCTGGACCACCGCGCTCGAACGCGCCGGCGGCAGCGCGCAGACCAAACTGCTGCAGATCGCGATCATCGAGGACGATGCGCTGGCGGCCGAACTCGGCCTCGAGCACGCGCGGTTCGTGGCGATCGACCGGATGCGCGTGCTCGGCGATCCGGCCGCGCACATCTCGCTCGAGCGCAGCCGCCTGCCGTTCTCCGACGATCTGGCCGCGCTGCCGCTCGAGGGGCTGGTGGGCGGCTCGCTGAACCGCACGCTGGCCGAGCACGGCATGGTGGCCGATCACGGCGAGCAATGGGCCGAGGTGGTGAATCTCGAGGCCGAGGACGCGCGCCTGCTCAAGCGCCGCGCCGGCACGCCGTTCCTGCGCTCGCGCCGCCTCACGCGCGATCGCGACGACCGCATCATCGAGTACGTGGTCAGCCTGCTCGATCCCGCCCACTTCGCCCTGCACCTGGAATTCTGATGTCGATCTCCCGCCCCGATGCGGCTCGCGCCACGCCGGCCGCCCCGCACGCTTGCTCCGCCACGATGCCCACGCCGGCCACGCTCGACGCGATGCGCCTCGACCGCGCGCGCGGCGCGTTCTACGGCCTCGCGCTCGGCGATGCGTTCGGCATGCCCACCCAGTCGCTGAGCCGCGCGGCGATCCGCGCGCGCTTCGGGCGCATCACGCGGCTCGTCGATGCCGGCCCCGATCAGCCGATCGCGCCGAACATGCCGGCCGGCGCGATCACCGACGACACCGAACAGGCCGTGCTGGTCGCCCAGCTGCTGGTGGACGGGCAGGGCAGGATCGCGCCGCTCGAATTCGCGCAGCGCCTGATCGCCTGGGAGGCGGACATGAAGGCACGCGGCTCGCTCGACCTGCTCGGCCCGTCCACGCGGCGCGCCACCCGGGCGATCGTCGACGGCGAGGACGTGGCGCTGGCGGGTCGCTTCGGCACCACCAACGGCGCGGCGATGCGCGTCACGCCGGTGGGCATCGCCACGCCGCTGGACGACGCCGAGGCCTTCGTGGATGCGGTGCTCGGCTCGTGCCTCGTCACCCATCACACCACGCTCGGCGTGGCCAGCGCGGCCGCGGTGGCGGCCGCCGTGTCGGCCGGCATCGACGGCGCCACGCTGCCCGAGGCGCTCGAGGCCGGCGCGCGCTTCGCCGAGCTCGGCGAGACGCGCGGCTACTGGGTGGCCGGCGCGCGCATCGGCGCCCGCATCCGCTGGGTGGCCGAGGCGAGCGCAGGCCTGAGCGGCGAGGCGCTGGCCGACTGGCTGTACGACGTGGTGGGCACCTCGGTGGCCTCGCAGGAGTCGGTGGTGGCGAGCTTCGCGCTCGCGCACGACGCGGCGCGCCACGGCACCGGGCTGGCCGCGTCGCTGGCCACGGCCGCGAGCCTCGGCGGCGACACCGACACGATCGCCGCGATGCTCGGCGCGATGCTCGGCGCCTGCGCCGGCCACGACGCGCTGCCGCGCGAGCCGCTCGACACCGTGCGCCGCGTGAGCGCGCTCGACCTCGACCCGTTGTGCGCGCAACTGCTCGCGCTGCGCGCCGCCCGAGAGTAATAGCAAGATCGCGCGCGGCACTCGCGGCACCTTTTACCCCGACCCAGGAGATCGACAGATGGCTTCGTCCCGCAACCCCGCGTCCGCCGGCAAGATCGAGGCGCGCGGCATCGAACCCGTGCCCGACGACGAGTGTCGCGGCCATCCGCTGCAACTGTTCTGGGTCTGGTTCGCCGCCAACATCAGCATCCTCGGCCTGCCGCTCGGCGCCACCCTGGTGGCGTTCCAGCATCTGGCGATCTGGCAGGCGGTGCTGGTGGCCGTGATCGGCGCGGCGGGCTCGTTCGCGCTGGTCGGCGTGATCTCGATCGCGGGGCGCCGCGGCCATGCGCCGAGCCTCACGCTCTCGCGCGCCGTGTTCGGCGTGCGCGGCAACATCGGGCCGACCATCGTGTCGCTGCTGTCGCGGCTCGGCTGGGAAACCGTCAACACCACGACCGGCGCCTACGTGCTGCTCTCGCTGTGCTCGATCCTGTTCGGCAGTTCGGCCGACGCGAAGGCCTCGCCGGTGCTCACGCTGGCGTTCATCGCGATCTTCGTGGCGGCCACGCTGGTGGTGTCGGGCCTCGGCCACGCCACGCTGCTGGTGATCCAGAAGTGGTCGACGTGGATCTTCGGCGCGCTGAACCTGGTGGTGGCCGCGTTCCTGGCCGAGTCGATCGACTGGCAGGCGGTGTTCGCCGCGGCGCCCGCGCCGGCCAGCGCGGTGATCATCGGCATCGGCACGATCGCGGCCGGCACCGGCATCGGCTGGGCGAATGCGGGCGCCGACATGTCGCGCTATCAGGCGCGCGACGTGAAGGGCGGCGCGCTGGTGGCGTCGGCCGCGTTCGGCGCGGGCATTCCGCTGGTGCTGCTCGTCACGCTCGGCGCGCTGCTGTCGGTGGGCCACGACACGCTCGCCTCGGCCACCGATCCGATCGCCGCGATCCGCGATCTGCTGCCGCGCTGGATGGCGATCCCCTACCTGATCGCCGCGTTCGGCGGGCTGCTGCTGTCGAACTACCTGTCGGTGTATTCGGCCGGGCTCACCACGCTCACGCTGGGCCTGAAGGTCAGGCGCGTGCAGGCGGTGGTGGTGGACATCGTGGCGATCAGCACCGGCTCGGTGTACTTCATGCTGGTCGAGGGCAGCTTCTACGGCCCGTTCATCGGCTTCATCTCGCTGCTCGCGGTGCCGATCACGGCCTGGGTGGGGATCTTCATCGTCGATCTGGCCGGCCGCGACGCGTATCGCGCCGACGCGCTGGTCGACGTGAGCCCGGCCAGCGCCTACTGGTATCGCGGCGGCGTGGAATGGCGCGCGTTCGGCGCGTGGGCCGTCGCGATCGTGCTCGGCGCCTGCTTCCTGTCGATCGGCGAGCACGGCTTCCACGGCCCGTTCGCCGGCAGCTGGCTCGGCCGCAACGGGCTCGGCTGGGTCGTGACCTTCGTGGCGGGCGGCGGGCTGTATGCGCTGCTCGGCGGCGCGCGTCGCGCGCCCGGCCTGCAGGAGCGCACCACGTGAGCGCGCCGCAACACGGGTCGCAAGCCCGGCTGATCCACACCGGCCAGGTGCTGGTGGACCTCATCATGCGGGTGCCGGCGCTGCCGTCGCCGGGCGGCGACGTGCTCGCGAGCGACACGCGCTTCGAGGTGGGCGGCGGCTTCAACGTGCTGGCCGCCGCGCGTCGCAGCGGCATGGCCTGCGTATACGCGGGCGGGCACGGCACCGGCCGCTTCGGCGAGATGGCGCGCGAGGCGCTTGCGGCCGAGGGCGTGACGCTGGCCGCGCCGCGCCTGGCCGATCGAGATACCGGCCTGTGCGTGGCGATCGTCGACGCCACCGCCGAGCGTACCTTCGTCACCCATCTCGGCGCGGAGGCGGCGATCGAGCGCGCGGTGCTCGATGCGCTGGCCGCCACGCGCCACGACATCGTCTACGTGAGCGGCTACGCGCTGTGCGTGCCCGACAAGGGCGCGGTGCTGGCCGCCTGGCTCGAGTCGCTGCCGGCCGAGGTGCCGGTGGCCTTCGATCCGGGCCCGCTGGTCGACACGATCGACGCGGCCCTGCTCGAGCGCGTGATGCGCCGCACGCGGATCTGGACCGGCAACCGCGACGAAGCGCTGCGTCACACCGGTTGCGACACGGCCGAGGCGGCGCTGGCGGCGATCGCCGCGCGCATGCCCGGCGACGCGCTGACGATCGTGCGCGATGCGGGGCGTGGCTGCCTGGTGTGGACGGGACGGGCGGCGGCGGGGGAGGCGGGCGCCGTCGCGCGCGTGCCGGCCTTCGAGGTGGCGGCCGTCGACAGCAATGGCGCCGGCGACGCGCATACCGGCGTGCTGCTGGCCTCGCTCGCCGAGGGCCGCGCGCCGCGCGCCGCACCGCGTCGAGCGG
>JASLEG010000001.1 GCA_030151225.1 Burkholderia sp. | reverse complement strand
TGCAGCGGATGCCCTGCCTGCCGCGCATGGGTAACGACTTGCTCAACTTTGGTCGACGCGATGTCTCGCGTATAGACCCCACATACCCCCCGCCCCTCGCGATGAACCTTGAGCATGATCTGCGTCGCGGTCTCGCGATCCTTCTTGAAGTACTCCTGCACCACCATCACGACGAATTCCATCGGGGTGAAATCGTCGTTCAGCAACACCACCTTGTACATCGCAGGCGGTTTCAACTTCTGCTCGTTGCGCTCCAGGACGGTGTTGTCCTGCTTGCCCGGGTTAATCGCCATACACCCATTCTAAACAACTCGGACAGGCCCGCAATCCTGTCATAAACCAGCCTTGCGGCCAGCGCCGTGTCGCATGCATGCTCACAGACTTCCACGCTTCGCACATTGCGAAAACCGGCTCGCGGCGCCGACTTTCGGAACCTGCCCGCGACCGCCACCAAGGTGCCATGTCGCGACGCGTCAGACCAGTATCCCATATTCCCGGAAACCTCGAAGGGCTGTCGCCCGAGTCTGCTAGATGGGCTGATTATGCGGCTTTTCAAGCGGCGCTGCTCGGGGCGGCCTTCGTTGCCCGCGTGGCATCCCGATGACAGCGCAACGCGGGAAAAACCCTGAAACTGGGCTCTTTACAACGGCCCCCAAACCCCCGACAAATTCCGCTTGACACTCAAATAAAGAGCGCCAACAATCAAGCTGGCACTTTTTTCAGTTCGTCTTCTTGATCGATTGAATTGAGGCCGAGGTGAGCTTGTGAGGGGGGAACGGCTGCATTTGCCGGTCGTTTAGCTTTTCGAGCGTGCTCGTGGTAACGACTGAGTGACAGGGGAAGTAGGTATGGCAACTGGTATCGTCAAGTGGTTCAATGACGCGAAGGGCTTCGGTTTCATCACGCCGGACGAAGGCGGTGAAGATCTGTTCGCACATTTCTCGGCAATCACCATGCAGGGTTTCAAGACCCTCAAGGAAGGCCAGAAGGTGAGCTTCGACGTAGTTCAAGGCCCGAAGGGCAAGCAGGCTTCGAATATCCAAGCCGCTTAAGCGCACTGGATTCTCGTTAAAAAACCCGGCTCCGAGCCGGGTTTTTTTTCGTCCGCGCCTCGCGTGACGGGGCGTTGCGTTCACACCACTTTCAGCGTGCCCATCATGCCGAGATCCTCGTGCTCGAGGATGTGGCAATGGAACATGCGCTCGCCCGCGTCGTGCTGAACGGTGGCGATCCGCACCACCTCGCCCTTGCGCACGTTCACGGTGTCGCGCCACGCCAGGTAGGCCTCGGGCGTGCGCTTGCCGCCCTGCTCGCGATCGAGCACCTGGAACTGGGTGCCGTGCAGATGGAACGGGTGGTCCATGTCGGTGCCGTTCACGATGGTCCAGGTTTCGACCTCGCCGCGCCGGCTCGTCAGCGTCGCGCGATGCGGCGCGTAGCTTTGCCCGTTCACGAGGAAACGCATGCCGGCCGGGCGCGTGCCCGGTGCCGAGGCCATCATCGCGTTCATGTCCATCGCTTCGGAGAAGGTCACGGTCTTGCGCGCGACCGACCTGCCGAGCGGGCGCAACTCGCGCAGCGTGGCCGGCACGGCGCGTGCCTCGGCCGGCGCGAAGCTCAGGTCGGCCAGCGGCAGCGGCGGATCGGGCGGCAGCATCGGATCGTCGTCGTCCGACATGGCCATCGCCATCTTGCTGCGATCGTAGGTGTCCGCCATCAGCATCGCGGACGCGGCGTGGTCACCGGCACGCACCAGCAGCTCGGCGCGCTCGCCCGGCGCGAGCAGCAGCGTGGCGACGCGGCGCGGCCGGCCGATCAGGCCACCGTCGGTACCGACGTGGAGGAATGGGCGGCCGTCGTCGAAACGCAGGTTCAGGAAGCGCGCGCTGCTGGCGTTCCACACGCGCCAGCGCTCGTCCTGCGCCAGCGCGATGCGCGGCCGGCGCGCCCCGTTCAACAGCACGAACTGGCCTTCGCGCCCATTCATCCAGTCCATCATGTCGTTCGGCGCGATCGTGCCGTCCGTCGCGAGCTTCAGGTCGGACACGAACAGCTGGCGCTCCGGCCATGCGGCGAGCGGGTCGTCGGCCGCGCGCACCACGATCGGGCCGGCCAGGCCGCGAAACACCTGTTCGGCCGTGTAATCGTGCGGATGCGGGTGATACCAGTAGGTGCCGGCGCTGCCGGCAGGCAACGTGAACGCGTAGGTGCGCGTGCCGCCCGGCTCGATCATCGCGAGCGGGTTGCCGTCCTGGTCGGGCGGCACGGGCAGGCCGTGCCAGTGGATCGTGGTGGGCTGCGGCAGGCGGTTGATCACGCGGATGCGCACCGTATCGCCCTCGCGCAGCTCGATCAGCGGGCCCGCCACCGAACCGGCGGCAGCATCGCCCCCCTCACGCCCCTCGCTGCCGTACAGCCACATCGGTGTCGGTGCGGTGCCGCGCATCAGTTGCCGCGATACCGGCTGCGCGACCAGCGTCGCGTGGAATTCGCCGGGCACGCGACTCTCGTTGGCGAGCCGGCGCAGCGGCGCGAGCGGCGCGCCGGCCGGCAGCGCGTCGGCGGCCGCCAGCGTCAAGTCGGGCGCGGGCGCCTGCGATGCCGCCGCGGGTGCATGGTCCATGCCATCCATGCCGGCCATGTCGTGCATGTCCGGCATCGCGCCGTGCATCGCGTGCGCGCCGCCCGACTGCGCGAGCGCGGCACGCGCGAAGGCGAGCGTGGCGGCGGCCCCCAGCGCGCCGCGAAGGAATTGCCTGCGTATCATCGATCGTTCCCGGTATCTGCGAAACGACGACGATACACCACCCTCCCCCCCGCAGGGCGCGAGCGTCCGGTGCGTCAGTTCGCACGCGCTCAGCTCGCGAGCTTGCGGAACGTCTCGAGCACGGCGTCGCCGCGGAACGGCTTGACGATCCAGCCGCGCACGCCGGCCGCCTTGCCGCGCTCCTTCATCGCCGGGCTGCTTTCGGTCGTCAGCATCACGACGTTCACGGCCGCGTTGCCGAGTTCGCTGCGGATCTTCTCGACCATCGTCAGGCCATCCATGTTCGGCATGTTCACGTCGCTGACCACGAGCCTGACACCCGGGCTCGTCCTCAGCTTCGCAAGGCCGTCCTTGCCGTCCACCGCCGTCTCCACCTCCAGCCCGTTCTTGCGCAGGAAACCCGCCACTTCGTCACGCACCGTGCTCGAATCGTCCACTACCAGAATCTTTGCCATGTCTGTTGTCCGTACGTTGCTTAAAACCAGTCGAGTTCACCGGCCTCGACCATCTCGCCCACCGCCTGCGCGTGATCGTCGAACGATTCCGGCGACCACTGCAGACTGAACACGAAACGCTGATGAATCGTGACCGTGCGGCCCGAGGCTTCCTCGGTCACGCGGTACTTGAAGCACAGCTGCGGGTTCTTCGACCCGAACGAGATGTACTTGTGCTTGTGATTGATCAGCAGCGGCACCTGCACGTTGCTGGCCGACGGCAGCGCGCCGTTGCCGAGGAAACGGTCCTTGAAGGCGCCCCACACGAGGTTCGTCAGCTCGCCGAGCACGCCGTTCAGGTCGCGGAAATCGGCCGCACGCTCGTCCGGGTGCATCGCGCTCACGAAGTCGAGCATCGGTTGCTCGTCGGCCTGCATCATCATGTAGCCGCGGCACCACGCGCTTTCCAGCGCGATCAGGCTGAACACCTCGCCGTAGATGATCTGGTCGCGCACGATGCACGGCGTCTCGCATTCGATCGTCATGCCGCGGAAGATCGTGCCGAGCCGCGACTCGGTGATCTCCTCGATGCCGCGCACCAGCGCGTTCGGATAGGCGAGCGTGAACAGGTATTCGTCGACGGCGCGGCGCAGCGGCTCGAGATCGGGCAGCGCGAAGCTCGCGCAGGACACGCGTCGGATCGCCTCGGGCAGCGCGTCCTCGGCGGCGCCGTCGGCGCGGCGCACGATGATCGGCAGCTCGGGACGCAGCGCATCGATCTGACTCGCCACGGCGGCGGCTTCCTCGGCCGAGCCGCCGTAATCGGCGGCCAGCAGCACCGCGCCGAGGTCGATGTTCGAGCGCAGCACCTTCAGCAGGCGGTTGCGTGGCGCCTTCAGCCCGACGAGATGGTGCTCGTCGCAGAACTGCCGGATCGCATCCGAATGCGTTTCGCTGTCGTCGAGCACCAGCACCTTGCTGACGGGCGTGTCGTGGGACGTCATGGCTTCTCCTGCCGGTTTCTTTCGTTCATCAAAACATTTCGAGTTCGCCGGCGCCGGCGTCGACGTCGAGCGTTTCGGCCACGAAGTCGATCGGCGCGTTGGCGCACACGCACAGCGTCGCGCCGAGCCGCACGCCACCGTCGAGCAGCAGGTCGTAGGCGGCGACGTGATCGGGCTTCAGCCACGCGAGATGCGCGGCGCTCTCGCCGCTCAGCCGATAGGGCGTGGACATGCCGAGGTCGGGAAAATGCTCGACCAGCGCCTGGTTGATCGCGCCGCAGCAGAGGTTGGCCACTTCCATGAACGCCTCGCGCAGCGTGCGCTGCGGCGTGGCACCGCCGCCCGCGCCGAGGTACAGCTCGCGCGTCGCGGCATCCTCGCGGTAATGCAGCAGCAACAGCAGGCGGAAGCTCAGCGACGAGATCGTCAACACCACGACTTCCATGCCGCGCGACGCATCGGGCGCCTCGCGCGGCACGATCTCGCAGCCGCCGTTCTCGACGAGCCGCGCGCGGGCCGCGCCGAAGAAGATGCGCTCGAAGCTGGCGACCGCGTTCGCGCCGATCACGCCGCGCTCCGTTCGAGCTGGCCGCGCAATTGCGCCGCGAGCGCGTCGACGTTGCCGAGCGAGGCGGTGATCATCTTGCCGCCGGCCTGGATGTCCTGGAACGTGGCGGTGGTGACGAGATCGTTGCGATTCAGGCTGTCCTTGTAGCTCTTCGACAGCTCCTGCGAGCGCGACGCGAGCGTACGCACCTCGCTCGCCACGATCGAGAAGCCGCGCCCGGCGGTGCCGGCGCGCGCGGCCTCGATCGAGGCGTTCAGCGACACGATCAGCACGTGCTGCACGATCGAGGACAGCTCGTGATTCTTCGCGTGCATGTCCTGGTTCTGCGTCATCAGCGAGGTCATCTGCTCGTGCCAGCGCTCGAAGGTGCCGGCGAGGCCGCGCAGGCGTGCCGCCTCGCCAGCGATGCGCTGCGCCGTGCTCGCAGCCGCGTCGCGCTCGCCCTCGGCCTTCGCCAGTGCGGCGCCGAGCTCGGCAATCCGTGCCGAGGCCTCGCTCAACGATTCGGCGAGCGACTGCTCGCGCGCCGCCGCGACGTCCTCGGCTTCGGCACCGCGCCGCGTCCAGTCGGCCTCGAGCGCCGTCGCCCGCGCGTGCGCGGCATCGCGCTCACCGGCCACGCGCCGCGCCTCCTCGCGCTCGCGGGTGAGCCGCGCGCCCAGCGTGCCCGCCACCACGATCGCCGCAACGGCGATCACCGCGAACACGCCCATCCCCCATGCTGCTTGCATCATCGATACCCTGTCGTGTCCTCATGCGCTCACGCGCGGCCGGCCTCTCTGCCGCCCTCGGCCAGATCGGCCACCTCGTCGATGCCGACGCTGTCCACGGCCAGCCGGTCGGGCAGGCTCACGATCGTCTGGAAGCGGCGGAACGCGGCGCCCTGATGATCGTCGGTGAAGCGCAGCGCGATGCTGCCGCCGGCGCGCACGATGAAGCTGCGCACCGCGTCCATTCCCACGCCGCGGCCGGACACGTCGGTCACGGCGCTCGCGGTCGAGAAGCCCGGGCGGAAGATCAGCGCGGCCACGGCCTCGTCGTCGTTCGCCACGGCCGGATCGTCGAGCCAGCCGCGCTCGGCGGCGATCGCGCGGATCCGCTCGAGGGCGAGACCGCGACCGTCGTCGCTGACGGTGATCTGCAGCATGTCGGCGTCCACACCCATCTCGATGTCGATCGTGCCCGCCTCCGGCTTGCCGGCCGCGCGGCGCGCCTCCGGCGCTTCGATGCCGTGGTCGAGCGCGTTGCGCAGCAGGTGCATGAAGGTGTCCTTGACGACGCTCGATGCCTCGCTGCGCAGGCGATAGCCGTTGTCGTCGATGCGCACCAGCGGCTCGGCCTTGCCTAGGTCGGCGGCCAGCGTCGGCAGCGAGTCGATCACGCCGGCGATCATCTCGCCGAGCGCTTCGGTGCCGAGCAGGCGCAGCGTGTCGGCCACCGAGTCGCGCAGCGTGAGCCAGGTATGCGGATCGGCCGGATCGGCGGATTCGAGCAGGCGCAGGCTTTCGTGGATGCGCTCGCGCTCCACCACCAGGTAGCGGTCCTGCTCCACCGGCGCGCCCGGGCCGCGACGGCCGAGGCACACGGTGTTGATCGTGGCGTAGTTGTCGAGCGCCTCGCGCACGCGCGCCAGGTCGGTCATCAGCTCGTGCTGGTCCCACGCGCGCTCGGCTTCGGCGCTGCGCAGCTCGTCGTACACCTGTTCGGCCTCGTGCACGATGTTGGTCAGATGCTGGAGGCTGTAGGTGCGCGCATTGCCCTTGATCGTGTGCATGTTGCGGAACAGCTCGGCCAGCGCGGAGCTGTCGGCGCGTTCGTGCTGGCGGATGATGCGTTCGTTCTCGTGCAGGAAGCCGGTTGCGCTTTCCACGAAGTCGTGGAACTTGTCCTGGCTGACCGTGAGGATCTCGCCGATCATCTCGAGGCGGCGGCTCTGCTCGTTGGCCTGGGCCGACAGCGCGCGCAGCTCGGTCACGTCGCGCACGCACAGCATCAGGCGCACGATGGTGTCGTGATCGTCGGTGATCGCCGACCACGACAGGTCCAGATGCTTGACCACGCCGTTCGGCATGCGCTTGCCGATCTCGTTGACCAGCAGGTGCTGGTTGAACTCGAAGTTCATGCCGTCCTCGCCGAGGCAGGCGTCGATCGCGGCCTCGATCTGCGCCAGGCCGTCCGAACCCACGTCAGAGTCGCCAAACACGAGCTCCATCGCCGAGCGTCCGGCAATGTCGTCGCTCTCGAAGATGCGCTCGAGGAAGGCCGAGTATTCGCGGTGCACGGTGCCGCCCGGCACGATCGTCAGGATCCCCTGCTGCATGTTCTGCAGCATCGCCTGGATGTCGGCGGTGCGCTGCTTGAGCGCGGCGGCGTTGCGCTGGATCGTCTCGATCATGCCGTTGAAGGCCTCGATCGAGCGGCCGATTTCGTCGCGGCGGCCCACCGGCACGCGGCGCGTGAAGTCCTGGCTCGTGGCGATCTCGCTCATCATCGCCTGCATGCGGGCCAGCGGGCTCACGATCTGGCGATACAGCATGATGCCGATGGCCACCAGCACCACGACCACGATGCCCGCGACGATCGCGATCGTCATCGTGGTGGTGGCGAGCATGCCGTTCAGCGTCGAGATCGCGTCGTCCTTCTGGCGGTTCTTCTCGATGCGCAGCGTCTCGATGATGCCCTCGAGCTCGTCGCGGTATTGCGCGACGTTCGCGAACAGGTTGGCCTGCGCGAGCTCGGCCTTGCCGTCCGCCTTCATCCTGGCGGTGTCGTGAATCGCGTCGAAGTAGTTCTTCAGGCTGTCGCGCGCCTGATCGACGAGGCCCGTCTGCGCGTGGCTGGCGGCCGAGCGCGCCTGCGCGTCGAGCGCCTTCGAGAGCGAGGCTTCCTTCGCGTCGAGTTCGGCGCGGGCCTGCTGCGCCATGTTGTCGTCGGGTGCGTAGACGAGCGTCATCATCGCGATCTGCACGTCCTTCACGTTGGACACGAGATCGGACGAAGCCAGTGCGCTGGGCACGACGCCCTGCGTCACCTGGCGCACGCTCGCCGCGCTGCGCTGCGCCTGGTAGACGGCGTAGCCGCCGATCGCCGCGAGCGCGACGAACATCAGCACGACAAGCAGGGTGATGCGATGTCGGATGGTCATGTGAATCCCCGTAGCTGCCATATGTTTTGTATCGGCCCGCCGTCGCGCAGACGTTGCAGGCGGCCGAATTATGGCGAGCGACGTATGACCGAACGATGACCTACGGGAAATCCACGGCGCAAACGATACATTTCGTGAAATCGGCATTCCGGAGCCTAAAGTTCTCGAAACGGGTGCCGTTAACTCATGCCGCCGCGTCGCGGCCGATGTGCGTCACTTCAAGCGGGCAGCGCGCCCCGCTCCCCCGCCTCCGCCCCCTCGCCCGCCCGATTCCCCGGAATTTTCACGATACGGAACGTTCGCGCGTGTCGTAAAAAATCGTGGTGCGCGGCACAAATCGGCGTTTTCGCAATGCCGCAGAACGTTCCGCATCATAAAACGACGATCGCATCTCGTTGTTTTCATTTGGGATTTTTTGTTTCGAGAATGCGCTCTACGCGCTCGATCGATCGCTGCGCCGCACGTAGACTGGTTTCCATGGATCGACGCATCGGCTGCTACATCCCGATACGTACACACACCGGATTTCTCAATCGACTGGCAGACGGAGGTGCATCATGAAGGGTTTTCGTTACGGTTCCGACCAGGGTTCGTTCTACATCCTGCCCGGCGACGAGGGCTGGGAAGCGACGTTCGGCAATGCTTCGCTGGGTGCGTTCCAGAGCCCCGAGCACGCGGTGGACTACCTGGCGCGCGGCGTGAACTGCGCGGCGATCGACGAGGTGGATACCACGGCGCTCGACATCCCGGGCCAGATCGACGATTGGGAGATCGTCCATGTGTAAACGGCAACGGGAGGCGCGTGCCATGCGGCACGCCCTCCCGTCCGATTCGCCGCAGCCGCCCGTTGCAGTCGGCCGCGGCAAGCTACCGCGAAACGCGCACGGCGCGCGAGGTGCATGACACCCGCGCGCCGTGTTGCATCGGGCGGCATGCGCCCGATCGCGTCCTTCCCCGGTTTACTTCAGTGCGTCGATCACGCCGTTCAGCGTGGCGCTCGGGCGCATCGCCTTGCTGGTCAGCTCGGCGTTCGGGCGGTAGTAGCCGCCGATGTCCACCGGCTTGCCCTGCGCCGCGCCGAGTTCCTCGACGATGCGTGCCTCGTTCTCCGCCAGCGTCTTGGCGACACCGGCGAATTGCGCGGCCAGTTCCGCATCTTCCGTTTGCGCGGCCAGTGCCTGCGCCCAGAACAGGCACAGGTAGAAGTGGCTGCCGCGGTTGTCGATGCCGCCGACCTTGCGTGCCGGCGAGCGGTTCTCGTCGAGGAACTTGCCGGTTGCCTGGTCGAGCGTCTTGGCCAGCACCAGCGCCTTCGGGTTGTGGTACTGGTTGCCGAGGTGCTCGAGCGAGGCGGCCAGCGCGAGGAATTCGCCGAGCGAATCCCAGCGCAGGAAGCCTTCCTCGTTGAACTGCTGCACGTGCTTCGGTGCCGAACCGCCAGCGCCCGTTTCGAACATGCCGCCACCGGCCATCAGCGGCACGATCGACAGCATCTTCGCGCTGGTGCCCAGTTCCATGATCGGGAACAGATCGGTCAGGTAGTCGCGCAGCACGTTGCCGGTGACCGAGATCGTGTCCTTGCCGGCGCGGATGCGATCAAGCGAGAACTTCGTCGCCTCGACCGGCGGCAGGATGCGGATGTCGAGGCCGCTGGTGTCGTGATCCTTCAGGTACTGCTCGACCTTCTTGATGATCTGCGCGTCGTGGGCGCGGTTCGCGTCGAGCCAGAACACGGCCGGCGTGTTCGAGGCGCGCGCGCGGTTCACGGCCAGCTTGACCCAGTCCTGCACCGGTGCGTCCTTGGTCTGGCACATGCGCCAGATGTCGCCCGTCTTCACGTCGTGCTTGAGCAGCACGTTGCCGGCTTCGTCGGTGACGCTCACCACGCCGTCGGCCGGGATCTGGAAGGTCTTGTCGTGCGAACCGTATTCCTCGGCCGCCTGCGCCATCAGGCCCACGTTCGGCACGCTGCCCATCGTGACCGGATCGAACGCGCCGTGCTGCTTGCAGTCCTCGATCACGGCCTGGTACACGCCTGCGTAGCAGCGGTCCGGAATCACGGCCTTGGCGTCGTGCAGCTTGCCGTCGGCGCCCCACATGCCGCCCGAATCGCGGATCATCGCCGGCATCGAGGCGTCGACGATCACGTCGCTCGGCACGTGCAGGTTGGTGATGCCCTTGTCCGAGTTGACCATCGCGAGGTGCGGGCGCTTTTCGTACTGGGCCTTGATGTCGGCCTCGATCTCGGTGCGCGTCGCTTCAGGCAGGTCCTTCAGGCGTGCGTACAGATCGCCGATACCGTTGTTCGGGTTGAAGCCGACCTTGGCCAGCGCGTCGGCGTGCTTGGTCAGCACGTCGGCGTAGAACACCGAGACGACCTGACCGAACAGGATCGGATCGGACACCTTCATCATGGTGGCCTTCAGGTGCACCGAGAACAGCACGTCCTTGGCCTTCGCGTCGGCCACCTGCGCTTCCAGGAAGCTGCGCAGCGCGGCGCGGCTCATCAGCGAGGCATCGATGACTTCACCGGCCTTCACGGCCGTCTTTTCCTTGAGCACCTTCTTCGTGCCGTCGGCCAGCGTCAGCTCGATCTTGACGCTGCCGGCCGTGCCGATCAGCGCCGACTGCTCGCTGCCGTAGAAATCGCCTTCGCTCATGTGCGCGACGTGCGACTTCGAATCCGACTTCCAGGCGCCCATCTTGTGCGGGTGCTTGCGCGCGTAGCTCTTGACCGACAGCGGGGCGCGGCGGTCCGAGTTGCCTTCGCGCAGCACCGGGTTCACGGCGCTGCCCTTGATCTTGTCGTAGCGTGCCTTGACGTCCTTCTCGGCGTCGGTGGTCGCTTCGTCGGGGTAGCTCGGCACCTTGTAGCCCTGTGCCTGCAGCTCTGCGATCGCGGCCTTGAGCTGGGGCACCGAGGCGCTGATGTTCGGCAGCTTGATGATGTTCGCTTCGGGCTTCAGCGTGAGCTGGCCGAGTTCGGCCAGGTCGTCGCTGATCTTCTGCTCGGCCGTGAGTGCTTCGGGGAACACGGCGATGATGCGGCCGGCGAGCGAGATGTCGCGCGTTTCGACGTCGACGCCGGAGGAGTGGGTGAAGGCCTTGACGATCGGCAGCAGCGAGTAGGTTGCCAACGCCGGTGCTTCGTCGGTGAGGGTATAGATGATCTTGGACGAGGTGGACATGTGTTTGATGCGTGCTACGTAAGAATTGACAGAAGATCGCTGACAGCGAACACCGGGCCGCGATCGTACCGACCGCGTAAGCAGGGCCGACGAACCGCTTGATCGCCCCGGCGAGATCGGCCGCACGCCGGGGTGGCCGGACGAATGCCGGCGATACCGCATGCGGCGCGCCCCGCGAAAACCGCTTCGCGGAGCCCGCCGCGGACACTCACATGTTTTCGATCATCACGTTGCCGAAGCCCGAGCACGACACCTGCGTCGCGCCTTCCATGTTGCGCGCGAAGTCGTACGTCACGCGCTTCTGCTGGATCGACTTCTCCATCGACGCGATGATCAGATCGGCCGCCTCGATCCAGCCGAGGTGGCGCAACATCATCTCCGCAGACAGGATTTCGGAGCCGGGGTTCACGTAATCCTTGCCCGCGTATTTCGGCGCCGTGCCGTGGGTGGCCTCGAAGATCGCGACCGAATCGGACAGGTTCGCGCCCGGCGCGATCCCCATCCCGCCCACCTGCGCGGCCAGTGCATCGGAAATATAGTCGCCATTCAGGTTCAGCGTGGCGATCACATCGTATTCGGCCGGGCGCATCAGGATCTGCTGCAGGAACGCGTCGGCGATCGCGTCCTTGATCACGATCTCGGCGCCGGTCTTGGGGCTCTTCAGGCGCATCCACGGGCCGCCGTCGATCAGTTCCGCCCCGAATTCCCTGGCCGCGAGCGCGTACCCGTAGTCGCGGAACGCGCCTTCGGTGTACTTCATGATGTTGCCCTTGTGGACCAGCGTGACCGACTTGCGCTCGTGGTCGATCGCGTACTGGATCGCCTTGCGCACGAGACGCTCGGTGCCCTCGCGCGAGACGGGCTTGATGCCGAGGCCGGAGCTGTCGGGGAAGCGGATCGACTTCACGCCCATTTCCTCGCGCAGGAAGCGGATCACCTTCTTCGCCTGCTCGGAGCCGGCCGGCCATTCGATACCGGCGTAGATGTCTTCCGAATTCTCGCGGAAGATCACCATGTCGGTCTTCTCGGGATTGCGCACCGGCGAGGGCACGCCCTTGAAGTAGCGCACCGGGCGCAGGCACACGTAGAGGTCGAGCTCCTGGCGCAGCGTGACGTTCAGCGAGCGGATGCCGCCGCCGACCGGCGTGGTGAGCGGGCCCTTGATCGACACCAGGTAGTCCTTGACCACCTGCACCGTTTCCTCGGGCAGCCAGACGTCGGGGCCGTACACGCGCGTGGCCTTCTCGCCGGCGTAGATTTCCATCCAGTGGATCTGGCGGCGGCCTTCGTAGGCCTTCTCCACGGCCGCGTTCACCACCTTCAGCATCACCGGCGTGACGTCGACGCCGCAGCCGTCGCCCTCGATGTAAGGGATGATCGGCTGATCCGATACGTTGAGCGTCTGGTCCGCGTTGACGGTGATCCTCTCACCGCCCTCGGGAACCACGATGTGCTGATACGGCATGGTCGACTCCAGTGAATGGCTGGGCTGATTGAAAAAGCGTTGTTGCCTGGCTGTTGCACAGAAAACGTGCCGCTATTCTAGCGCCCGGACCGGACACCACGGCGCGAGGCGACCCGCGCCACGCCGCCAACCATCAAGTCTTATATAAGACAAAAGACTTGGCGTTCCGTATTATGCATTAAGATTCCGCCATTTGCCATACGACGCGGCGCGGCCCGCGCAGCCCGATTTCATGCCCCTGATCGCCCTCAACAAGCCGTTCAACACGATCTGCCAGTTTTCGCCCCACGAAACCCGGCCGTCTCTCGGCGACTGGGTGCGCACGCCCGGCGTGTATCCGGCCGGCCGGCTCGACGCCGACAGCGAGGGCCTGCTGCTGCTGACCGACGACGGCGCGCTGCAGGCGCGCATCGCCGAGCCGCGCCACAAGCTGGTCAAGCGCTACTGGGCCCAGGTCGAGGGCGCGCCCGACGCGGCGGCGCTGAAGGCGCTCGCGCGCGGCGTCGATCTCGGCGATTACGTCACGCGCCCGTGTCGCGCCGATTACGTGAGCCCGCCCGAGGCGCTGTGGCCGCGCAACCCGCCGGTGCGCTTTCGCGCCGCGATCCCCACCACCTGGATCGAGCTGGCCATCACCGAGGGCAAGAACCGCCAGGTGCGGCGCATGACGGCCGCGGTCGGCTACCCGACCCTGCGCCTGGTGCGGGTGGGCATCGGCGCGCTGGACCTGTTCGCGCTCGGGCTGGCGCCCGGCGAAACCCGCGAACTCCCGCCCCGCGCGCCCTGGGACGGTTTCGCACCGACCGCATGAAACTTTCGTGACGGGCGTCAACCGATTGCCGATGCGACCCGTTAAGACACGCAGATGCCGACCGAAGCCGTCCGGCATTGGCGCCAAGCCGCGGCAGGACGTCGTTCGCGACGCCCAGCCCGCAGCCGTGTCCGCAGCGCAAGGGAAAATTTTCCTGAAACGTCTGTCAACCGAAAGGTGGATGGCCTCGTTAGACGAATTGACTCCTATGCCGGGTCATTTGGTTAATTAACTAAAGCTGAGGAAACAAAAGATGAACAAACTGATCGCCGCTCTGGTCGCTGGCCTGTTCGCAACGGCAGCATTCGCACAAGCATCGGCACCGGAAGCTTCGGCTCCGGCAGCTGCTTCGGCACCGGCGAAGAAGGCAACGCACAAGAAGCACGCTGCCAAGAAGCACGCAAAGAAGAAGGCAGCTGCAAGCGACGCAGCAGCACCGGCAGCTGCTTCGAACTAAGCAAGCTTGCTGAAAACCGCGAAGGGCGTCTGAAATACGTCGCCCGCGCAGTTTGGAAGGCAGATCCCCGCAAGGCGATCTGCCTTTTTCTTTGCTGCGGCGCCCGCGTGCCGAGATGGCCCGCGCGCAAGCTGCTGCGCGGCGCGCGCATCGCGTACCATGCAGCCCTCGATTACCCGTTCAGGAGTTTCGTCGTGCGATTTTTCCCGCGCTCTTCGCTCGCCCGCCTGGCGCGAGCCGTGCTGTTCCCCGTCGCGCTCGCGCTGGCCGCCGGCGGCATGGCGCCCGCGTTCGCCCAGTCGAACGGCATTCCGCCGGGCGCGAAGCAGCCGGGCGATTTCCCGCGCACCAAGCTGCGCGTGGGCATGTTCGTGATCAACGCCTCGATCGCCGCGAACGACGCCGACCGCGAGCAGGGGCTCATGTACCGCAGCCAGCTCGCCCCGAACGAAGGCATGCTGTTCGTGTTCGGCGAGAATGCCGTGCATTGTTTCTGGATGAAGAACACGCTGATCCCGCTGTCGATCGCCTTCATGCGCGCCGACGGCACGATCACCGACATCGACGAGATGCAGGCCGAAACCACCGACAACCATTGCCCGCGCAACAACGGCGTGTACGCGCTGGAAATGCCGAAGGGCTGGTTCGCGGCCAAGGGCATCAAGCCCGGCATGAAGATCGACGGCCTGCCCGCGCCGCAGTAAGCCGCCGCCGCAAGCCGCCACATCGCGCCTGTCGGGCATCGCGCCCGGCAGGCTGCCGCCACGCCGCGGCACCGTGGTTCCCCGCGCATCCCGCCCTCTCCGGCCAGCCCGAACGCCCGCCCCGCCTGGCTTCGAGACCGCTTTCGCACCGTCTTCGCGCACCGCTTGAATCCACGCGCCGAGCCCTCACCTGCAAAAGCCTCGAGCACAGGCTATCCTTGAAATCTCGAAAAGTAGTCCCGGACCGGTCAATCTCGGCCGGTTCGCTTTGTCCAGGAACCATCAGGAGGTTCACGTGCCCCGCAAAACCCCCATCGAGCGCTATCGGAACATCGGGATCAGCGCTCACATCGACGCCGGCAAAACCACGACGACCGAGCGCATCCTGTTCTACACCGGCGTGAGCCACAAGATCGGCGAAGTGCACGACGGTGCGGCAACGATGGACTGGATGGAGCAGGAGCAGGAGCGCGGCATCACGATCACCTCGGCCGCCACCACCGCGTTCTGGAAGGGCATGGCCGGCAACTATCCCGAGCACCGCATCAACATCATCGACACGCCGGGCCACGTCGACTTCACGATCGAGGTCGAGCGCTCGATGCGCGTGCTGGACGGCGCGTGCATGGTGTACGACTCGGTGGGCGGCGTGCAGCCGCAGTCGGAAACCGTCTGGCGCCAGGCCAACAAGTACAAGGTGCCGCGCATCGCGTTCGTCAACAAGATGGACCGCATCGGCGCGGACTTCTTCCGCGTGCAGAAGCAGATCGGCGATCGCCTGAAGGGCGTGGCCGTGCCGATCCAGATTCCGATCGGCGCCGAGGATCATTTCCAGGGCGTGGTCGATCTGGTGAAGATGAAGGCGATCCTGTGGGACGACGAGAGCCAGGGCGTCAACTTCAGCTACGAGGAGATCCCGGCGAACCTGGCCGAGGTCGCCCAGGAATGGCGCGAGAAGATGGTCGAGGCGGCCGCGGAGTCGAGCGAGGAACTGCTCGAGAAGTACCTGTCCGATCCCGATTCGCTGACCGAGGACGAGATCAAGGCGGCCCTGCGCAAGCGCACGGTGGCCAACGAGATCGTGCCGATGCTGTGCGGCAGCGCGTTCAAGAACAAGGGCGTGCAGGCGATGCTCGACGCCGTGATCGACTATCTGCCGTCGCCGGTGGACGTGCCCGCGATCCTGGGCCACGACTATCACGATCCGGAAAAGCCGGCGGAGCGTCATCCGAGCGACGACGAGCCGTTTTCGGCGCTCGCCTTCAAGATCATGACCGACCCGTTCGTGGGCCAGCTGATCTTCTTCCGCGTGTATTCGGGCGTGGTGGAATCGGGCGACACGCTGCTCAACGCGACCAAGGACAAGAAGGAGCGCCTCGGCCGGATCCTGCAGATGCACGCCAACGAGCGCAAGGAAATCAAGGAAGTGCGCGCGGGCGACATCGCCGCCGCGGTGGGCCTGAAGGACGCGACCACCGGCGACACACTGTGCGCCGTGAACGCGCCGATCATCCTCGAGCGCATGGAATTCCCCGAGCCGGTGATCTCGCAGGCCGTGGAGCCGAAGACCAAGGCCGACCAGGAGAAGATGGGCCTGGCGCTGAACCGTCTCGCGCAGGAGGATCCGTCGTTCCGCGTGCAGACCGACGAGGAATCGGGCCAGACGATCATCTCCGGGATGGGCGAGCTGCACCTCGAAATCCTGGTGGACCGCATGAAGCGCGAGTTCGGCGTGGAGGCGACGGTCGGCAAGCCGCAGGTGGCGTATCGCGAAACCATCCGCACCACGGCCAAGGACGTCGAGGGCAAGTTCGTCAAGCAGTCGGGCGGGCGCGGCCAGTACGGCCACGCGGTGGTGACGCTCGAGCCGAATCCGGGCAAGGGCTACGAGTTCCTCGACGAGATCAAGGGCGGCGTGATTCCGCGCGAGTACATCCCGGCCGTCGACAAGGGCATCCAGGACACGCTCAAGAGCGGCGTGCTGGCCGGCTACCCGATCGTCGACGTGAAGGTGCACCTGAC
>JASLEG010000372.1 GCA_030151225.1 Burkholderia sp. | reverse complement strand
CCGTCGAGCCGGCGGTTACCGGCTATGTGAGACACATGCTCGTTGTTGCTAGGCACGACATTTTGTATGGACCACCACGAGGGGAGCTAGCCTTGTGCCATTCGTGCTCTGAGACTCTCTAAGACTCTGCATTGTTAAGGGGTAAATGTCCAATCGGACAAGCGAGCGACGGAGGCTGCCCAGTCTTTCGCTGAGACGAGGCCTTGTGACAGTAGCAAACGGGAATGACTCGACGGTTGAAATAACCGGTGGACGCTGCGGAAATTTCTGAGGATCATCACCGCAGTTGTATGTTTACTACATGCACTCCGTACACAAGATTCATGCAGTATATGCTGGTAAATTGTATAAGTGAGAGGTAGAAGTGAGGTGGTGCGCCTCTTGGCGAGTGATCACCATGCTACTTTTCCTCGCAATACTTGCAGCTCTGAGATCTAAATTGAATGCCGAGATGCTGCACTAAGCAGCTCTGCCGACGACTGTACAGTACGAGTGAACTGCTCCTAGAGCTGCGGGAGCGGGATCACGGGCCGCAGTATCCTGAATCTCCTACCAGATTTGTGCTCGCACATGTGTTTCAACCTCAGCTGCCATAGGACTTTTCACCTCTGCACAAGCAATATTCGATACGTAATAGCTCACCAGGAACCCTGATGTGCCTGAAGCTGTGAGCGACCAAAGCAGTGCTAGTGTCATGGCTGAGGCTCCCGGCACTTTTTTAGAATCACACGTGTTTACTGTGCCATGATCGTCAAGCCACATCGAGCACGGGCAGGGAAAATTTTTTTTCTTTTTCTTTTTTCTTTTTCCCCTAGGTGCCGCATTGGGTAACTCAGGACGACGGGGACCTGAACGTGACAGACAGTTGCTTAAATGAAAGAATGCCCCATCTTACTCCAGAATGCTTCCGTATTCTGTCAAAGGGATACGGGGTTATGTAATGGCACCGAGCAAATACAAAGGTCACAACCGTAAACGGCAGTAATTTAGAGCAGATGAATCAGGAACATCACGACGACCACAAGGATCCAGAAGAAAAAAAACTTGAATATTGTCACTCTGAGATCCACTACGGAGCAGCAATATTCGGTAGCCTGCCGATGCATCGAGTTACTAGTGCTGCCTAGTCTGAATCGAGGTAGTACTCTGCAAATTCCCAGGCAGTTTTCATTCCCGTAAAAATTTTTTAGCATCTCCGTGGAGACAAAGAGAAATAAGTGCTGGAGAAAGAAAAATTCACATTTGCCTGGTGACCTGTTTACTATACCTGTTGCAGAGGAGTGGCAAGCACTGCACGAATCGAGGCGAGTTGATGCGTTTTTGGGCGCCCTTAGAAGCGCGTGAATGGGTGTGCGTCTAAGTTGAGCTGAGATGAGGTGAAGTAATGTGACATTTTGATCTTGAGTGATACAACGTGCTTTGTGGCTTGCTGTTGACGCACATACATACACTCAAGTTACTCTATGAGGCTTACCGGCAGTCTCTCTTTATATAATAGAATATGGTATAATATAATATGATATGATGCCATCATGGGACGCCTTTTTGAGTACGCCAACTGTCACGGTCAAGAGACCGGATTCAAGGCGTCATGCAGCTTGATACTCGCCTCATCTCTCGTGAATCTGCTGCTTCTATGCTGTATGAGCATCACCATCAGCGGCCTGCGTCGGGGGCTGCATCGGCAAGGCAGGCAACTCCTGAGCTCAAAGGACATGGACATGGACATGGGGACGGGTATACGAGTATGACACAAAGATTGAATGCATCGTGATGCGCTGGAGCTTCGCTTCGGCTGGCGAGATCTCCATTTCGCGCCGTAGGGCGCTGTGTCGCGGCTCAAGGGCGTAACGTCACAGGTCATCACGCCACTGAAGCCTCCACTGACAACACGACATTTAGGGCGTGGGTTTGCGACTTGCCAGCACCTTCTACCGAGTTCGTAGCCGTCCATGTAAGGGGGACGGGTAGATGAAGGTACAAGTACCTGGAGCAAGCCCTGTGAGTGGAGCAGAGGAGGTACTCCTCTGCTGTTAGTTTGCAATGGAAATACTTTAGTCTCCTCGCTGGACTTTGTATCCACTACACTTGCTCTCAGCAGAATGAATCAAGGGGACCCTTTGGGAGTGGAGACTGCGGGTAGCAGCGCACGCCCTGACGGTAATGAGTTGCATGTACAGTAATCCGTGTGAGAAATTGCTAGTCCATTGAAGCCACGGAGGCGGACTCCCGCGCCTTTGGTCAGCAGACTGGTGTGGCTTTGAGTGTATGTTGGTGATTTGCTCGTATTTGGTTTGGCAACACGGCAGGTAGTCACTGGCAGCCATCAGATGCGCGCCCTCCGTCTGTCAAAGAACGTGTCAACGAGCCGGTGTCGGCGCTTCAATGGCTGGTGTTTAGTCAAGCAGTTGACAATTCGATGTGTTTTGGCATTCGTGATGAATTGAGGAAGCAGTTCGCGTACTGTACGGTACTGGCATGGCTACGATGGTGCATGTACCTTGAAGGCCAGGCACGGGAGTGAGTGCAGAGAATAAAACACAA
The DNA here is from genome assembly GCA_030151225.1 of Burkholderia sp. Taxonomy (GTDB): domain Bacteria; phylum Pseudomonadota; class Gammaproteobacteria; order Burkholderiales; family Burkholderiaceae; genus Burkholderia. Next base: position 444 of record JASLEG010000372.1, on the reverse strand, counting down.
CAGCTCATGGCCCATCCATCGGACAAGGCCGTACGAGGATCCAGTTTAATGCTACGCTTTGTTCTTTTCTGCTCTATTCTCGACCAGTTTGTTAGCAACAGGTATAACAGACAGGAAAAGCCAGGGCAAACCGAGTTACGAGTACAAAGTACTACCGCATCGAGGCAACAGCTGAATTGGGAGCGGCAAACATATGGAGCCGAGTACTTTGTCTGTACTTGCTCCGGCTGTGAATGGCCTCCTCAATTTGCGGCGTAGGCACTACAAGTGATGGCATTAAAGCCGTCCAATTTCCACCCTGTCGGCGTACCAGTCATGTATACACGTGCCCTGCGGCCTTGCCACTCAAGTGCCTAATCGGGAAAAGGGGGAGAGAAAGGCAAGAGACCGGACAAAAAGAAACAAGAGAGAAAAAAAAAAAAAAAAAAAAAAAAAAAAAAAAAA
>JASLEG010000397.1 GCA_030151225.1 Burkholderia sp. | reverse complement strand
GGCGAAGAGTGGCTTTCTCTCTCGGAAGAAAACGTCGTCAACGAACACGTCTTCGACCCTCTGGGCGCACTCGATCCTCGCGACGTCTTGAATTATGTTCTCGGGTACGTGCGCGGCGCGTCGTTCGGATTCCTTGGAGACTGGAAAGGGATCACCATCCCGAAGCGTTTCCTGTCCACGTCGAAGACCGTATCGACTCTTCACGCCGCGCCGGTCATGTCGAACCTTATACAGAAGGGCGCGGCATCTCTGAAAGAACTGGAAGAGTATTATTCGGTCGAAGATGCGTTCAAAATCTTTGACGTCCTTCTGGTTGAATCTGTCAACTCTGCCTACGCGCACGAAAAGGCCGAACACGATTCAAAATATAAGCGCTGATCGTCTTTAGGAGAATTCGGGCAGAATACGGGGCTTACACAAGCCCCTTTTCTTTTTCGAATGAACCAGATCGATACTTCACCTTTGATGGTTGCGGATTTCGCCGACTATCAGGATTTTTTCTCAGCGATCAAATTCCTGACGCGGCGTAATCAAGTCGAGCATGAAAGTATGCTCCCGGCAGCAATCGCCAGTTACGACCGGACGAAGAATCTCGCTTCCGTCACGCCGCTGATTCAATGGAAGAACACCGACGGGACCAGTCAGAACCGACCGACGGTCGCGAACATTCCCGTTCTGTCGAACGGCGGCGGCGGTTTTCACCTTTCTTTCCCTCTCGCGCAAGGCGATCTGGGCTGGATTCTTGCGTCGGACCGCGATCTATCCGGATTCCTGAAAAGTCTGAAATCGTCGTCTCCGACTGTCTATCGAATGCACTCCTTTTCGGATTCGATGTTCATTCCTGACGTTTTCCGTCAATACGTGATCGACGGCGCTGACTCGAACAGTATGGTTCTTCAAACGACCGATGCGAAGACTCGCATCGCAATCGATAAGGGCGGCAACATCAACATTACAGCCCCGAGTTCTGTGAACGTGAAGACTCCGAAAGCGAATTTCTCTGACGACGTTAACATCGGCGGGAATCTGATCGTAACGAAGAACACGACGGTCAACGGCGGCTTCAATGCGAACGGATCAGGCTCTTCGACAGTCTCTCTTCCGTCGAACACGACCGTCAACGGGATCAACATCGCGAACCACGGGCACCAACAGCAAAACAACGGCTCCGGTCGTACTGCTGCTGGCATGGTCGCTTAACCAGGAGTAAAAATGACTGCGACGTACAACTACATCACCGACACGGGCGTCATCGTCCAGGATACGACCGATCTCCTGTCGGACGTCAACGCTGAATGGTCGTCGGTTCTCGGGCAAAACATGAACCCGGCGGCGTACACCATTCAGGGTACGTTGATTTCAGGCGAAACGGTCGCTCGCGCTGGCGTCATGAAGAACAACGCCGATCTGGCGAACACGATCAACCCCGATTACTCGTACGGCGTCTATCTGGACGCGCTCGCATCGCTTACAGGCGTCGGTCGCGGCGTCAATCAATCGACCGTCGTTCAAGGCGTCATCGTACAGGGTGATATCGACACGCCGCTTGCAGCGGGTTCGCGCGTGCAGACGTCGAACAAGGATATCTTCTCGATTCAGACCGCCGTGACGATTCCCGCTTCCGGACAGACGACCGTGACGCTGGTTTCTCAAGCTTCCGGCCCGGTTCCGATACCTCAAGGAGCGCTGACTATCATCGACGGAACGACCGGCTGGAACACCTGCATCGTTGACGGAACCGCGACGATCACGCTCGGGACGGTCGCGCTGACGGATGGTCAATTGAAATTCATCCGGAAGCAGCGTCTGGCGAACCAGGGTTCGAATTCTGCAATGGCGATTCAGGCCGCAGTCATGGGCGTCGCGAACGTTACGTCGTGCAAAGTGATTGAGAACAACACAGGCGCGGCTGGCGTCGTGAACGGCGTTACTTTCACTCTTCCTTCTGCGATGTGGGTATGTATCGCCGGGACTCCGAATCAAAATGACGTTGCGCAAGCGCTATTAAATGCACACGGCGGCGGTTGTCCGTGGGACGTCGGCACGAACAACGACATTCCTCATACTCCGGTAACTGCGAACGATCCTTCGAACAAGGTCCAGTACAACACGCAATGGGTTACGCCGGTCATTTACGAATGCTACGCGTACGTGTTCTATCAGCAAGGCACGTCGAGCGCTGCGCCGACTCCGTCAATCGGAAACGCCATTGTCAAATGGGCGACTGGCGGCGAAGACAACGAACCGGGTCTTGTCGTAGGCGCGGACCTTTCTCCGTTCGATATCTCTGGCGCGGTCCATACCGAATTGCCCGGTATGCAGGTTAAAAACGTCCTGGTTGCGCGCGTTCCTCAAGGAAGCCCGCCGCCGGTTTATCCGAACGGATTTTCCGCTTCGACTCTGAAAGCTAAACCGTTCGAACAGCACGAACTCCTCTTCGGTAACATCATCGTTCAGGCGGCTACCTAATGGCAATCACTCCCTACAACTACGACCAGCGTCAGGTTTTGAAATGGATGCACAACCAAGCACCGAACATTCAAGCGCTGGTCGGGAAGAAAAACGACTGGTACACGCAGAACGGTTATAACTTCTGGGAAAACTGGTCGTCTGACGTTTTCAACATAGAAACGGCTACGCCTTTCGGTTTGATGGTCTGGTGTATCATCCTGAACGTTCCTTCTTCGCTTTTCGGGCTTTACCCGGAAACGAACGCATGGGCTTACGGGAAGAACCGTCAAAACTTCGTCGCTTCGCCTACGGGAGCGCCGCCGGATGCGAATATGATCGGCGGCAACTTCTACGGCGCTGGTAACACGACCGTCATCAACCTCGAAGAAGTCCGATTCGCTCTGAAAATGCGGTACGCCGCTTTGATTTCGAACGGAA
>JASLEG010000159.1 GCA_030151225.1 Burkholderia sp. | reverse complement strand
GGCGAGACCGGCCGGCCCGACCGACGGCGGCGCCGGCAACGGCGCCCGCGGTACCTGCGCGGCCGACGGCGGCCCGGCCGGGCGCCCCTCGATCGGCCTCGTGCTGTCGGGCGGCGGCGCGCGCGGCTACGCGCACCTGGGCGTGCTGAAGGTGCTGGACGCGCATCGCATCCCGATCGACTGCATCGCCGGCACCAGCATGGGCGCCGTGGTGGGCGGCCTGTACGCGAGCGGCATGGGCGCCGACGAGATGGCGCAGCGCCTCGAGAACGTCAACCTGACCGACATCGCGTTCGACGTGACCGAGCGCGCCGACCTGCCGCAGAAGCGCCGCGAGGACGAGGAGCGCTACATCGACGGCCTGACCGTGGGCTTCGGCGCGAAGGGCTTCAAGGCGCCGCCGGGGCTGGTGCAGGGCAACCGGCTGCAGGCGCTGCTGGCCGACTGGACCGCCACGGTGCCGACCAACCAGCCGTTCGACCAGTTGCCGGTGCCGTTCCGCGCCGTGGCCACCGACCTGCGCACCGGCCAGATGGTGGTGCTCGACCGCGGCTCGCTGCCGCTCGCGATCCGCGCCAGCATGGCGATGCCGGGGCTGTTCTCGCCCACCGCGATCGACGGCCGCACGCTGGTGGACGGCGGCCTGGTCAGCAACCTGCCGGTAGGCACGGTGCGCGGCATGGGCGCCGACGTGGTGATCGCGGTCGACATCGGCTCGCAGTTGCGCCCGCTCGACGCGCTGGCCTCGCCGGCCGACGTGTTCCAGCAGATGCTCGGCATCCTGATCCGCCAGAACGTGGCGCGCCAGCGCGGCGAGCTCGGCGCGCGCGACGTGCTGCTCGAGCCCTCGCTGGGATCGCTGAGCTTCACCGATTTCGGCAACGCGAAGCAGGCGATCGCGGCCGGCGAGGCGGCGGCCGAGGCCGCGCTGCCGAGGCTCGAGCGCTACGCGCTGTCGCCGGCCGCCTACGCGGCCTATCGCGCCGCGCACCAGAGCCCGCCCGCGCTGCCGGTGCGGATCGCCGCGATCGAGATCCACACCAGCGGCCCCGCGCCGAAGCGGGTGGTGGCCGAGGCGCTGCACGTGAAGCCCGGCGACGTGTACGACGCGCAGGCCGTGAGCCGCGACCTGCTCGCGCTGACCACCAGCGGCAACTTCGACACGGTCACGCAGCAGGTGGTGAACGAGGACGGCACCAACACGCTCGTGATCGATGCGCGCGGCAAGGACTGGGGGCCGAACTTCCTGCTGTTCGGGCTCGGCATGTCGAGCAGTTCGAGCGACGAGGGTGGCTTCCGCTTCCACTTCGGCTACCGGCGCCCCTGGCTGACCGACTCGGGGCTCGAGTTCCGCGCCGACACCACGCTCGGCAGCGACCTGCAGTCGGTGCACACCGAGCTGCGCCAGCCGCTGTCGAGCCGCTTCGGCTTCTACGTGGCGCCGTACGCGGAATTCGAGCGGCGCTTCGCGAACCTCTACCTCGACGACTACAAGATCACGCAATACCAGTTGCAGACCGAGCGGCTCGGCATGGATTTCGGCGTGCCGATCGGCCGGCTCGGCGATTTCCGCGTGGGCCTCGCCTACGCGCACGGCAATGCGTCGGCCACCTACAACCTGCCGATCGACGAAACCGACGACGGCCGGTTCATCGGCCAGGCCTTCCCGTCCTACAACGGCCACGAGCTGACCGCGCGCGCCCGCCTGCTGATCGACCAGCTCGACGATCCGTTGCTGCCGCGCAAGGGCTATTTCCTCGAGCTGCGCGCGGACCGCTCGCTCGTCACGAGCGACCATTCGAGCTATACGGAAATCTTCGGCAAGGCGATGATCGCGCAGGAATTCGGGCGGCACAGCTTCAGCGCGAGCATCGAGGGCGGCAACAACTTCGGCAGCGAGAGCCCGGTGAACCTGCTCGCGTTCACGCTCGGCGGCTTCCAGCATCTGTCGGCCTATGCGGTGGATCAGCTGAGCGGCAACGCGCTCGCCTACGGCCAGATCACCTACATGAATCGCGTGGCGAGCTTCCAGGCCTCGCCGATCAAGGCCTTCTACGTGGGCGCGAGCGCCGAGATCGGCAACGTGTGGGCCAACGACGACGGCGGCCGCAGCGGGCCGATGAAGCAGAGCTACTCGCTGTTCGGCAGCTTCTCCACCTCGTTCGGGCCGATCTACGTGGGGATCGCGCTGGCGCCGGGCGGGCTGCGCAACCTGTACTTCCAGCTCGGCCGCACCTACTGACGCGACGGCCCGGCGCCTCAGCCGGGCCAGCCGAGCTCGAAGCGCGCGCCGCCCAGCACACGCGCCTCCGCCATGCCGATGCGGCCGCGATGGGCCTGCAACACCTGGCGCGTGATCGCGAGGCCGAGCCCGTAGCCGGCCGTGTGGCGATCGAGCCGCACGAACGCCTCGAAGATCCGCGCGCGCTCGGCCGCGGGCACGCCGGGGCCGTCGTCCTCGACGAAGATCAGCATCTCGCCGCGCACGCCGCGCGCGGCGCCCACCACGATGCGCGAGCGCGCGTACTTGCCGGCGTTGCGCAGCAGGTTGCGGATCGCATACGACATCAGGCGGGTGTCCATGCTCACGCGCAGCTCGGCCGGCACGCCGAGGTGGATCTCCACCATCTTGCCCGCGTGCAGCTGCGCGAAGTCGCGCACCTGCGCGGCGAGCCACGGCCCGATCTCGACGGGCTCGAGGCTCGCCTGCAGCGAGCTGTATTCGAGCCGCGCGTAGGTCAGGCTCATGTCGATAAGCTCGTCGAGCTCGCTGACGTCCTGCGCGATGCCGTCGAGCGCGGCGTGTCGCTCGGCCTCGGTAGCCGGATCGCGCAGGATCTCGAGCGCGAAGCGCACCCGCGCGAGCGGCGTGCGCAGCTCGTGCGACATGCCGTTGGCGAGGTCGCGCTGCGCCGCGATCAGGCGTTCCATGCGCATCGCGAGCGCGTTCAGCGTGCGCGCGAGCGGGCCGATCAGCACGCTGTGCGATTCGCGTGCGCGTGTGTGGAAACGCCCGCCGCTGAAATCGGTGGCGCGCTCGCGCACCATCACCAGATCGGCCCAGGTCGGCCGCACCCAGCGCCAGGTGGCCAGCGCCGGCACCCCCAGCACGAACAGCGCCATGCCGAGCGCGCCGCCCGGCAGCGCCTCGAAACCGCCCATCACCGTGGCTGGCGAGAGCGTGACCGCGAGCGCCAGCAACGGCACGCCCACCAGCAACAGCACGAGGCACATCAGGTGCAGATAGGCGCGTACATAGAGGCGCGACCAGCTCGGCATGCGGTCGGCGCGCGTGTCCGTCCACGAGCGCCGGAACGTGAGCCAGCGCCAGCGCAGATAGCGCAGCGCGGGCAGGCGCCGCGCCGCGCCGGGGCCGGTGGCGGGCTCAGTCCCAGTCATGCGTGCTGAACTGGTAGCCCTTGCTGCGGATCGTCTTGATCCGGCGCGGGTGGCTCGCGTCGTCCTGCAGCTTGCGGCGCAGCTTCGAGATGCGGCCGTCGATGGTGCGGTCGAGCCCGTCGAACTCCATGCCGCGCAGTTGCAGCATCAGGTCGTCGCGGCTCACCACCTCGCCGGCGCGGCAGGCAAGCGCCCACAGCAGGTCGAATTCGGCCGAGGTCAGATCCGGCGCCGAGCCGTCGGGCAACCGCACCGAGCGATGCCCGCGGTGGATCGTGAAGCCGCCGAACGCGAAGCTCTCGGGCCCGGATGCGAGCTCGGCCGCGCGCTGCGGCGAGCGCCGCAGCTGCGCCCGGATCCGCGCGAGCAGGATGCGCGGCTCGACCGGCTTGCGCACGTAATCGTCGGCACCGAATTCGAGGCCCAGCAATTCGTCGTACGGTTCGTCGCGCGCCGTCACCATCACGATCACGCCGTCGAACTGCTTGCGCGCCTCGCGGCAGATCTCGAAGCCGTCGCGGCCGGGCAGGTTCACGTCGAGGATCACCAGATCGGGCCGCGTGGCGAGGATCGCCGGCAGCGCGGCGTGGCCGTCCAGCACCGCATCGACCTCGTAGTCGTGCTTGCGCAGGTAGCCGCTGATCAGGGTGGACAGGCGGGGGTCGTCCTCGACGAGAAGAATCCGGTGGGCCATGGCAATCGGTGCGGACAGTGAAACGGAGTGGAGACGGCCGATGCCCCGGCGCATCGAACCGGCGAACATCGGAAATTTCGGGTAACTATCCGTAATGATCGGTAACGCCAACATCATACTGCGCCGCGCGGCCGCCACTTCGTCCTTTGTGGCGTTTCTCGCGATTTTCGATATTTTCCTCGAATCACTGTCCCGTTTTCCGAACTGCCGTGTCGTCGACGGGAAATCCGCATCCGGACCTCCGGCGTTTTCCCCGATGCGCTCACGACGATCCCGCCGCCGGATGACCCGGTTGGCGGATATGCCCGGCCGCTTCGCTTCGGCGGCCGGCGCACAGAATTGGTGCTTGACGAATCGTCGCGGCGGCGTTTCCATACGGGCTCGCTGAATTTCGCGCGCGTGCGCCGCCCTTCGCCGTCATGGATTACCAACCGATACTCGACCGCATCCACTCCGAAATCGCGCCGTGGATCGGCGCCGGGCGCGTGGCCGACTACATCCCCGAGCTCGCCAACGTGCCGACCGACCGCTTCGGCATGGCGATCGTCACGCTCGACGGGCGCACCTACACCGTGGGCGACGCGCACGAGCGCTTCTCGATCCAGAGCGTGTCCAAGCTGTTCGCATGCACGCTGGCGTTCCAGCTGCTCGGCGACGAACTCTGGCAGCGCGTGGGCCGCGAACCGTCGGGCACGGCGTTCAACTCGCTGGTGCAGCTCGAGAGCGAACGCGGCAAGCCGCGCAACCCGTTCATCAACGCCGGCGCGCTGGTGGTGACCGACGTGCTGGCGCGGCGCTTCGTGCGTGCCGAGACGGCGCTGGTGGAATTCATCCGCCGGCTGATCGGCTCGAACGAGATCGACTACGACTCGCGCGTCGCGCAGTCGGAATGGCAGCATGCCGAGCGCAACCGCGCGATGGCCTATTTCATGGCCAGCTTCGGCAACATGTGGATGCCGCCGGAAACCGTGGTGGACGCGTATTGCCGGCAGTGCGCGATCTCGATGAACTGCGTGGAGCTCGCGCAGGCCGCGCTGTTCCTCGCCAACGGCGGCGTGGCACCGATCACGGGCGAGCGCGTGATCGACGCGAGCTCGGCCAAGCGGCTGTCGGCGCTGATGCTGACCTGCGGCACCTACGACGCGGCCGGCGACTTCGTCTACCGCGTGGGCCTGCCGGCCAAGAGCGGCGTGGGCGGCGGCATCGTGGCCGTGCTGCCGGGCGAGATGGCCGTGTGCGTGTGGTCGCCGGGGCTCGATCCGAACGGCAATTCGCTGGCGGGGGTGCTCGCGCTGGAGTGGCTGACGAGTTATACGGAAAGGTCGATTTTTTGAGGTGGTGGTGGAAACCCCCTTGGGTCTGGAAGGATCCGGGGGGTTTGGATACCGGCTCGCCAACCCTCGCACGTTCCCGCCAGCTCCCCACCAATCTCCGCATTTGTCTGCCGATTCCACGCAGAACCCCGCACCCGCCTCCTCCGCAACATCCCCGCCTCCCCGCCTTTTCCTGTCACGAACCTGACTTGCATGCCACTTACAGTGGCGGCTCGACCGAATCCCAAAGAGGACAACAACTCGTGAACCACCCCTATCGCATCGCGGCGGTAGGCGCGTGCCTGGCCGCCTGTGCCGGCATGCCCGCCTGCGCCCACGCGGACGAAACGCCCAACGCCGCCGGCTCCTCGGTGACGCTCTACGGCATTCTCGACAGCGGCATCGAATACCTGAACCACGCCGCGGCCACCAGGACCGACACCTCCAGCGTCACCCGCATGACCTCGGGCAACATGTCCGGCTCGCGCTGGGGCATCACCGGCCGCGAGGATCTCGGCGGCGGCACCCGCGCCTTCTTCCTGCTCGAAAGCGGCATCAACGTGGGCACCGGCGCGTCCCTGCAGGGCGGCCGCGAATTCGGCCGGCTCGCCTACCTCGGCATCGCCAGCGACACGCTCGGCACCGTGGCGCTGGGCCGCCAGGGCGGCCTGTTCCTCGACTGGGTCAGCGAATACAACCCGCTCAAGAACGCCGTCTACGCGATCAAGATGCAGGACCCGGCCTTCTCCGACCGCCTCGACAACACGGTCCGCTACGAGAAGCACTTCGGCGAACTCGCCGCGATCGCGCAGTACAGCTTCGGCTACGACACCGTCAACTACGGCTCCCAACCGGCCGGCGACATGCGCCATGCACGCGTGATCGAGGCCGGCCTGCGCTACAAGCACGGCCCGTTCAGCGCCACGCTCGTGTACGACCAGAAGAACGGCGGCAGCACCAGCCCCACGGCGGCGCACACCACCAAGGCCGGCGGCAACGAAGGCGACATCGACCGCCGCATCGGTGTGGCCGCGAGCTACAAGTTCTCGAGCGTGACCGGCTACGCCGGCTATCGCTACCTCGATTCGCACGCGATCCACCTGAGCACGCTGTCCACCTCGCCGGTCGAGGCGAGCAGCCTCTACTGGGCCGGCGCGACCTGGTACGCGCAGCCGAACCTGGCGTTCTCGGGCACGGCGATGTACCAGAACTTCTACGGCAACTCGCGCGATCCGTGGTCGTTCCAGGTGGATGCCGACTACTTCCTGTCGAAGCGCACCGACCTGTACCTGAACCTCGGCTACGTGCTGAACCGCAACGGCTCCAACCTCGGCCTGAACGGCTTCGGCACCGACGTGGTGGCCGGCAGGAATCAGTTCGGCCTGATGGCGGGCATCCGTCACAAGTTCTGATGGAGCACGCATGAACCACGGCACGCGCGTTTCGATCCATCTGCGCGGTGTGCGCCAGCGCTTCGCCGGGCACACCGTGCTGGACGGCATCGACCTCGACGTGCCGGCGGGCACGACCCTCGCGCTGCTCGGCCCGTCGGGCTGCGGCAAGAGCACCCTGCTGAAGCTGCTGGCAGGCCTGCTGCAGCCCGACGAGGGCAGCGTGAGTTTCGGCGCGGACACGGTCGCCGATCGCGAGACCTGCGTGCCGCCCGAGGCACGCGATCTCGGCATGGTGTTCCAGGACTACGCGCTCTGGCCGCACCTGACGGTGGCCGGCAACGTGGCGTTTCCGCTCGAGATGCGCGGCGTGCCGCGCGCCGAGCGCGCCGCGGCCGTCGCGCAGGCGCTCGCGCGGGTGGGGCTGGCCGAGTTCGGCGCGCGCCGCCCGTCGGCGCTCTCCGGCGGCCAGCAGCAGCGCGTCGCGCTCGCGCGCGCGATCGTGGCGCGCCCGCGCGTGCTGCTGTTCGACGAGCCGCTGTCGAACCTCGACCCGCAACTGCGCGCCTCGCTCTGCACCGAGATCCGCGACCTGCTCGCCCAGCTCGGCACCACCGCCGTCTACGTCACCCACGATCGCGCCGAAGCCGAAGCGCTCGCGCACACCATCGTGACGCTGGCCCACGGCCGGGTCGCCGCCGTCACCCAGAATTCATGGAGCCGGTAGTATGCTCACCACCTTTTCCAGAACCGTCCTCACCCTTACGCTGGCCCTCGGCCTCTCTCAATCCGTGCACGCTCTCACCGTCTACACCGCAGGCCCCGGCAATCTCGGCAAGAAACTCGCGCTCGGCTTCGAGCGCAAGACCGGCATCAAGGTGGACCTGTTCCAGGCCACCACCGGCAAGCTGATGGCGCGCGTCGAGGCCGAGGCCAGCAATCCGCACGCCGACGTGCTGATCTCGGCGTCGTGGGACACCGCGCAGGATCTCGACCGGCGCGGCTGGCTCGCGCCCTGCACGAGCCCGAACGCGGCCCACGTCTCGCCGATGTTCAAGACCCCGAACTACGTGGCGCAGGGCATCTCGGCGCTCGGCATCGTGTGGAACACCAGGACCGGCAAGCCGGAGCCGCACGACTGGAAGGATCTGGCCGCGCCCGCCTATCGCGATCAGGTAACCACGCCGAACCCGGCGCTGTCGGGCGCCTCGCTCGACCTGCTGCTGGGCCTGCAGGACCGCCTCGGCGACGCCGCCTGGGCGCTGTTCGACAGCCTCCACAAGAACGGCATGGTGGTGCTCGGGCCGAACGCGCAGGCGATCAACCCGGTGCTGCAGGGCGCGAAGTCGGCCGTGTTCGGCGCGGTGGACTACGTCGCCTACGGCTCAGCCGCCAGCGGCGAATCGGTCAAGGTGATCTTCCCGAGCAGCGGCACGGTGATCGCGCCGCGCCCGATGATGATCTTCAAGACCTCGAAGGTGCAGGCCGACGCGCGCGCCTTCGTCGACTACGTGCTGTCCGACGAGGGCCAGCAGATCGTGGCGGCCGCGTACCTGATCCCGGCCCGCGACGACGTGAAGTCGGACCGCCCCGCGCTGAAGGACCTGAAGCTGCTGCCGATGGACGACGGCAGCAACAAGACCTCGCGCGCCGAGGTGCTCAAGCGCTTCAACGCCCTGTTCGGCGAGCACTGATGGCTACCGTGCTCGCGCGACGCGCCGCCCGGCCGGGCGCGCGGGGCTCGGGCCGCGCCGGCCGCCTGGCCGGCCTCGGCGCCCTGCTCGCCGCGCTCGAGCTGCTGGTCGCCCTGCCGGTGGCCTTCGTCGGAAAGCACGTAATCGATAAACGCGCGCGCCTGGTCCTGCGCATGCGACGACTTGAAGATCATCATCGGGCGCGGCGCGATCACCGTGCCGCTTTTCGGGAAGATCACCTTCACCGATTCGCCGCTCGCCGCCGCACCGTACGCCACGTAATCCACCGCGCCGAACACGGCCGATTTCGCG
>JASLEG010000371.1 GCA_030151225.1 Burkholderia sp. | reverse complement strand
CGTGCCGGTCGAGTTTTTTGCTTCGAGGCTCGTTTACAAGGAACTTAGCGAGAAGCTCCTTTCATACTTTGATGGCCGCCTGTTCACCATACCTGTTGAGGGCATGGATGACCCAATAATATTCAGAATACCGACGTTTTCGGCATCTGCCAAGATATTCCGCCACATCGTGAAGGTTTACAAGGACAGTCAGAACCCTGACCAGGAGGCATCGGATAAGATGATGAAGGAGGAGGCGTTCAACAAGCAATTCCTGATGATCGCCCCTTTCTTGTTTATAACCGGTAACGAGAGCGTCGAGGCTCTGAAGCTAAAGTTCAAGGGAATACAGGCGAACGAGAAAATGCTCGAGGCCTACACCAACATAATCAACAGGCTGAAGCTCGACAATCTCGAGAAAATCTCTTTTGTCTATAAGGGTATCGAGGAGGAAACCCAGCTGCGATTTCCAGGGGGATGGAAAAATATGTTTGTCAATAAGGAGCTTTTCGGAGACTTATTTGACTAAGATATATGACAAAAAGCCGGAACCAGTAACAACGATTTTCCCAACTATAACGCAAATATATCAGGACTCAAAAATAAATTGGGATGACTACTATAAGAGCGTTATAGCATTGTCCGTTAGAACTTCGAACAATTTCCAAATTATAGAGGATATGGAATTTCATAAGTTTAATTCGCTTATGAAGTACCTTAATATATACATTGAAGAGGAGAACAAGCAGAACAACGACGGAAACGCGGCCAACGAAAAGATGGACGACATAAAGGCTAAGTCAAACCAAATGCTTGCTGACGCTAAAAAGCAACAAAAAGTAAAAACACCAAAAATTCCTAAAAAGTAATGCGTAATCTTGACGAGTCATTCGATATAAAGAAATTTGCGGCCGGTGCAAATTCGGAACTTACCGATAATTCACTTATAAAGGTAACTAAAAAGAAAAAGGTTTCACTCCTTGATGGTTTGGATGAGGAGCCGGTTGCACCCGGGGCTGCGGGACCATTATCGGATGAAATAGTCAACGTTCCCACCATACAGCAGATACGCCACCAGCAGATTGTTCAGCAAAACAGCGTGACAAACAGGGCCGCCCAGCTAAAGGCTCTGATGCACCTGCGCCAAAAAAAGAGCGGCGTAACAAACACTGTTGAGATTGACCCTGGCAAGACTTTTGCAAGCCAGGTTGCGCCTGAGGTTTTTGCCGAGCAGAACAGGCAGCTGATAAAGGACTACACCGAAGCGACCGGCATTGAACTCCCGAAAGAGACGGAAATGATTAAGACCGTCGAGCAAATTGAGGAGGCGCTCCAGGATATACCAAAAACCGACGGCATTCAGCTTGATGACTTTGAGGTTAAGCCGATACCCGTAAGAAAGGACAAGACCGGTTACACCAAGACTGTCGTTACGATAAAGAAGAGCAGCATACCTTCCGAGGTTAGCTCGCTTGCTACCGCTGTCAAAAAACTGTCGAAGGGCGTAGTTGTTCACCGCGTTATGGACGTAAGAACCATAGGCAACACGAACAAGACTCAGTTGAGAAGTTCAAACCTGAAGCTTACACTAAACTCGATAAACTTCAAACCGAGTGGAAGCGGTGAAAACCGGGTTAATAAGGGGACGAGGTTCATAGTGTCTTTTGAGAATGACTTCGCCTCAACCAAGGACGTGATAGTTTACATCCAGGAGTCTCGTGACAAGTATGTTACTGTACTCAAAGGCAACACTTTCCCTTCATGGGAAGAACAGCAAACTTTCCTTGCCGAGGCAATAGCCAATTACTACTCTTATGGTTTTGACTCGACAAAGACCTTCATCGCTGCAAAAGACACCGCGAACCCAATGCTTGCGATAGCGAAGTTTGTGCTGCAGAACGGCGGTTACACCGTAAAGCCAAAAACGAACTCGGATAACGTAATCGAGAAGCTCACCATAAGGAGCAAGGGCACCGAGAACCAGTGGATGTTTATCGAGGTTGTGCCCGGTCAGGTTGTGGGCTCCTACACCGTTACCTGCTATTCTGATGTTGACACCACCTGGAAACAGTCTGTGGGTGCGGCGAGCGGTGGAAGGCCGCTCACGATACAGGACCTTACAAGCAACAAATTCTATGACGTGCTGCACAAGCTGTATTCCATGGATTTTAAGATTGATAAGGGCCAGATGAAGGAGTACTACTTTCTCGGCAAGCTCACCTACAGGGCGATCAAGCAGGCGTTCATAGAGATTTGGGAAGCGGTCGAGGGTTCAAACCCCGCCGGAATAAAAATAGGCGACACGCTTTCGCAGAAGGACACCGAAAAGATAAAGGAGAACTACGCCGCAGAGTGCGTAATCGGCAAAACCGAGCATATCGACTATTTCATATTGAGCTACATGGCGGTTCGTGTTGACGCGGGCGACAAAAGGAACCCGCAGCAGTACATAACCACCGACGAGTACCACGAAAAATACTCAGTAGCTGACAGGAATAAATACCAGGAAAGGAAAAACACCATACTGGCAAAAGAGGGCGAGAAGCGCAACTACCACGCGAGGCCCTACATGTTCCAGCTTGAGTACTCTATAAAGGGTTCCAAG
>JASLEG010000365.1 GCA_030151225.1 Burkholderia sp. | reverse complement strand
GTTTGGCATGTTCGAGTCGGTGCCGGTGGGCAGCAGCGCCAGCGCGGTGGCCGAGCAGTTGAAGCGGGCTGCGGCGACACACTACGGGCATCCGCTACTGGCCTTCCTCGAGCAGCTGACCGCGGACCATCGTGCATCGCGTCGACGCATCGAGGCGAGCATGGCCGACATGCTGGCGGACCTGGTGCCCGAGGATGCTGGCGGACAGGTCCGGCGCGTGGCCAGGCGCTTTGCCCTGATCGGTGCTGCCGGCGAGCTGGCGACGGTCTACGGCATCACCGGCTGGCCCGAGGGCGAGGCAAGGCGAGCGACCCGGATCTGCTTTCGTCAGTGGCTGGCCGACCGCGGCGGCCCGGCCGATGCCGAGCGCGAGCAGTTGCTGGCCCAGGTGCGGGCCTTCCTCGAGGCGCACGGCGATAGCCGCTTTGAGCCGGAGGACCACGACAACGAGCGCCGGCCGGTGAGCCATCGTGCTGGCTTCCGGCGCAAGCTGCAGGTCGGTGAGCCGGGCGCCGAGGATCTGCGCGAGCAGTACCTGGTCATGCCGGAGGCCTTCAAGGAGCTGGTGCGGGGCTTCAATCCGAAGGCGGCGGCACAGACGCTGATCGCCGCCGGCTGGCTCCAGCCGGGCAAGGACGGCAAGGCCTCGCAATCCGTGCGTGTGCGGGGTCTGAGTAAGGGTCGGTTCTATGTCCTTGATGGCGCGGCTGTTTTCTCCGCCGAGGCCTGATCGCCGCTGATCCAAGCCGACGAGAGTGGAACACCTGGAACACCTGCCGTTTTTGGAGGTGTTCCATTTTTTTGCCCGAGAAATGGCTTAACCATGCGGGTTTAGGAGGGGTGGAACACCTGGAACACCTGGAACACCGAAAAAGTAATAACCCCCGGACTTTTACCCCATCAACCTGCGACATTCTGCACCAGATCGAGTGCCCTAAAGGGGCACCAATCAGATCGGGTCGATTTCTACAGTGGCGACGGGTGGATATCCTCGCCAGCTGGCCCGGTTGTCCCATGCTGTCTCATTCAAGCGCAGCCTGTCTGGGGGCATTTTTGGGGGCATATTTTTCTTGTGGCATTGCGAACCCGCATTTCTATGCGGTTTTCGATGCCCCTCTTGGCACCAATACCAACTAGCGATACATTGCAAATCATTGCAAAATGGCTAGAAAACAACGATAAGGGCTACTCTTCGCGGAGTGGCCCTTATCGTTTTAGTTGTCCTGGATTGTCGTGATGCGCTCCCGGATATTTACACTCGGATAAGGCTGTGGCTCATTGTCCAGCCACGGGTGCCGGCCAGCGACGAGCTGACGATATAGATCGTTGACGGGTAGGCCGGACTCGAGCTGCTTGAGGGCGGCCATGATCTGGCTTTCGGTATAGTGGATTTGCGCATGTGGGTTTCCTGACCAAAGTGTGTCAGTAGTTCCTACATATCACTATCCAACTTCAGGGGGGCTTGCAGAACTCAACATGGGATCTCTCGGGTAAGTGGGCGAGTAGTTCCACTTCTGGCGCCAGCTGGTTTGAGGGGGGGATTACCTATCTTCTTCCAAGAAAGCGACACCTTGGCCGGTTGTCAGCGGTTCATTGCATGCGACTGCATCCACTGGTCAATCCGGTCGATGACGGCCGCTTCGATGCCATAGTAGCCGTGGGGTGTCAGAGATCCGCAGACTCGATGGGATTTCATGATCCCTCCAGCAAGGAACAAGACGCGTACATCATGTGCCCGGGTCATGGCGGCTGCGATCCGGGGAGCATCCTCCGGTGGCGCGACATCGCAGGTGTCGTCACGGTTGGCGACGATCAGGGCCGGCGCGGTGACGTCCCGGGGGCTGGCGCTGAATACCGTCTCGTGACTGCCGCCCATGCGCGAAACGGATTCCGTCAGCACTACCCCGGCTATCGATCCCGGTGTGGCATGGGCGGCACCGTTCATGGCCGCGATCGAGCCCTGGCTGGTGCCCAGCAGGAAGACGGGGCCAGGCCACTGGTTGTGCGCAAATCGGACCACGCGGCCGATCAGGTCCGCGTAAGCCGGTGAACTTCGCACGCCGCGAAGATTGGCGTGGTCGATCGTGTCGGGGATCAGTATGGCGTATCCCCTGGCGACCCAGCGGTGGCGAGTTCGGACAACGAAGTTGTCGCCGTGCTCAATGCCGCCGTCGTGCTTCATGCCCACGTCACCATCCCCGCCCGGCAGCATGACAATGGTTGCCCAAGGTCGGGGGGGCGCCGCATAGAAGAGGCGCTGATTCGCGCCATCGGCAAGGGGAAGATTGAAAACCTGCTCTTCCTGGCCTTCCTTGGTCAATGCCTGAGCTGATACACCGCTGATCGTAGGGCGATCATGGGGCATGTGCTGAGCGAGACCATCCGGTTTGGCCATGGCGAGTTGAGGAGGCAGAAGTATGGCCAGCGCCATGCATCGAAGTGCGTTGGTGTGACAAGGCAAGTTCAGGCTCCTGAATTGGACTGGCAGATCTATATTGTCGCTTGCAGCGGGCGATCGGGGATGATTCCTGGCATCTGAAATCGGTGCGGGTGAGGGCGCTGGTTCAGATGTGGCTATCGGTCCGGTTCGGTCACATCGCACAGACTTGCTGCTGCCATTCAGGTCAGAGGACGTGGCGGCG
>JASLEG010000135.1 GCA_030151225.1 Burkholderia sp. | reverse complement strand
GGGCGCACCGCGCTGTACCACGATTGAGGCCGGCGGCCCCGCGCGACGGGGCGGCGGGCGAGATGGCAATACACGAGAAGAAGAGACACAAGCCGGAAAGGCAGGATCCCGAAAGACCGCAGCACGCGCGCGGCCTTCGCGTGCTGCGGTCTTTCCGAATCCGGTGCTTCAGTCGTGGTACAGCGCGGTGCGCCCACCGTCGATCGTGATGCAGGTGGCGTTGATGAACGGCGCCTCGTCCGACGCGAGGAACACCGCCGTCATCGCCACCTCCTCCGGGCGGCCGATGCGCTTCATCGGTTGCAGATCGAGCGTCGCCTGTCTCGCGGCGGCCGGATCGGCCTGCTCGTTCCACCAGTCGTGCGTCAACTGCGTCTCGATGTAGCCCGGCGCGATCGCGTTCACGCGCACGTTGCGCGGCGCGTACTCGATGCCGAGCGCGCGCGTGAGGCCCAGCACGCCGTGCTTCGCGACCGGGTACGGGAAGCAGCCCGGGATGATCTGGAACGCGTGCGTCGAGGCCACGTTCACGATCGCGCCGCGGCCGCGCTCCACCATGCCAGGCAGCACCGCGCGGCAGCCGTTCCAGACGCCGTCGAGATCCACCGCGAAGCAGCGCCGCCAATCCTCGTCGCGCATCGTCAGCGGATCGCAGAACACGTTCACGCCGGCGTTGTTGACGAGCACGTCGAGCGCGCCGATTTCGCGTTCGCTCGCGGCCACCGCGGCGGCCACCGAGGCGGAATCGGTCACGTCGGTGCGCACCGCCAGCACGCGGGCTTCCGGCACCTCGCGCGCGATCGCGGCGGCGGCCTCGCGGCCCGCCGCCTCGTCGAGTTCGGCGATCGCGACGGCCGCGCCCTCGCGGGCGAACGCCAGCGCGATGGCCGCGCCGATACCCCGCCCCGCGCCGGTCACGAGCGCCGCCTTGCCGGCCAGCCGCTTCATCTCGCGGCCCCGCTGCGCGCGATCGCGAGGCCCTTCACGTACGCCTGCGCGTGCAGCGCGGTGGTGGCGGCCGACTGGCCCGGCTTGTACAGCGCCGAGCCGAGGCCGAAGCCGTTGGCGCCGGCCGACAGGTACGAGCCCATGTTGTCGGGCGTCACGCCGCCCACCGGCACCAGCGGCACGCGCTTGTCCAGCACGGCGCGCCAGGCCTTCACGGCCACCGGGCCCAGTTGCTCGGCCGGGAACATCTTCAGCACGTCGGCACCGGCGCGCAGCGCGGCGAAGGCCTCGCTCGGCGTGGCCACGCCGGGCGCGCTGGCGAGGCCGAGCGCCTTGGCCCGGCCGATCACCTCGGCGTCGGCATGCGGCATCACGATCAGCTCGCCACCGGCGCGCGCGACCTCGTCGACGTAGGCGGCACGCAGCACGGTGCCCGCGCCGATCAGCACCTCGGGCGGCAGCGCGGCGCGCAGCGCGGCGATGCTCGCGAACGGATCGGGCGAGTTCAGCGGCACCTCGATCAGGCGGAAGCCGGCCTCGGCCAGCGCCGCGCCGTGCTCGGCGGCCTCGCCCGGCGTGATGCCGCGCAGGATCGCGATCAGCGGACACGCGTCGAACGCGCGCGCCAGGCCGTCGTGCGGCGTGTACGGGGCGGGCAGCGTCAAATCGTTGGGCATCGCGGTGGACATCGTTTCGTTCTCCTCTATTCCGTGGACGGCACCCGGCCTCGCGGGGCATCGGCAATCGACGCGGCGTTCGGCCCGGCAACCAGGCCGGCCTGCGTCGCGATGCGCCACAGCCCGTGCTCGGTCGCGTGCTCGACCACGCACGCGCCGTCGCAGCCGAACGCGCGCAGCGCCGTCAGATAACGTGCGCAAAGAGCCGGGGCGCCGATCAGGCGCGGCGGCCGCTCGGCCAGCGTGGCGCCGACCGAGGCCAGCATCGCCACCAGCGCGTTCATCTCGTGGCCGATCAGCAGCCCCGACAGATAGTCGGCTTGCGCCTCGGGCGCGAGCCGGCCGGTCAGGCCCAGCGTGCGGGTGCTGAAGATGGTGGCGAGCAGGCCCGCGTCGCGGCTCTCGCGCGCCACCTCCACGCCGCGGCGGAAGGCGTCGTCGTCGCCGCTGTCGCCGGCGCGCATGGTGCGGCCGAGGATCGTGTGATCGCGCAGCGTCGCGAACAGCTCGCCGGTCATGTAGGTGCGGAAGCGCTCGATGCGGCCCGCGCGCACCCAGGCCCACTTCGCGTGGGTGCCGGGCAGGCCCACCAGCGCGCCCGCGCCGTCGTCGGTCAGCGCGGCGTCACCGGCCAGCGCGCCCACGATCTGGGTTTCCTCGCCGCGCATCACGTCGGGCAGCGCGCCCGGTTCGAGCACGCCGGGCACGATCGCCACCGACACGCCGCGCGCGGCATCGACGCGGATCAGCCCGCCGGCCAGCGCGTCGGCATCGACGGGCGTGCTCACGTACGGCGCCTCGCGCCAGCCCTGCGCGCTGCCCACCATGCCGGCGGCCAGCACCGGCAGGCCGGGCGTGCGGTCGAGCCACGCGCCGCAGGCGGCCTCGAAGGCCGCGTCGAAGGCAGCCGCGCCGCCGCCGCGCGGCAGGTTCATCACGCCGGCTGCGTGCGCATTCGACTCGAGCACCGAGCCGTCCGCCGCGAACAAGAAGGCACGCATCGAGGTGGTGCCCCAGTCGAGCGCGATCAGCGCCGGCGTGGTGGCATTCGTATCCGGTCGGGACATCGTCATCGCTTGATCCTGCGGGTCGTTTGCGGCGCGCTCCAGCCGAGTTCCGCCGAAATCGCGCGCGCCTCGCGCTGCAGCACCGGAATCAGTTCGTCCATGCGATCGAGCGGCATGTAGGGAATCGTGCTCGCCACCGACACGGCCGCCACGATCGCGCCCGAGGCATCACGCACCGGCGCGGCCACGCAACGGATCGACGCCTCGTTCTCCTCGAGGTCGAAGGTGTAGCCGCCGGCCGCGTAATGGGCCATGCGCTGCAGGAAGGTGGTGGCGTCGGGGCGGCGGTCGGGCTTGAAGTTGACGCCGGCCAGCGAGCGGCGCGAGGCCTCGAACAGCGAGGCCCAGGTATCGGGCGCGAGGTCGAGCATCATCGCCTTGCCGATGCCGGTGGAGGCCATCGGCATGCGGTGGCCGATCCGCGAGCGCATCTCGAGACCGCGCGTGCCGGGAATCTTGTCGATGTAGAGCACGTCGTCGCCGTCGCGCACGCCGAGGTGGATCGTGTCGAGCGTGGCCTCGGCCAGCGCCTCGAGATGCGGACGCGCCACGGCGGTCAGCGGCATCTGTTCGAGCGCCACGGTGCCGAGTTCGATCAGCTTCGGGCCCAGCAGGTAGCCGCCCTGCACCTGGCGCAGGTAGCGCGCCTGCACGAGGCTGCTGACGAGCCGGTGCGTGGTGCTGCGCGTGGTGCCGAGCGCCGCGCCGATCGCCCGCATCTCGCGCGCGCCGCCGGCGATCGCCTCGAGGATCGCGAGGCCGCGCAGCAGCGTCTGCGTGCCGGCCTGCTGGGCGGCCAGATCGAGCGGCGAGCCGGTCGAGCCGATGCTGTCGGCGAGCGCGTCGAGCGGCGCGTCGGCGTGGCTGTCGTTGGACGGACCGGCGCCGTTGGCCGGTGCGACGGGAATCGGGGTCTTGTTCATGAGGGAGTGGGTCGCGTGACGGGCGATCTCGGAAGCGGCGCTCAGGCCGCGCCCTTGCGGGGGCAGGTACGCAATACGGCGGACTGCTCGATCGGCGTCATCGTTGTCTCCTGGTTGCGCCGGCTGCGGATTCGTCGAGCGATCCTGCGCCGTGCTGCATGTCGATGGGTGCCGATTGTAGAGTCGCCCGTGTGCGCCTCCAATATTTGAATGCATCGCCCAAATAATGAGATATTGCCGCAGATTCGCGTTGCACTGCATCGGAAACGGCAATGGCGGAGGCCGCCGATGCGCACGGCGATGCACCGGCCGGCGCGGCGAGCCCGGCGGACGAAAGGCGGAAGGCGGGATGCGGAAAGTGGAAAGCCGGACAACGCGGCGGGCGGGTGCCGCCGCTCAGGTCGCGACCGCGCGCCGGGCGCGGCCGCACGACCTCATTGCGAGGACGAGGAAGCCGGCAGTTCGGCGGCGCCCATGCGGCGTGCGATCACGCGCGAGCGCTGCGCGAGCCACGGCGAATTGCGGTGCGCGTCGAAGTATTTCGGGTTCGGCAGCATCACGGCGAGCCGCGCCGCCTGCCAGGCCGTGAGCCGGCTGGCCGGCTCCTTGTAGTAGTAGCGCGCGGCCGCCTCGGCGCCGTACACGCCGCGGCCGAACTCCACCGAATTCAGGTAGATCTCGAAGATCCGCTCCTTGTCGAGCAGCGTCTCGAGCATCCAGGTGATGATCAGCTCCTGCCCCTTGCGCAGATAGCTCTTGCCGCTCGACAGGAACAGGTTGCGCGCGAGCTGCTGCGAGAGGGTGGAACCGCCCGCCACGATCCGGCCGCGAGCGCGGTTCTTCTCCCATGCCTGCAGGATCGCGTCGACCTCGTAGCCATTGTTGTTGGCGAAATCGGCGTCCTCGGAGGCGATCACGGCGCGCTTCAGATTGCGCGAGATCTGTTCGTACGGCACCCACTGATGCTGGATCGCCACGGGCGGCGTGGCCGCCTTCAGGCGCCACGCGTCGGCCCGCATGAAGGCCGTCGAGCCCGGATCGATCACGTTCCACAGGGCGATCTGCACGAAGTAGTACGCCTGCGTGGCGATCCACGCGCCGGCCAGCACGGCCGCCACGTAAGCCAGCCAGCGCGCGAGGCCGCGCCGCCGCGCGGGACGGCCCGCTCGATCGCCACGGGAGCGGCCGGCGTCGCCGGCACCGAACGGGATCACCACGAGGCGGCGCCCGTCACGTCAGGCCGCGGCGGCAGCGCCGGCGAGCGCGCCGCGCAGCGCCGCGAGCACGGGTGCACCGTCGGGCCGCACGCCGCGCCACAGTTCGAAGGATTCGGCCGCCTGCTCGACCAGCATGCCGAGCCCGTCGGCCGCGCGCGCGCCGAGCGCGCTCGCGTGCTGCATGAACACCGTCGGCTGCGCGGCGTACATCATGTCGTAGGCAAGCGTGCCGGGGCCGAACGCGGCCGCGTCGCACTCGGGCAGCGCGGCATCGAGGCTGCCCGCCGTCGCGTTGACGATCACGTCGTAGCGGCTCGCCTCGACGATCGCCGCGCCGCCACCGGCCAGCCGGCAGCCCGCGTCGTGCGCGGCCTGCGAGAACTGGCCCGCCAGCGCCTCGGCCTTGCTCGCGGTGCGGTTCACGATCGTGATCGACAGCGGGCCACGCTCGAGCATCGGCAGCACCACGCCGCGCGCCGCGCCACCGGCGCCGAGCAGCAGCACGCGTGCACCGGCCAGCTGCACGCCGAGATTGCGCTCGATGTCGCGCACCAGGCCCGCGCCATCGGTGTTGTCGCCGTAGATCGTGCCGTCGGCATCGAAGCGCAGCGTGTTGACGGCGCCGGCCGCGGCCGCGCGCGGCGACAGCGTGTCGGCCAGCGCATGCGCCTCGAGCTTGAACGGTACGGTGACGTTCGCGCCGCGCCCGCCGGCCGCGATGAACTCGCGCACCGAGGCGGCGAAGCCGTCGAGCGGCGCGAGCCGGTGCGCGTAGGCGACCGGCTCGCCGGTCTGCTCGGCGAAGCGCGCGTGGATCGCCGGCGACTTGCTGTGCGCGATCGGGTTGCCGATCACCACGTACTGATCGCGTTGCGCGACGGTGCTCGGGCTGGCGCTCGCAGTTGCACTCACTTCGCGCCCTCCTCGCCGTCGGCCGCGGGCGCCTCGGCGGCACCGGGCGCCTCGACATCGGCTTCGGCCAGCGCCTGCGCCTCGCTCGTGGCCGAATCGTCGACGATCTCGCCGTCCTCGGCCGCTTCGTCGCCGGCTTCCGCGCTCTCTTCCTCGTCGGCCTCGGCCGCCTCGCCGCTCGACACGGTGGGCGCGTCGAGCACGTTCAGCAGCCGCACCGAGGCCTCGATCGTCAGCTCGTCGATCGACATCACGTCGAGCAGCACGCGCGTGCCGCGCGCATGCACGCCGAGCCCCGGCACGTGCAGCAGCAGCGGGATTTCCTCGAGTCGCACGAGATCGCCCTTGACCACCGCGGCCACCACCTGGCGGCGGTTTTCCTGGCGCAGCCAGCGCAGGCACCAGAAATACTCCATGCGGCGCTGGTGGTCGGCATAGGCGGTGTAGGTGTCGTCGAAGCCCTGCACCACGGCGTACAGATCCGCGTCCTTCGGCTTGAACGGCGCGGCCAGCTTGGCCGTCACGCCGTGCTGCACGCAGGCGAGCAACTGCCACTGGTTGACCAGGTCGACGTAGCGGCGCAGCGGCGAGGTGCTCCACGCGTACTGCGCCACGCCGAGGCCTTCGTGCGGCGCGGCGCTGGTCTGCATGCGGGTGCGCTTCGGGCCGGTCGGCACGCCGAGCGCGCGCTGCGAGCGGTAGATGCCGGGCACCGTGTGATCGTGCAGGAACGCGCCCCAGGTCGAATTCGACAGGATCGCGAGCTCCGAGACGATCAGGTCGAGCGGCGAGCCGCGGCGGCGCGGCGTGATCGACACGTGCTCGCCTTCCACGTAGAAGTTGTAGTCGGTGTTGCGCTGCACCTCGCGCTTGAGGCCGTAGCCGGCGCGCGCCACCTGGCGCTTCTCGAACAGCGCCTGCGCGAGCGGCCACAGCACGGCGATGTCGTCCTTGTGCGGATACTCGCCCGTGCCGGCCGCGAGCGTCTCTTCCGTCACCACTTCCTCGAGCGTGTTGTGGCGCAGGTTGTTCTTCACGAACACGTATTCGGCGCGCGTCTCGCTGGCCACGATGTCCTGCGTTTCACGGTCGACGATGATGTACAGCGACAGCGCCGGCCGGAAATCGCCTTCCTTCAGCGTGAACACGTCCACCACGTCGTCGGGCAGCATCGTGATCTTGTCGCCGGGCATGTAGACGGTGGACAGGCGCGCGCGCGCGATCGCGTCGATCGGGTCGCCGCGCGTGATGCCGAGCGCCGGCGCGGCGATGTGCACGCCCACCCGCACGCGGTTCTCGGGCAGGTGCTCGACCGAGAAGGCGTCGTCGATTTCGGTGGTGGTCACGTCGTCGATCGAGAACGCGTCGACGTTCGCGCGCGGCAGGTCCTCGGGCAGCGCGCCCACCGTGACCGGCGGGAAGCCCGTGCCGTGCGGGAAATGCTCGGCCAGGAAGCGCGCCTCGTGCAGCGCGCGCGGCGAGGCGACGCCGCCGCAGTCGAGCATCAGCCGCGCCTGCGACACGCCGAGCGCGATCGCGGCAGCGTCGAGCGCCTTGTATTCGATCGAATTCTTGTCGGGGCGCGTGAGCAGCGCGAGCGCCTTGCCCTCGAACACGGCCGGCAGCTTGCCCGCCTTCAGCTCCTCTTCGTAGCCGGCCTGCACGAGCGCCTGCTGGCGCTTGCGCTCGAGCCCGGCCAGCGCCATCTTCAGCTGCTCCTCGGGCGCCCGCTGATACTGGCCGCGGCCCTTGCGGCGGAAATAGACAGGCGAGCCGTGCATGCGCAGCACCAGCGCCGCGCGTTCCACGGGGCCGTAGCCGGCACCGAAGTACTCGTCGGCCAGCGCGCCGTAGGCGAATTCCGCATCGGGCGCGCATTCCCACAGAAAATCGAGGTCGATCTCCTGCGCGGCCGCGTCGGCCTGCTGCATCAGCTCGCCGGCGGCGGGCTTGTCGAATTCGATCAGCACGTCCTTCGCGCGCACCTTCGCGCGGCGCCCGCCCGGCAGTTCGACCTGAAACGCATCGCCCTGACGCGACAGCACGCTGCCTGCCTTGAAACTGCCCGATTCCTCGAAAAAAACGTTCACTCGTCTGACTCTCGTTGAGACTGTCCGGCGCCGCCTCGCGGCGCCTCGTCCAGCTTGGATTGAATTCGCTTGCCGCCGGCCGCGCGCCTCATGGCGCGTCGCAGAATGCCAGCACCTCGTCGACGTAGTCGGCGAACTCGCTGATGCCGTGGTCGCTGCCGTCGATCACGCGGGTGCGCGCGCCCGGATAGTGCGCGAGCATCTCGCGGTAGTCGAGCACTTCGTCGCCGGTGGCGGCGAGCAGATAGTAGCGCTCCGGCCGCGTGATGCCGCGCACCGCCAGCGCCTCGAGCTCGCCCAGATGCCGCGGCTCCACGACGATGCTGCCGCCGCCGTGCCACAGCGGCTGCTCGCCCAGATAGCGGGCCAGATCGCGCTGCGGCGCGGTGGCCGGGTTCAGCAGCACGGCGCGCCAGCCGTGCCTTTCGGCCAGCCAGGTGGCGTAGAAACCGCCGAGCGAGCTGCCGATCACGGTCACCTCGTGCGGCGCGGCGCCGGCCACCTCGGCCTCGGCCAGCGCGATCGCCTCGAGCGGCGACACCGACAGCGTCGGACAGCGCCATTCGCGCTCGCGGCCGAGCTCGGCGAGGCGCGCGGCCAGCACGCGCGACTTGAACGACTGCGGCGACGAACGGAAGCCGTGCAGATACAGGATCACGCGCCGCCCCGCGCGCCGAGCGCATCGAGCAGCTTCTGGTGCACGCCGCCGAAACCGCCGTTGCTCATCACCAGGATCTGGTCGCCGGGGCGTGCCGCGGCGCTCACCGCCTTGACCAGCGCGTTCAGGTCGTCGAACGCCTGCGCCTTGCCGCCGAGCGGCGCGAGCGCGTCGGCCAGGCTCCAGCCCAGCGCGTCGCGGCCCGACGCGGCGCCGTAGCCGAACACGAGATCGGCGTCGGCGAGGCTCTCGGGCAGCTGCGCCTTCATGGTGCCGAGCTTCATCGTGTTCGAGCGCGGCTCGAGCACCGCGAGGATCCGCGTGTGCTCGCGGCCGACGCGCGCGCGCAGCCCGGCCACGGTGGCCTCGATCGCGGTGGGGTGATGCGCGAAATCGTCGTAGACGGTCACACCGTCCACGCTGCCGCGAATCTCCATGCGCCGCTTCACGTTGCGGAAGCCCGCGAACGACTGCGCGGCCTGCGCCGGCGGCACGCCCACCGAGCGCGCGGCCGCGATCGCGGCCAGCGCGTTCTGGCGGTTGTGCTCGCCCTGAATGGTCCAGGCCACCTCGCCCACCCGCGCGCCCTGCCAGCACACGGCGAAGCGCTCGTCCACGGGCACCCCGCTCCCGGCCGGCAGCGCCTGCCAGCCGCCTTCCACGCCGAAGCGCTCGACCTCGCTCCAGCAGCCGCGCGCGAGCACGCGCTCGAGCGCCGTCTCGCGGCCGTTCGAGACGATCCGGCCGACACCGGGCACGGTGCGCACGAGATGGTGGAACTGGACCTCGATCGCGGCGAGATCGGCGAAGATGTCGGCGTGATCGTATTCGAGGTTGTTCAGCACTGCGGTGCGCGGCCGGTAATGGACGAACTTCGAGCGCTTGTCGAAGAACGCCGTGTCGTACTCGTCGGCCTCGATCACGAAGAAGCTCGAATCGGTCAGCCGCGCCGACACGCCGAAATTCAGCGGCACGCCGCCGATCAGGAAGCCCGGGTTCATGCCGGCGTCCTCCAGCAGCCAGGCCAGCATCGAACTGGTGGTGGTCTTGCCGTGGGTGCCGGCCACGGCAAGCACCCACTTGCCGGCCAGCACGTGCTCGCCGAGCCATTGCGGGCCCGACGTGTAGGGCAGGCCGCGATCGAGGATCGCTTCCATCAGCGGATTGCCGCGCGACACGACGTTGCCGATCACGAACAGGTCCGGGTTCAGGTCGAGCTGCTCGACGCCGTAGCCCTCGATCAGCTGGATGCCCTGCGCCTCGAGCTGGGTGCTCATCGGCGGATAGACGCCCGCGTCGCATCCGGTCACGGTATGACCGGCCTCGCGGGCGAGCACGGCGAGACCGCCCATGAACGTGCCGCAGATGCCAAGAATGTGGATATGCATAGAGAGCTGTCGCGCCGCGCGGGCGCATGCGAAGTCGCGAACCGGGGCCGGCGGGGCGTCGGCGCCCGGGGCGCGCCACCGGCCGGCGCCGGAGAAAGGCTGTCATTGTAACCGAGCCGTCCGTGCCGCCGCGCCGGGCCGGCCGCCGCGCGCCGATCGAGTATGATTGCCGCATCATGCCTCGAAAACCCCTGCTCGACCCGCGCCGCGTCCGCGAGGAAATCGCGCTCGCCGCCGCCCGCCTCATCGCCGAGGAAGGGCTCGATTACGCGTCGGCCAAGCGCAAGGCCGCACGCCAGCTGCTCGGCGAGACCCGCGTGGCGGGCGAATGGCTGCCCGACAACGACATGATCGAGGCCGAACTGCACGAGTACATGGCGCTGTTCCAGTCCGACACGCAGCCGGCCGAGCTCGCGCGGCTGCGGCGCGTGGCGCTCGACTGGATGGAGCGGCTCGCCGCGTTCGCGCCCTATGTGACCGGCGCAGTGCTCAACGGCACGGCCAACGCGCATTCCGACATCCATCTGCAAACCTTCTCCGACAGCCAGAAGGACGTCGCGATCTATCTGCTGAACCAGAACATCCAGTACGACGTGTCCGAGACGCGCCATTTCGGCGGCCGAGGCGACGTCGAGACGCTGAGCTTTTTGTGGCGCGACCGGCGCGACGCCGACGCGATCGGCATCCACGTCGCGCTGTACGATGCCGACGACCTGCGCGGCGCGGTGCGTGCCGACGCACGCGGTCGTCTGGCGCGGGCCGACGCCGCCGCGCTGCGTGCGCTGCTCGATGCGCCGGCCGCGCCCCTCAACCCGATTCGAAGCGAATTTTCCGAAGATGAACAGTAAACGATACCTGCCGGTCGCCGTGGTGGCCGCCGTGGCGATCGCCGGCGGCGTGGCTGCCGGCCACTGGATGCGCGGCGACGTGTTCGAGAACGCGGCCGAGGCAGCCACCGCGGGCGCCGGCGCGAAGCCCGATGCCGCCGCCACGCTGTGGGCCGCGTCGGTCACCGACGTCGACGGCAAGCCGCAATCGCTGGCCGCCTTCAAGGGCCAGAAGGTGGTCGTGAATTTCTGGGCCTCGTGGTGCGGCCCCTGCGTGAAGGAAATGCCGGAGCTCGTGCAGCTCTCGCACGCCTATAAACAGAAGGGCATCCGCTTCGTCGGCGTGGCCGTCGATTCGGACAAGAACGTGCAGGCCTTCCTGCAGAAGGTGAAGGTGGACTACCCGGTCTACGTCAGCGGTTATGCCGGCGCCGATCTGGCACGCAATTTCGGCAACACCGCCGGCGCGCTGCCGTTCACCGTCGTAATTGATGCGAACGGCCGGGTACGCGAGACAAAATTGGGCGAAATCGATTCGAATCAGCTCAAGAAGACGCTTGACACGCTCTGAATGCCGCGCTTTTCGCTTGTCGTGATACCGGCGGGTTACCCCCGGTTCGCGGCAGGTTCGCGGCAAATATCGTGATCTTCGCGCTACAGCAGACAAATCGACGTGCGCGGATCGACGCTCCCGCTCGGCAAAACTGGACAAATTTCTCGAAACGGCGATAAAGTGCGCCCAATTCCGCAGAAATTGAAGCGACCATGACACGTTTGCTGGTACTGCACGGCCCGAACCTCAATCTCCTCGGCACGCGGGAGCCCGGAGTGTACGGGCGTGTGACGCTGGCCGAGATCGATCAGGCACTGGCCGCGCGCGCGGCCGAGGCCGGCGTCGAGTTCGCCGCGTTCCAGAGCAACCACGAAGGTGCGATCGTCGATCGCATCCACGCTGCACGCGACGAAAAGACCGATTACATCGTGATCAATCCGGCCGCGTACACGCACACGAGCGTCGCGATCCGCGACGCGCTGGCCGGCGTCGACATTCCGTTCGTCGAGGTGCATCTGTCGAACGTGCATCGTCGCGAGCCGTTCCGGCATCACTCGTACTTCTCCGATCAGGCCGAAGGCGTGATCTGCGGCCTCGGCTGGAAAGGCTACCTGTATGCCCTCGAGCACGTGCTCGACAAGCTGCAGGCGGCGCCGCGCGGCTGAACCGCTTCAGGCAATTCACGAATCGCAGCCGGCAAGACCGGTGCTTCACGACTAGACAAGGGGAACTCCCGATGGACCTTCGCAAGCTGAAAACCCTGATCGACCTCGTCTCCGAATCCGGCATCTCCGAGCTGGAAGTCACGGAAGGCGAAGGCAAGGTGCGTATCGTCAAGAACGCGCCGCCGGTCTACGTGCAGCCGCAACCCGGCTATGCACCGCAGGTCAGCGCCGCACCGGCAGCCCACCCCGCAGCCGAAGGCGCCGCACCGGCAGCCGCGGCCGCGCCGGCCGCCGCCGCGCCGCAGGGCCACGTGGTCACCTCGCCGATGGTCGGCACGTTCTACCGCGCGCCGTCGCCGGGCGCCGACCCGTTCATGCAGGTGGGCGACACGGTCAAGGAAGGCCAGACGCTCTGCATCATCGAAGCCATGAAGCTGCTCAACGAGATCGAATCCGACAAGTCAGGCGTGGTCAAGGAAATCCTCGTCGAGAACGGCCAGGCGGTCGAATACGGCCAGCCGCTGTTCGTGATCGGCTAAGCCGAGCGCGCCGCCCCGCGCCTGAGTGCGCCACCGGAAAGACGAATACCCGCTATGTTTGAAAAAATCCTCATCGCCAATCGCGGCGAAATCGCTCTGCGCATCCAGCGCGCGTGCCGCGAACTCGGCGTCAAGACGGTCGTCGTGTACTCGGAAGCCGACAAGGAAGCCAAGTACGTGAAGCTCGCCGACGAAGCGGTCTGCATCGGACCCGCGCCGTCGAACCTGAGCTACCTGAACATGCCGGCGCTGATCAGCGCGGCCGAGGTGACGGACGCGCAGGCGATCCACCCCGGCTACGGCTTCCTGTCGGAGAACGCCGACTTCGCCGAACGCGTCGAGCAGTCGGGCTTCACCTTCATCGGCCCGCGTCCCGACACGATCCGCATGATGGGCGACAAGGTCACGGCCAAGCAGACCATGATCCGCACCGGCGTGCCCTGCGTGCCCGGCTCGGAAGGCGCGCTGCCCGAAGACCCGAAGGAAATCGTCAAGATCGCGCGCGCGGTCGGCTACCCCGTCATCATCAAGGCGGCGGGCGGCGGCGGCGGTCGCGGCATGCGGGTGGTCCACACCGAGGCGGCGCTCGTCAATGCCGTGAACATGACCCGCGAGGAAGCCGGCCGTGCCTTCGGCAACCCGCAGGTGTACATGGAGAAGTACCTCGAGAATCCGCGCCACATCGAGATCCAGGTGCTGGCCGATTCGCACAAGAACGCGCTGTGGCTCGGCGAACGCGACTGCTCGATGCAGCGCCGCCACCAGAAGGTGATCGAGGAAGCGCCGGCGCCGGGCATCGCGCGCCGCCTGATCGATCGCATCGGCGACCGCTGCGCGGACGCGTGCAAGAAGATGGGCTACCTCGGCGCGGGCACCTTCGAGTTCCTGTACGAGAACGGCGAGTTCTACTTCATCGAGATGAACACGCGCGTGCAGGTCGAGCACCCGGTCACCGAGCTGATCACCGGCATCGACATCGTGCAGGAACAGATCCGGATCGCGGCCGGCGAAAAGCTCACGCTGCGCCAGCGCGACATCCAGTTCCGCGGCCACGCGATCGAATGCCGCGTGAACGCCGAGGATCCGTTCAAGTTCACGCCGTCGCCGGGCCGGATCACGTCGTGGCATACGCCGGGCGGCCCCGGCATCCGTGTCGATTCGCACGCCTACAACGGCTATTTCGTGCCGCCGAACTACGACTCGATGATCGGCAAGCTGATCGCCTATGGCGCCACGCGCGAGCAGGCCATCGCCCGCATGCGCATCGCGCTGTCGGAAATGGTGGTCGAGGGGATCCTGACCAACATCCCGCTGCATCGCGAGCTGATGATCGACGCGAAGTTCGTGGAAGGCGGCACCAGCATCCACTACCTCGAGAACCGGCTCGCCGCGAAGCAGCAGGTGTCGCCGGACGAGGCTTGAGCATGAGCTACCGGGAACTCGTCGTCGAACTCGCGCGCGAACACGCGGAAGCGTTGTCGGACGCGCTGATCGAGCTCGGTGCGCTGTCGGTGTCCGTCGAGGATGCCGATGCGGACACGCCCGACGAGCAGCCGCTGTTCGGCGAACCCGGCCTCACGCCCGAGCGCACGGCCTGGCAGCATTCGCGGGTGATCGCGCTGCTGTCGGACGCGCACGATCCGGCGGTGTTGCTGGCCGCGGCCGCCAACGAGGTGGGCCTCGCGGCCGCGCCCGCCTCGAGCGTGCGCGAGGTCGAGGAGCAGGACTGGGTGCGCGTGACGCAATCGCAGTTCGATCCGATTCCGATCGGCGAGCGGATCTGGGTGGTGCCGTCATGGCACGACGCGCCCGATCCCGACGCGCTCGTGCTGGAACTCGACCCGGGCCTCG
The DNA here is from genome assembly GCA_030151225.1 of Burkholderia sp. Classification (GTDB taxonomy): domain Bacteria; phylum Pseudomonadota; class Gammaproteobacteria; order Burkholderiales; family Burkholderiaceae; genus Burkholderia. The sequence continues at coordinate 17,225 of JASLEG010000135.1, read as the reverse complement.
CCTTCGGCACCGGCAGCCACCCCACCACGCGGCTGTGCATGGAATGGCTCGAGCAGACGGTGCAGGCCGGCCAGTCGGTGCTCGATTACGGTTGCGGTTCGGGCATCCTCGCGATCCTCGCGAAGAAGTGCGGCGCCGGCGACGTGACCGGCATCGACATCGATCCGCAGGCGGTGGAATCGGCGCGCCACAACAGCGAGCGCAATCACGCGGACGTGACCTACGGCCTGCCCGACGACTGCCCCGCCGGCGAATTCGACATCGTGGTGGCCAACATCCTGTCGAACCCGCTCAAGCTGATGGCCTCGATGCTCGCCTCGAAGGTGAAGCCGGGCGGCCGCATCGCGCTGTCGGGCGTGCTGGCGCGGCAAGCCGACGAAGTCGCGGCCGTTTATGCGCGCTACGTCGACATCTCGGTCTGGCGCGAACACGAAGGTTGGGTGTGCCTCGCCGGAACCCGGCGCGAAAGCCATTAGAATAGCGCTGTCCTTCACTCCGGCCCCGCTGCCCGGCTGACCATGCCACTCGCGACGCGCTGCCCTCACTGTGAAACCGTGTTCCGCATCCAGCCGGAACATCTGAAGCTGCATGGCGGGCTCGCGCGCTGCGGGCACTGCCAGCAGGTCTTCGACGCGGCCGGCTCTCTCGTCGACCCCGATCCCGAACTCGCGCCGGCCATCGTCGAGGCGGCCCCGGCCGCCGACGGCGCGCTCGCGCAGCCGCCACGCGTGTTCTCGGCCACCGCGCCGCAGGCCGCGCCCGCGGGCGGCACCGGCAATTTCACGCCCGGTGCGTGGGACATGTGGGCACCCTGGCTTGACGGCGGCATCGACCCGAAGCTGCGCCACACGAGCGAGAACACCGATCCGGCGCCGCTGGTGCCGATCGAGACCTCCCATCGCCACGCAGGGCCCGCCAACGAGGCCGGGCTGACGCGCGGCGCGATGCATCGCGCGGGCGAGGCCGCCGTGGCGGCTCCCTTGGCGGAGCCGGTGCCCGAGATCGTCGCGCACGCGGAGCCGATCGTGCCCGCGATGGTCGACGTGCCGACCGACGCACCGGTCGAAGCCACGCCGGCCGGGACACCGCTCGACACCGCCACCACGCACACGGCCGACATCGCAGCGCTGGTCGCCTCGCTGCCGCGCGACGCGGCCGAGCCGTCGCTCGGCGTCACGCCGCACCACATCCCGCATGCCGAGCCGATCGTCCACGACGAGGACGACGACGGCGCGCAGGTCCATATCGGCAGCCTGTCCGCAGCGGCCGCCCCGCTCGCCGCCGAGCCGTTCGCGAACGAGCCCGAGGCCGACGACCGCGTGCACTTCGCGATGACGCGCGAATCGCCGGCCGCCGCGCGCCGCGGCTTCACCGGGCGGCTGCTCGGCGGCTTCGTGGCGGGCCTGCTGATCGTGGTGCTGGCCGGCCAGATCGCCTGGTGGCTGCGCGAGCCGCTGATCGCGCACTGGCCCGCGAGCCAGCCGCTGTTCGCCCAGGCCTGCACCACGCTCGGCTGCAACGTGGCGCCGCCACGCGTGATCGACGGCCTGCGCCTCGGCGCCTCCGACCTGCGCCAGCTCGACGGCCCGCGCGTGCTCGAGTTGAAGGTACCGCTGTCGAACCGCAGCGCGATCGCGATCGCCTGGCCGTCGATCGAACTGACCCTGCTCGACGCGTCGAACCAGGTGGCCGCGCGCCGCGTGCTGGCGCCGTCCGACTACGTCCACCCTGGCACGCCGGTCGCCGCCGGCCTGCCCGCCGGCGCCACCGAAACCATGTACGTGCGGATCGACACCGCACCGGGCGGTGGCGATGGCGCCTCCGGCATCGCCGCCTCGAATTTCCGCGTCCAGATTTTCTATCCGTAAGCGCACGGCGCCCCGCCACGGGCGCGCCGGCCTCAACCTCGGCGTCGCACGACGCCTCCTCTCCGGAGCACGAACATGAGCAAAGTCACCCTGGGCGGCAACCCGATCGAACTCGCCGGCGCATTCCCGACGGTCGGCTCGCAAGCCCCCGACTTCAAGCTGGTTGGCCAGGACCTCGGCGAGCTGTCGCTCGCGAGCTTCGCGGGCAAGCGCAAGGTGCTGAACATCGTGCCGAGCCTCGACACGCCGACCTGCGCCACCTCGACGCGCAAGTTCAACGAAGCCGCGGGCAAGCTGGCGGACACGGCCGTGGTGGTGGTGTCGGCCGACCTGCCGTTCGCGGCCAAGCGCTTCTGCACGACCGAAGGCCTCGAGAACGTCTCGACCGCCTCGACCTTCCGCGGCGGCCGTGACTTCGCGAACGCCTATGGCGTGGACGTGACGAGCGGCCCGCTGAACGGCCTGACCGCGCGCGCCGTGGTGGTGATCGACGCCAGCGACAAGGTGGTCTATACGGAACTGGTCAGCGAGATCAAGGACGAGCCGAACTACGACGCCGCCCTCGCCGCCCTGAACTAAGCCTCGCCAGCACGCCTCATCACGACGATCGGGGCCACGCGTCGCGTCCGCGGCGCGCCCCGATCCGCCGTCTCACTCTCTGAACAGGAACGACCTTGGCTACCCTGATCTGCGGCTCGATCGCCTACGACAACATCATGACCTTCGAAGGGCGCTTTCGGGAGCACATCCTGCCCGACCAGGTGCACCTCATCAACCTGAGTTTCCTGGTGCCGACCATGCGCCGCGAATTCGGCGGCTGCGCCGGCAACATCGCCTACGCGCTGCGCGCGCTCGGCGGTGACGCGCGCGTGATGGGCACGATCGGCGCGATCGACGCGAAGCTCTACCTCGACCGCTTCGACGAACTCGGCCTGTCGCGCGACTACGTGCGCGAGATCGCCGACGCGCATTCGGCGCAGGCGATGATCACGACCGACCTCGACAACAACCAGATCGCCGCCTTCCACCCGGGCGCGATGATGGAGTCGCATCAGAATCACGCGGGCGAGGCAAGGGACATCCAGCTCGCGATCGTCGGGCCGGACGGTTTCCAGGGCATGGTGCAGCACGTCGAGGAGCTTGCGAAGGCCGGCGTGCCGTTCGTGTTCGATCCGGGCCAGGGTCTGCCGCTGTTCGACCGCGACACGCTGCGCCGCTGCATTGAACTTGCCACCTATCTGGCTGTCAACGATTACGAAGCCAAGCTGGTGAGCGACAAGACGGGCTGGTCGGAAGACGAGATCGCGAGCCGGGTCCAGGCCCTCATCGTCACGCGCGGCGAACACGGCGCCACGATTCGCCATGCCGGCGGCAGCGAGCAGATCCCGGTCGTGCAGGCCGAGCAGATCGTCGATCCGACCGGCTGCGGCGATGCCTTCCGCGGCGGCCTGCTGTACGGCATCGAGAAGGGGCTGGACTGGGCCACCACGGGCCGCCTCGCGAGCCTGATGGGCTCGATCAAGATCGCGCACCCGGGCCCGCAAACCTACACGCTGGACCGCGCGGAAATCCTGAGCCGTTTCAAGACCGCGTTCGGCTACAGTATCGAATGAGATTCGTTGGAGAGAACCACCCATGCTGACCAGAAAAACCCTTTTGCTCGCCGCGATGCTCGCTGCCTCGGTGTCGCTCGCCGGCTGCTTCGCGCCGCCCGGCTCCGCGGACGTCTACAGCGCGGGCCAGGCGAATCGCGAGCAGACGGTTCGTCTCGGCACGATCGAAAGCGTGCGCGCGGTGCGCATCGAAAGCGACACTGGCGCGGGCCAGACGCTCGGCACGATCGGCGGTGGCGCGATCGGCGCGGTGGCCGGCAGCGCGATCGGCGGCGGCAAGGGTTCGATTCTCACCGCGATCGCCGGTGGTCTCGTGGGGGCGGTGGCAGGCAACGCGATCGGCCAGAACATGAGCACGGCCAACGGCGTCGAGATCACAGTTCGCCTCGACAATGGCGATCTGCGTTCGATCACGCAGGCGGCCACGCCGGAAGTGTTCCGCGCCGGCGATCGCGTGCGCCTGCTCTCGAGCGGCGGCATCACGCGCGTCACGCACTAGGCACCCGACCTCAGCGCGCGGCCTTCCCGGCCGCGCTATCCGGCGCATACGCGACTCACCTCGCGTATGCGTTTTTTTATGCGCGTCGCACACGTCGCACCGGCCGCGCCGGCGCATAAAAAATCCCGTCGCCGGCAAGCCGGCCACGGGATTCGATCGGGCCGACGGATCGGCCCGCTACTGCTTCGTACTGACTACGGCGCGAGCCGTATCGGCACCGCGCGGCCTCGCGACCACGCGGCGAGGCCGATTACGGACGGCTGCCCGTCGGGAACGGCCATGCCGCTGCCGGGTTCAGCGCGGTCTTCGCACCCGAGGACGGTGCCACCGACGCCGTCGACGCCGTGGTGGTAGCCGGAGCGGCTGCAGCCTTCTTCGCTGCCGCCTTCTTCGCCGGTGCCGCCTTCTTTGCAGCCGGTGCCTTCTTGGCTGCCGGCGCCTTCTTCGCTGCCGGTGCTGCGGCTGCCTTCTTCGCGACGACCTTCTTCGCGGCCGGTGCCTTCTTCGCGGCCGGCGCAGCCTTCTTCGCTGCAACCTTCTTCGCAGCCGGTGCCTTCTTTGCGGCGACCTTCTTGACCGCAACCTTCTTCACGGCGGCCTTCTTCGCTGCCGGCGCCTTCTTGGCGGCAACCTTCTTCACGGCTGCTGCCTTCTTCGCCGGTGCAGCCTTCTTCGCTGCAACCTTCTTCACGGCGACCTTCTTCGCAGCAACCTTCTTCACCGCTGCCTTCTTCGCCGGTGCAGCCTTCTTCGCTGCGACCTTCTTCACGGCGACCTTCTTCGCAGCAACCTTCTTCACTGCTGCCTTCTTTGCCGGCGCGGCCTTCTTCGCTGCGACCGGTGCAGCCTTCTTCGCTGCTGCCGTCTTGGCAGCCGGTTTCTTCTTGGCAGTTGCCATCATGTTCTCCTTCAGGTTCAGATGAGAGTCAGTTCAAACTACGCCCTTCGTCAAAACCCGTTTCTCGCGGACGTGTGTTCAGAACGCGCGCTACGAAGCGGGCTATTCATCGGCGTACGCTGCCTTCTCGCGCTTACGCTAATGAATACGGTAAGGCGCGCCGTGCCCTGCGGCACCGCGCGCCAGATCAAGTCGGCAGCCGGCGTGCCTCGCGCCGTCGCCCCGAATCGCTTGATAAAGACGGCACGCTTACGGCCTGCCGTCTTTTCCGGAGGGAAGTTTGCCCATCCCACTGAAGGGTTCGCAAAGAGCCTGTCATGTCTGTGCGCCGCGCCGGCGCAGGCCATTCTTTGCATCAGGCGTTCTTGCTCCTAAACCTTGCGCCGGGCTCGCGCCCGGCGGTGACATCGCTCGACGGTGTCGCGCCTGGATTATTCCCAGGACAGCGCGCCACCCGTCTGATACTCGATCACTCGCGTCTCGAAGAAGTTCCGCTCTTTCTTCAAATCGATCATCTCGCTCATCCACGGGAACGGGTTTTCCTCGTTCGGGTAGAGGGCGTCGAGACCGATCTGCTGGCAGCGGCGATTCGCGATGAAGCGCAGATAGCTCTTGAACATCGACGCGTTCAGACCGAGCACGCCGCGCGGCATCGTGTCTTCCGCGTAGCGGTATTCGAGTTCGACCGCGTGCTTGAACAGCTCGCGAATCTCCGCGCGGAACTCGGGCGTCCACAGATGCGGATTCTCGAGCTTGATCTGGTTGATCAGGTCGATGCCGAAATTGCAGTGCATCGACTCGTCGCGCAGGATGTACTGATACTGCTCCGCCGCGCCGGTCATCTTGTTCTGACGGCCGAGCGCGAGAATCTGCGTGAAGCCGACGTAGAAGAACAGGCCTTCCATGATGCAGGCGAACACGATCAGCGACTTCAGCAATTTCTGGTCCGCTTCCTGGGTTCCCGTCACGAACGCCGGATCGGTCAGCGTGTGGATGAACGGAATCAGGAATTCGTCCTTGTCGCGGATCGACTTGATCTCGTGATACGCGTTGAACATCTCGCCCTCGTCGAGGCCGAGCGATTCGACGATGTATTGATACGCGTGCGTGTGGATCGCTTCCTCGAACGCCTGGCGCAGCAGGAACTGCCGGCACTCGGGCGCCGTGATGTGGCGGTACGTGCCGAGCACGATGTTGTTCGCGGCGAGCGAATCGGCGGTCACGAAGAAGCCGAGATTGCGCTTGACGATGCGGCGCTCGTCCTCGGTCAGACCATTCGGGTCCTTCCACAGGGCGATGTCGCGGGACATGTTCACTTCCTGTGGCATCCAGTGGTTCGCGCAACCGGCCAGATACTTTTCCCACGCCCACTTGTACTTGAACGGCACCAACTGATTGACGTCGGTCTTGCCGTTGATGATGCGCTTGTCGTCGATGTTGACTCGCTCCTGCGAGCCGGTCGAGGGCGCTGCCGCCGATGCGTACGGAGCAACTGCGAGGTCGCCCTGGAAAATGTCGCGCGCGGACGGAGCCTGATGAGCGGCAGGCGCGGCCTGCACACCGACAGCCATTCCGGCGGGAGCACGCATCGTGTTGTGCTGTGCTCCGCTCGCGGGAGTTGCGGCTGCCTTCTCGTCATCCCAATTGAGCATAAATTCTCACCATCAATTTAGAACGGTTTGTACCATCTTTTTCCGAGCGATAAAAGGGTTCGCTCACGAAAAATCCTGTTTTCGATTCGTGCTGCGACCTCGATACAACACTTTGCGCAACGCATGATCGATCGCGATGCGAAGCTCGCGAGTGATGCAGTGTGATCGGGACATCGGGCATCGAAGGTCGGGCGCGTGATTGCATGGCCCGACGTGTCCCGCTCGTGGCCTTCGCGATGCGTGGAGAACGCACTGCGACGAGTGGCCAAAGTACGGATTCCTTATCCGTTTGTAGTCAACGCGGGCGCGCAGTTCAACCACCGATCGAACCGCGCGCCGAGTTGTCTCGTGCGCACCTTCAACGTCAGGCGCGTGTTCTTACTGGCACGCCTCGCACTCTTCGAAGCCGGCGTCGCCCGGACGCATCGTGCAGACCGGGCCGTCGGCCTCGATCGGCGCGGCGTTCAGCGCACCCGATGCATCGCCGCCACCCGCCGCGCCGAAGCTGCCGGCCGCGCCTTGCGCGCCGCCCGCCGCACCGCCGCCGCTCGTGCCGCCCGAGCTCGGCACCGCGTTCAGCGCGCCGTGCGCGACCGTCGACTTCTCGACGTGGGTCGCCGCCATCGTGCGCAGATAGTAGGTGGTCTTCAGGCCGCGCACCCAGGCGAGCTTGTAGATCTCGTCGAGCTTCTTGCCCGATGCACCCGCCATGAAGATGTTCAGCGACTGCGCCTGGTCGATCCACTTCTGACGACGCGAGGCCGCCTCGACCAGCCACTTCGGATCCACTTCGAACGCCGTGGCGTAGATCGCGCGCAGGTCGGCCGGGATGCGGTCGATGCGCGAGAGCATGCCGTCGAAGTACTTCAGGTCGGCGACCATCACCTCGTCCCACAGGCCGCGTTCCTTCAGGTCGTGCACCAGGAACTCGTTGACGACCGTGAATTCGCCCGACAGGTTCGACTTCACGAACAGGTTCTGGAAGGTCGGCTCGATACACGGCGACACGCCGATGATGTTCGAGATCGTGGCCGTCGGCGCGATCGCGATGCAGTTCGAGTTGCGCATGCCGTGCTCGGCGATGCGGCCGCGCAGCGAGGTCCAGTCCATCGATTCGCTCATGTCGACTTCGACGTAGCCGCCGCGCGCTTCTTCCAGCAGCTTCAGCGAATCCTGCGGGAGGATGCCGCGATCCCACAGCGAGCCGCGGTAGCTCGAGTAGCGGCCGCGTTCCTCGGCCAGCTCGGTCGACGCCCAGTAGGCGTAATAGCAGACCGCTTCCATCGACTGGTCGGCGAACTCGACCGCCTCGTTCGACGAGAACGGCGTGCGCAGCAGGTGCAGGCAGTCCTGGAAGCCCATGATGCCCATGCCGACCGGACGGTGCTTCAGGTTCGAGTTACGCGCCTTCGCCACCGCGTAGTAATTGATGTCGATCACGTTGTCGAGCATGCGCATCGCCACGCTGATGGTGCGCTTGAGCTTGTCGTGGTCGAGCACGAAGCTGCCGTCCGCCTGCTTCACCAGGTGGGCGACGAGGTTTACCGAGCCCAGGTTGCAGACCGCGATTTCGCTGTCGCTCGTGTTCAGCGTGATTTCCGTGCACAGGTTCGACGAGTGCACCACGCCGACGTGCTGCTGCGGGGAACGGATATTGCAGGGATCCTTGAACGTGATCCACGGGTGCCCCGTCTCGAACAGCATGCCGAGCATCTTGCGCCACAGTTGCTGCGCCGGAATCTTCTTGAACAGCTTCAGCTCGCCACGCGCGACCTTCTCTTCGTAGCCGAGGTAGGCCGCCTCGAATTCCGAGCCGAACTTGTCGTGCAGATCCGGGCAGGTGGACGGCGAGAACAGCGTCCAGTCGGTGCCTTCCATCACGCGCTTCATGAACAGGTCGGGAATCCAGTTCGCCGTGTTCATGTCGTGGGTGCGGCGGCGATCGTCGCCGGTGTTCTTGCGCAGCTCGAGGAACTCCTCGATGTCGAGGTGCCACGTCTCGAGGTACGCGCACACCGCGCCCTTGCGCTTGCCGCCCTGGTTGACCGCGACGGCCGTGTCGTTGACGACCTTCAGGAACGGCACCACGCCCTGCGACTTGCCGTTCGTGCCCTTGATATGCGAGCCGAGCGCACGCACGCGCGTCCAGTCGTTGCCGAGGCCGCCGGCGAACTTCGAGAGCAGCGCGTTTTCCTTCAGCGCCTCGTAGATGCCGTCGAGATCGTCGGCGACCGTGGTCAGGTAGCACGACGACAGCTGCGAGCGGCGCGTGCCCGAATTGAACAGGGTGGGCGTGGAGCTCATGAAGTCGAAGCTCGACAGCACGTTGTAGAACTCGATCGCGCGCGTTTCACGGTCGATCTCGTTCAGCGACAGGCCCATCGCCACGCGCATGAAGAAAGCCTGCGGCATTTCGATGCGGGTGCCTTCGACATGCAGGAAGTAGCGGTCGTACAGCGTTTGCAGGCCGAGGTAGCCGAACTGCAGGTCGCGGCTGGCGTCGAGCGCCTGGCCCAGACGCACCAGGTCGAACTGCAGGAGCTTGTCGTCGAGCAGCTCGGCTTCGACGCCGCGCTTCAGGAATTGCGGGAAGTACTCGGCGTAGCGCGCCTGCATCTCGCCCTGCGCGACTTCCTCGCCGAGGATTTCGCGGCGGATCGTGTGCAGCAGGATGCGCGAGGTGACCTGGCTGTAGGCCGGGTCCTTCTCGATCATCGTGCGCGCGGCCAGGATGGCCGAGTCGTAGACCTGGCTCAGCGGCACACCGTCGTACAGGTTCTTGACCGTTTCCGCGACGATCGGATCCGGGTTGACCGCGCTGCCGAGACCTTCGCAGGCCGAGGCGACCAGCGAACGCAGCGCGTTCATGTCGAGCGGGCGCGAGACGCCGTTGTCGGTCACGTTCAGGCCCGACGCGCCGGTCACCGATGCGTCCTCGTTCGCGCCGACGTGGGCGCGCTCGAGGTGGCGCTTCTCGCGATACAGCACGTAGGCGCGCGCGACGTTGTGCTCGCCGCCGCGCATCAGCGCCAGTTCCACCTGATCCTGGATGTCCTCGATGTGGAACGTGCCGCCGTTCGGGCGGCTGCGCAGCAGCGCGCGCACCACGCTCTGCGTCAGTTGTTCGACCAGCTCGCGCACACGCGCCGACGCGGCACCCTGGCCGCCGTTGACTGCGAGGAACGCCTTGGTGACGGCGATCGCGATCTTCGACGGCTCGAACGCCACCACACTGCCGTTACGGCGGATCACCTTGTAGTCGGCGAAGGTCGCTTGCGGCGCGAGCGCGGCGGCGCCCTGCGAGGACGTGCCAAGAGGGCGGCTCTGGGCGCTCTCGAACTGGGACGTCCCGGTGTCGGTGGTTTGCATGTGCAAAGCTCCTGGTGTTGGATGGTGCGGAGGGTTCCGCGGATTTGAACGATTAACGCGCCGTGTGAAGCGCATGCGTCGGAATGCAAAAGCGGCTCGGGCCGCGCGATACCGGAAGAACGACGTTCGTACTCGTCATGCTTATCGCGCCCCTTTGCCGCTCGTGTGTCTTTCGCTGGTCGCAGCGCGCCGGGCCAGGCCGGGCGCCGCGCTGGGAATTCCTGGCGGCAGGCCCTGCCGCTGAAGCGGATCACCTTGGTGGCGCCCGCCTAATTGACACTATATCTAGTGATAAACCCGTCGACTGGCACCAAGTATAGTGGCACTTCGGGCTATCTCAAAACGAAAATTCTTATCAATTTCTGCCTTGCCAGGCTTGACATCGGCAGCGCCCAGACGGGGTAAAGGATAGGGGCGAATCGAGGTTGGCCGCGACCGGGCGACGCGGGTTTCCCCTGCCTGCAGCGTGGTCGATCGCGCGTATCGGGGCGGCTGCGCGCTCAGCCTTGTGCGTCGTCGCTCCGGTACGGCAGCGCGTCGGCGGCGAGCGCCGCCTCGCGCGCGTAGCGCGGCCAGTCGAAGTGCGGGCCCGGGTCGGTCTTGCGGCCCGGCGCGATGTCCGAGTGACCGGCCACCGCCTCGACCGGATAGCGCGCGGCCAGCGCGCGCGTGAGCGCGGCCAGCGTGGCGTACTGCGCTGCCTCGAACGGCTGGTCGTCGGCGCCCTCGAGTTCGATGCCGATCGAGAAATCGTTGCAGCGCTCGCGGCCGAGGAAATTCGACACGCCGGCATGCCAGGCGCGCGCGTCGCAGGATACGAACTGCACGAGTTCGCCGTCGCGGCGGATCAGGAAATGGGCCGACACGCGCAGGCCGCGCAGGTTGGCGTCGAAATACGGATGCGCGTCGCAATCGAGCCGGTTCAGAAACAGCGCCTCGATCGCGCCGCCGCCGAACTCGCCCGGCGGCAGGCTGATGTTGTGCACCACCACGAGCGTCGGCACCGCGCCTTCGGGTCGCGCCTCGTGATTCGGCGACGGCGCGTGGCGCGCGCCGCCCACCCAGCCGTCATCGCCGACCGCGAGCAGATGCGGCGCCGACGTCGGCATCACGCGCCGCGACCGGCCGACGTCGTGTGACGCGCGGCGTGATCGGCGCTGCAGAAGTAATCGCCGCCGGCCGCCACGGCCTCGCCCTTCGGCGTGTGCACGCCGCAGTGCGCGCAGCGCACCATCGGCTCGGGCAGCGATGCGGTGCGACCGGGCCCCGGCCGCGCGCCGCCGAAGCCGGGGCCCTGGCGACCACCGGCAGCGGATCCGCCCGGCGCGCCGCCGCCGCGCGCGGTGCGCTCCTGCGCCTGGCGCAGCTTGCGCGAAATCCAGGAGCCGACGAAGAACAGGAGGATCAGCAGAAGAAAGTTACGCATCGGAATCAGGCCATCAAACCACGGAACGGTGCAGCAGCACCTCGAGCACGAAGCGGCTGCCCACGTAGGCGAGCAGCAGCGCGCCGAACGAGGCGAGCACCCAGCGCGCGGCACCGCGCCCGCGCCAGCCCGACAGGCGACGCGCGACGAGGATGCCGCCGAACATGAACCACGAGAGGATCGCGAACACGGTCTTGTGATCGAAGCGCAGCGCGCGCGCGTCCACCTGCTCGCTGAACAGGATGCCCGAGGCGAGCGTGAGCGTGAGCAGCACGAAACCGGCCGCGATCAGGCGGAACAGCAGCTTCTCGAGCGTGAGCAGTGGCGGCAGCGTTTCGAGCCAGCCGGCCACGAGCCCGGCCGATTCGATCCGGCTGCCCTGCCGCAGCGCCTGCAGGCGCCGCTCGACCATCAGCATCAGCACCGCGTGCAATGCCGCGATCGCGAACAATCCGTAGGCGATGTTGGCGATCAGGAAGTGCATCTTGAACAATGGCGCGGCCGCGTACGGCAGCACGCGCACGCCGCCGAACACGAGCGGCATCAGCGAGGCCGCGCAGGCGAGCGGCAGCACCAGCAGGCGCAGGCTGTCGAGCCGGAAGAAGAAGCTCTCGATCCAGTAGATGCCGGCGCCGAGCCAGAACATCGCCGACAGCGCGAACGCGAAGCCGAACACCATCGCGTCGTGCGGGAAGATCGTGGCGTGCAGCAGCACGCCGTGGGCGAGCAACGCGACGAACAGCAGCGCGCGCCCCGTGCCGCCCACGCCGGACGCGGCGAACGCAACGGCCGGGCGCGGCACCGGCGGCACGCTCGCGACGAGCGGCTGCGCGAGGCCGGAGCGGTGCGCCCGCCATCCCGCGACGGCCAGGCCGCCGTACAGGAGCGCGGTGAGGGCATACAGTACAATATCCATGTTCGAAGTTTACACTAGCCCCCTCGCCTGCGACGGCTGTCAATATACAGTCATCACGCGCCTTCGGGCCCTCACCGTCCATCGCTCCCCATGCTCGACAATCTCACCCAACGGATGGCGCACGTCGTCAAGACGCTGCGCGGCGAAGCCCGTCTCACCGAAGCGAATACGCAGGAAATGCTGCGTGAAGTCCGGCTCGCGCTGCTCGAGGCCGACGTCGCGCTGCCCGTCGTGCGCGAATTCATCGCGAAGGTCAAGGAGAAGGCGCTCGGCGAGGAAGTGCTCGGCAGCCTGTCGCCGGGCCAGGCGCTGGTCGGCGTGGTGCAGAAGGAACTGACCGCCGTGATCGGCGGCGACTACGAAGGCAAGGCCGCCGAGCTGAACCTCGCCGTCACGCCGCCCGCGATCATCCTGATGGCCGGCCTGCAGGGCGCCGGCAAGACCACCACCGTCGGCAAGCTCGCCAAGCTGCTGCGCGACAAGCAGAAGAAGAAGGTGCTGACCGTGTCGTGCGACGTCTATCGGCCGGCCGCGATCGCCCAGCTCAAGACGGTGAGCGAACAGGTCGGCGCGGAATTCTTCCCGTCGACGCCGGACCAGAAGCCCGTCGAGATCGCGCGCGCCGCGGTCGACTGGGCGAAGCGCCATTACTGCGACGTGCTGATCGTCGACACGGCCGGCCGCCTCGGCATCGACGAGGCGATGATGAAGGAGATCGCCGAGCTGCACGCCGAGCTCGATCCGGCCGAAACACTGTTCGTGGTCGACGCGATGCTGGGCCAGGATGCCGTGAACACGGCCAAGGCCTTCAACGACGCGCTGCCGCTGACCGGCGTGGTGCTGACCAAGCTCGACGGCGATTCGCGCGGCGGCGCGGCACTCTCGGTGCGCCACATCACCGGCAAGCCGATCAAGTTCGTCGGCGTGGCCGAGAAGCTCGACGGCCTCGAGGTGTTCCACCCCGATCGCATGGCGAACCGGATCCTCGGCATGGGCGACATCCTCGCGCTGGTCGAGGAAGCGCAGCGCGGCGTGGACATGAAGGCCGCGCAGAAGCTCGCCGACAAGGTGAAGAAGGGCGGCGACTTCGATCTCGACGATTTCCGCGCGCAGATCTCGCAGATGAAGAACATGGGCGGCCTGTCGTCGCTGATGGACAAGCTGCCCGCGCAGTTCCAGCAGGCCGCGGCCGGCGCGAACATGGGCATGGCCGAGAAGCAGATCCGCCGCATGGAAGGCATCATCAATTCGATGACGCCGGCCGAGCGCGCCAAGCCCGAGCTGATCAAGGCCACCCGCAAGCGCCGCATCGCGGCCGGTGCCGGCGTGCCGGTGCAGGAAGTCAACCGCATGCTGAATCAGTACGACCAGATGCGCACGATGATGAAGAAGCTCAAGGGCGGCAACATGCAGAAGATGATGCGCGGCCTGAAGGGCATGATGCCCGGCATGCGCTGATCCGCGCTCGCCGACCGCCGGCACCGGGCGCCAACCCGGGATTTTTGCCGCGACCCACGCGAGCCGATGCGCGGTATATCCTATCGACGCATCGCTCGCCGGCCCGCTCTCGGCAGGCCGCCTCCGTTTGAACCGATCGCACGCCAGAACCCATGAACCGCGAAGAAGCTCTCCAGATTTTCCAGAACTCCGAACAGATCGTCTCCGCCGACGAGGTGAACGCCTCGATCGCCCGGATGGCCGGCGCGATCAAGGACGAAATCGGCGACGCGTTCCCGCTCGTGCTGTCGGTGATGGGCGGCGCCGCCGTGTTCACCGGCATGCTGCTGCCGCACCTCGATTTCCCGCTCGAGTTCGACTACATCCACCTCACGCGCTACCGCAACACCACCCAGGGCAGCCCGGAAATGCACTGGCGCGTGGCACCGCGCGAATCGGTGAAGGATCGCATCGTGATCGTGCTCGACGACATCCTCGACGAGGGCGAGACCATGGCCGCGATCCGCGACCGCATCCTCGAGATGGGCGCCAAGCGCTTCCTGTCGGCCGTGCTGTGCGAGAAGACGCTCGAGAAGACCAAGCCGCTGCACCCCGACTTCTGCGGCTTCACGGTGCCGGATCGCTACGTGTTCGGCTGCGGCATGGATGCGAAGGGCTACTGGCGCAACCTGCCGACCATTCGCGCCCTGACCTCGCTGTAAGGCGCCGAGCGCCGAAGGCGGCGCCCCAATACAAAACGGCTCGCGTTCTCACGCGAGCCGTTTTTCGTTCTGCCTGCGCGTCACGACAACTGGTGCACGAACGTGCGGATCCCCGCCAGCATCATCTCCACCGAAATCGCCACCAGCACGAGCCCCATCAGGCGCTCGAACGCCATCACGGTGCGCTCGCCGAGCCAGCGCTGAATCCGCCCCGCGAGCACCAGCGCCGCGGCGCAGACGCACATCGTGACGGTCAGCGCGCCGACCCATTCGAGCATCTTGCCCGGCGCCTGCGAGGTCAGCAGCATCACCGTGGCCAGCGCGGAGGGCCCGGCCAGCGCCGGAATCGCGAGTGGCACGATAAACGGCTCGCCGCCCGAGCGCGGATCGTTGCCAAGCGCGCCGTCCGGATGCGGAAAGATCATGCGCAGCGCGATCAGGAACAGCACGATGCCGCCGCCGATCCGCAAGGACAGATCCGTGAGGCTCATCATGCGCAGGAAGCGGTCGCCCACCACCATGAACAGCAGCAGGATCGCGAACGCGATCGCCACCTCGCGCAGGATCACGCGCACGCGCCGCTCGCGCGGCACGTCGCGCAGCGCGGCGATCACGAGCGGGATGTTGCCGAGCGGATCGGTGATCAGGATCAGCAGCACCGTCGCGGACACGAAGTTGTATTCCATCGCCTACCCCGCCCTCCGCGATTGATTCACGCCATCCGCTCGATCCGGCCCGCGACGCGATGGCCGCGCGCGGGCCGCAGGCCTCTAGCGCGCGAGCGCCGAGCGCACCTTCTCGATCACCGTCGCGGCCGCGCCGTCGGCCGACAGCAGCGTGGCTTCGGCGTCGCGACGGCCCTGGTACTCGATCTTGCCGTCCTTCAGGCCGCGATCGCCGATCACGAGCCGATGCGGCACGCCGATCAGCTCCCAGTCGGCGAACATCACGCCGGGGCGCTCGCCACGATCGTCGAGGATCACGTCGACGCCGGCCGACAGCAGGTCCGCGTACAGCGCGTCGGCCGTTTCGCGCACGGCCTCGCTGCGGTCGTAGCCCATCGGGCACAGCACGACCTCGAACGGCGCGATCGATTCGGGCCAGATGATGCCCTTGTCGTCGAAGTTCTGTTCGATCGCGGCGCCGAGGATCCGCGTGATGCCGATGCCGTAGCAGCCCATTTCCATCGGCTGCGGCTTGCCGTTCTCGTCGAGGAAGGTCGAGCCCATCTGCTTCGAGTACTTGGTGCCGAGCTGGAACACGTGGCCTACCTCGATGCCGCGACAGATGTCGAGCACGCCCTTGCCGTCCGGGGACGGATCGCCCTTCCTGACGTTGCGCAGGTCGGCGACGACCGGCTCCGGCAGGTCGCGGCCCCAGTTCACGCCGGCGATGTGGTAATCCACCTCGTTGGCGCCCACCACGAAATCGCTCATGTTCGCGACCGTGCGATCGGCGATCACCTTGACCGGCTTCTTCGTGCCGATCGGGCCGAGGTAACCCGGCGGCGTGCCGAAGGTCTCGACGATCTCGGCTTCGGTGGCCATGCGGTAGCCAGCCAGGCCCGGCAGCTTCGAGGCCTTGATCTCGTTGAGCTCGTGATCGCCGCGCAGCATCAGCAGCCAGATGGTGGGCTCGGCGCCCTCGTTCTCGGTGGCGACGATGATCGACTTGATGGTGCGCTCGAGCGGGATGTTCAGCAGCTCGGCCACGGCCTCGCACTTCGCCTTGCCCGGCGTGGCGACCTTGGCGAGCGCCTCGGCCGGTGCCGGACGCGCGTCGGACAGCGGCAGCGCCTCGGCCGCCTCGACGTTGGCCGCGAAGTTCGAGCTCGGGCAGTAGGCGATCGCGTCCTCGCCGGTGTCGGCGATCACGTGGAATTCGTGCGAACCGCTGCCGCCGATCGAGCCGTTGTCGGCTGCCACTGCGCGAAATTCCAGGCCGATGCGCGAGAACACGCGCACGTAGGCCTCGTACATCTTGCGATACGACTCCTTCAGCCCCGCCTGATCCTTGTCGAACGAATACGCGTCCTTCATGATGAATTCGCGCCCGCGCATCACGCCGAAGCGCGGGCGGATCTCGTCGCGGAACTTGGTCTGGATCTGATAGAAGTTCACCGGCATCTGCCGGTAGCTCTTGATCTGGTTGCGCGCGATGTCGGTGATCACTTCCTCGTGCGTCGGCCCGATCACGAAGTCATTGTCCTTGCGATCCTTGAAGCGCAGCAGCTCGGGGCCGTACTGCACCCAGCGGCCCGATTCCTGCCACAGCTCGGCCGGCTGCACCGCCGGCATCAGCAGCTCGATCGCGCCGGCCCGGTTCATCTCCTCGCGCACGATCGCCTCGACCTTGCGGATCGAGCGCAGGCCGATCGGCAGATAGTTGTAGATACCGCCGGCGATGCGGCGAATCATGCCGGCGCGCACCATCAGTTTGTGGCTGACGATTTCGGCGTCGGCGGGAGCTTCCTTCAGGGTGCCGATAAAGAAACGGGAGGCTTTCATGCGGACAGTTCCAGAAACGACGGCCCGAGGCGGGCCGCCAGAAAAGGCGAAAAGGGGTGAATGACTGCGCGCGACGTGCCGCGACGGGGCACGTGCGACGCAGATGACGTAGCAGACGAATCGGGGACAGTGTAGCTGACGCAGCTCGCCGAGATTCGGTCCATTGCGGTGCGCGGCGCCCGTTATCTGTTTATAATCAAAGCAATTTTAAAGGATTCGAAGGTGGTTGTATGCTGGATCGTGAAGGCTTTCGCCCGAACGTCGGCATCATCCTGCTGAACGCGCGCAATGAGGTGTTTTGGGGCAAACGGCTTCGCG
>JASLEG010000110.1 GCA_030151225.1 Burkholderia sp. | reverse complement strand
CCGCCGGCCGCGTCGGGGCCGGCAGCGTCATCGGCGGCGTCATCGGAGCCGGCCGAGGCCGGTGCCGGCGGCGCGCCCGACGACGACGCGATCTGGCCCGGCACCGACTGGGCGCGCATCGATCCCGACAAGGCCGGCTGGTCGCCCGACGCGCTCGACGACGCGCACGATTACGCCGGGCGCATCGGCACCGCCGCGCTGCTGGTGGTGCAGCACGGGCGCATCGTCGACACGTATGGCGAGGTGAGCGTGCGTCGCGAGATCAACTCGGTGCGCAAGAGCCTGCTCGGCGCGCTGATCGGCATCGCCGTGGCCGAGCACCGGATCGATCTCGACGCCACGCTCGCGAGCCTCGGCATCGACGACGTGCCGCCCGCGCTGACCGACACCGAGAAGCGCGCCACCGTGCGCGACCTGCTCGGCGCGCGCTCGGGCGTGTATCACACCGCGCTGTACGAGACGGCCGGCGAGAAGCGCCGGCGCCCGGCGCGCGGCAGCCACCAGCCCGGCTCGTTCTGGTACTACAACAACTGGGATTTCAACGTGCTCGGCACGATCTACGAGCGGGCCACGGGCGTGTCGATCTTCGAGAGCCTCGCGCAGCGCATTGCCGTGCCGCTCGGCATGCAGGATTACCGGCCCGCCGACGGGCGCTACGTGCGCGGCGCCGATTCGCGGTTTCCGGCCTATCCGCTGCACATGAGCGCGCGCGATCTCGCGCGCTTCGGGCTGCTGTATCTGCGGCGCGGCTGGTGGAAGACGCAGGCGGTGGTGCCGCAGGCCTGGGTGACCGACAGCACGCAGGGCCGCTCCCATGCCCACGACGACATCGATTACGCGTGGCTCTGGTGGGCCGGCGCACCGGAGCGTGGCGTGGCGCGCCTGCACCTGCCGCCGGGCGCGTACTGGGCCGAGGGGCACGGTGGCCAATACGTGATCGTCGATCCGGTGTCGGACATGGTGGTGGTGCACCAGACGGCCGCCGGCCGCGCACAGGTGAGCGAGCGGCAGATGGGGCAGTTGATGCGGATGATCCACGCGGCGGCGGGGATCGGGGATTTGATGGTGTGAGGGGGCGCGGCTGCCCGCTCGATTGCGAGGGGGCCGTTCGATGCCGGCTCGCTACGCCCCACGCCGGAAGCCCGCCCCCGCATGCGTTGCCGGCAGCGTCGCCGCGCCGCCGAACAGCTTCTCGCGCAGCGTGCCGTGCTCGTACGCGGTCTTGTAGCGCCCGCGCGCCTGCAGCTCCGGAATCACCAGCTCGATGAAATCCTCGTAGCTTTCCGGCGTGACCGTGCGCGCCAGGTTGAAGCCGTCGATGTCGGTCTCGTCGATCCAGCCGATCAGCGCCTCGGCCACCTGTGCGGCGCTGCCGATCAGCGTCGCGTAACGACCACCCAGCGACATCTGGTCGAGCAGGTCGCGAAGCGTGAAGCCGCGCTTGCCGTCGGTGACACGCTGCACCGACGATTCGATGCCGCGCGGCTTCACGCTGCCGTCGGGCGCGAGCTCGTCGTCGAGTTCGTGCGCGGCGTAGTCGATGCCGGCGCCGGCCGAGAAGTGCGCGAGCCCGGCCTCGGGGCTCGCGTGGCGCGCGTATTCGGCGAACTTCTCGCGGGCCTCGGCCTCGGTGCGGCCCACGACCACCGTGATGCCCATGAACACCTTCAGGCTGGCCGGATCGCGCCCGGCCTCGGCGGCCTGTGCCCGCAGCGCGGCCACCAGCTTGCGGGTGCCCTCGCGCGTGCCGCTCGACACGAACACGCACTCGGCGTGACGCACCGCGAAGCGCTGGCCTCGCCCCGACGAGCCGGCCTGGAACAGCACCGGCGTGCGCTGCGGCGACGGCTCGGCGAGGTGGTAGCCGTCCACGTCGTAATAGCGCCCCTGATGGCGGATGCGGTGCACCCTGGCCGGATCGGCGAACACGCGCGCCTCGCGGTCGCGCCGCACCGCGCCGTCCTCCCAGCTGCCTTCCCACAGCCGATACGCCACCTCGAGATATTCGTCGGCGCGATCGTAGCGCTCGTCGTGCGCGATCTGGCCGGCCAGCCCCATCGCGCGCGCGGCGCTGTCGAGATAGCCGGTCACGATGTTCCAGCCGATCCGCCCGTTCGTCAGATGATCGAGCGTGGAGAAGCGGCGCGCGAGCAGATAGGGCGCCTCGTAGGTCAGGTTCACGGTGATGCCGAAGCCGAGGTGCCGCGTCACGGCCGCCATCGCGGAGACGAGCAGCATCGGATCGTTGACCGGCAACTGGATCGATTCGCGCAGCGTGAGATCGGTGGAGCCGCCGTACACGTCGTACACGCCCACGATGTCGGCGATGAACAGCCCGTCGAACAGGCCGCGCTCGAGCAACTGCGCGAGCTCGGTCCAGTAGGACAGCGTGCGGTACTCGGTGGAGCGGTCGCGCGGGTGCGTCCACAGGCCGTGATTGATGTGGCCGACGCAGTTCATGTTGAACGCGTTCAGGCGGATCGGCTTTCCGGTCATCGAGGGGGCGGCGCGCGGCGCGGGTGGTCGAAACCGTCTAGCGTCGCATGCGCGGCGGCGGGCACCAACCAAGCATTCCGGGTTTGCTTCGCAGCGGCACGCGAATAGCGCGCGCGGCCGGGCGCGCCTCGCCTCGATCCGAATCGATGGCCGGATTCGCGAATCGCCGGAGGTATCGAATCCTGTCCCGATACGCGCTGTCTCATTTCATGAATTCAATGAAAACGATCGCGGAAACTCAAGAAAAATGAGCAAACGTGAGCGAATGTAAATGTCATGTTATTCAATTCGGATCATTCGAAATCGAGCACTTTCGTACAAGACAAAAAGCGCGCCTCGACGTGCCGCGGCGCAGGCCTTGATGCGCGTGGCACGGGGCCGGTCAATCCGCATCGACCCAAGGCAAAAGGCAGCGCCGACCGAGCGTTCGATTGCGCGGCACGGCCCGATTCGTCGTGGCGGGTCGTATTGACAGTTCGAATTTGAAACGGTTGAATGCATCGCCAACGACAATAGAGAGGGCGACGATGCATACGAGGAAATCATTTCGTTGGCATTTCGTTTTCAATTCGCCATCGCCAATTCGATAACGGAATGAAGTGCCGTGCCGCGACGCCCGCGCGCCGCGTTGCGTCCTTCCCTTTCGACCCACATTCCCGGTCAATCTTCCGCCGCCATCCGCACCGGCTCACCATGCCGGCGCAGGTATGCACCCGCACGCGCCGATCGGGCGCGCGCTCCGCTTTCGTTTAGCAGGATGCTCACCATGAATGCAGGCATTCCCCAGGCAGTCCGTGCCGCCGCGCAGGCCGATCCCGCATCGCGCGACGACGCTCGGGCACACGTTTCCTTTCAGCGCATCGATCACATCGCGCTCGCCGTGCGCGACCTCGAGGACGGCATCCGCCTGTTCCGCGACGTGCTCGGCTTCGAGCTGAAGCAGCGCCGCCACATCAAGGGCGCGCGCACCGGCATGGTGTCGGCCGAGATGGAGATGAACGGCATCCGCTTCGTGCTGTGCCAGGGCACCGAGCCCGAATCGCAGGTCTCGAAGCTGGTGGAGCATCACGGCGTGGGCATCGCCCACGTCGCGATGGAGGTGGAGGACGTGAGCGCCGCCGTGGAGGGCCTGAAGGCGCGCGGCCTCGGCTTCGACACCGACGTGATCGGGGGCGGTGGCCTCACCCAGGCCTTCTCGTCGCGCTGCGCGAACACGGGCATGAGCTTCGAGCTGATCCGCCGCGACGGCGAGGGCGGCTTCGTCGAGGACAACGTGCAGGACCTGTTCGATCAGCTCGAGCAATCGGGCAAGTACTGATCGCCGGCATCGTTGCGCACTGCGTGTCGCCGTGATCGCGGCCGATACGCGCGCCCGGCATGGTGCCGCGCGCGCGGCGGCGGCCGTTCCCTGTCAGCGGTATATCGAAAGGATTCCTCAATGGATCGCCTCCAGATCCAGTGCCGGGCGCTGGATATCTGCCCGGATGCGCTGCATGCGTTTCGCCGCGTGTTCCTGTCGTCGAAGAGCCGGTTCCTGTTCGAGAGCAGCGCGGTGGTGCCGGGCTTCTCTCGTTTCACCTTCATGGGCGACGCGCACGGCCCGCTCGGCGAGACCGTCACCTACGATCTGGCCGCGCGCTCGGTGACGATCGAGCGCGGCAGCGGCACCGAGGTGGCGCGCGTCGACAGCCTGTTCGGCTGGCTCGGCGATCGGCTCGAGGCGCGCCGCGTCGAGGCCGCGCCGGAGCTGCCGTTCGACTTCAATCTCGGCTACGCGGGCGTGTTCGGCTACGAGATGAAGGGCGAGACCAGCGGCTCGCGCGCCTGGCGCTCGGACACGCACGACGCGGCCTTCATCTTCGCCACGCGGCTGGTGGCGATCGACCACCTCGAACGCAAGACCTGGCTGCTGCACCTGAGCGGCGGCGCGGCCGGGCAGGCGCAGGCCGATGCCTGGCTCGAGCGTACCCAGGCCGCGCTCGAGGCCAGCGTGAGCGTGATCGATCCGGCCGCGTTCGCGGCCGCGCCGGCGCCGCGCAGCGAGATCACGCCGCGTCGCAGGCTCACGCTGGCCGAGGTCGAGGCCTGGATCGCGAAGCACGCCACGATGCGCCACGACCGCGCCACCTACATCGCGAAGATCCGCGAGGCGCTGGCCGAGATCGTGGACGGCGAGAGCTACGAGATCTGCATGACCAACCTGATCACGTTCCCGTTCGAGCGCGCGCCGTTCGACCTGTATCGCGCGATGCGCGAGCTGTCGCCGGCGCCGCACGCGGCCTATTTCGACATCGGCGGCTTCGCGCACGTGGGCGCCTCGCCCGAGCGCTTCCTCTGCGTGGATCGCCACGGCCATGCCGAGGCCAGGCCGATCAAGGGCACGCGGCCGCGCGGGCGCGACCCCGAGGAAGACGCGGCGCTGATCGCCGACCTGGCCGCCAGCGAGAAGGACCGCGCCGAGAACCTGATGATCGTGGACCTGCTGCGCAACGACCTGGGCCAGGCCAGCCGGATCGGCAGCGTGCACGTGCCGAAGCTGTTCGAGGTGGAGACCTACTCGCACGTGCATCAGCTCGTGTCCACCATCCGCGGCACGCTGAAGGCCGGCGTGTCGGGCGTGGACTGCCTGCGCGCGGCGTTCCCGGGCGGCTCGATGACGGGCGCGCCCAAGCAGCGGACCATGGAGATCATCGACCGGCTCGAACAGGGCCCGCGCGGCATCTACTCGGGCGCGCTCGGCTGGTTCGGGCTGTCGGGCGCGTGCGATTTCAACATCGTGATCCGCTCGGTGACGCTGCACGATGGCCGCGCCCAGCTGGGCGTGGGCGGCGCGATCACGGCGCTGTCGGACCCGGCCGAGGAGTTCGACGAAACCATCGTGAAGGCGCGCGGCGTGATCGAGGCGGTGGAGCGGCTTGCCGCCGAGGGCGAGGCGAGCGCCGCCGCGCCGAACGCGGGCAAGCGCCCGATGCCGCCCGCGCAGCGGCCCGGCGGCGCGGCGCGCAACCCGGCCGGCGCCACGCTGAACTGACGCCACGCCACCACCCACGGCCATCGCACGACCCATCACGCGACAACGCAACAGGCGACCGGCGGCCCGCGCATCTCGAGCGGGCCGTCGCGTCGCACGAAGGAGAGACAGCTTGAACCACACAGTCCAGCCCGGCGACCGCCATCCGCTCACCACCGCGCAACGCGAAATCTGGTTCGATCAGGCCGTGCACGGCGACGCGCCGGTGTACAAGATCGGCGGCTACACGCACGTGGCGGGGCCGGTGGAGGCGAGCCTGTTCGAGCGCGCCGTGAACCTGCTGGTGGCGAAGCACGACGCGCTGCGGATCATGCTGGCGGACGCCGCCGCCGAAGGCGATGCCGACGGCGTGCCGCGCCAGCACATCGCGCCGGTGATGGCCGTGCGCGTGCCGCTGCACGATTTCTCGGGCGAGGCGGACCCGGCCGGCGTCGCGATCGCCTGGGCGCAGCAGCGGCTGGTCGAGCCGTTCGCGCTCGCGGGCGGCGCGCCGCTGTTCCGCTTCGAGCTGGCGAAGATCGGCAGCGCGCGTTACCTGTTCACGCTGAATTTCCATCACCTGATCGTGGACGGCTGGGCGATCGGCCTGCTGGTGGATTCGCTCGCGCGCCTCTACACGGCGCTCGCGAACGGCGAGCCGCCCGATCTCGCGGCGCCGTCGTACGCCGAATTCGTCGAGCAGGACGCCGCGCTGCGCGACACGCCGCAATTCGAGCGGCAGCGCGCGTACTGGCTCGACAAGTATCGAAGCGTGCCCGATCCGCTGTTCGCGCCGCGCTTTCGCGAGCGCTTCGACGAGCCCGTGGCACCGGCCGGGCACCATGCGCTGTGCCTGCCGCGCGCCTTCCACGAACGCGTGGCGGGCTTCGCGCGCGAGCACGACGCCACGCCGTTCCAGGTGATGCTGGCCCTGCTGTACG
Organism: Burkholderia sp.; assembly: GCA_030151225.1. Classification (GTDB taxonomy): domain Bacteria; phylum Pseudomonadota; class Gammaproteobacteria; order Burkholderiales; family Burkholderiaceae; genus Burkholderia. The sequence continues at coordinate 843 of JASLEG010000110.1, read as the reverse complement.
TGTACTTCGCGCGCACCGCGCAGCGCGACGATCTCGCCATCGGGCTGCCGATCCTGAACCGCTCGAATGCCCGAATGCGGCAGACGGCCGGCATGTTCACGGGCGTGAGCGCGGTGCGGCTGCAGTTCGATCCGGCGCTGCGCTTCGACGAGCTGCTGAGGGCGCTCGGCCAGACGCTGAAGCAGGATTACCGCCATCAGCGCTTTCCGATCAGCGAGCTGAATCGCGCGCTCGGGCTGCTGCAGGCGCAGCGCGCGCAGGTGTTCGACGTCTCCGTGTCCTACGAGCGCGACGATTACGACATGCGTTTCGGCAACGCGCCGGCGCAGGTGCACATGTGCTCGAACGGGCACGAGCAGTTGCCGCTCGCGCTGCACATCCGCGAGAACCGCTACGACGAGAACGTGTGGGTGCATTTCATGTACAACCGCGCGTATTTCGAGGCGGCCGACATCGAGGCGGTGGGCGAGCGTTTCGCGCATCTGCTCGCGCAGGTGCTCGAGGACGGGCGCGTGCCGGTGGCGGCGCTGCGATTGCCGACGCCGGGTGAGGTGGCGCGGATCGCGGGCTGGAATGCCGGGGCGGGTGAAGCGGCGTTCGCGCAGGACGCGCCGATCCATCGGTTGTTCGAGGCGCGGGTGGCTTCGGCGCCCGAAGCCGTGGCGGTGGAGGTCGGTGGCGAGCGGCTCACGTATGCGGAGCTGAACGCGCGGGCCAATCGGCTCGCGCATGCGCTGATCGGGCAGGGCGTGCAGCCCGACGAGCGCGTGGCGATCTGCGTGGAGCGCGGGCTCGGCATGATCGTCGGGATTCTGGGCGTGCTGAAGGCGGGGGCGGGGTACG
>JASLEG010000102.1 GCA_030151225.1 Burkholderia sp. | reverse complement strand
GAAACGTGCCCGACGCTTCACGCTCGGCGAGGAGCCGGAAAATCTCGTGCTCGTCGGTGAAGGGGGTGGCGGGTCGACCATTGCCGTTCCCCTTGCGCAGGAACGGAAATGCAAACTGCAGGCGTTTGATTTTGGGCCGGGCCGGAGCGGGAGACTGCGAAGCGGACGAAGTTGTCATGGCCATACACGCGCGATATGGAGGGTCTCGCTTGCGTCATGCAAGCGTCGCGCCAAGCGTACGGCGATCGATCGCAGTGCGATCTGTTCTGTATCAATGTGCTCCGTGGAACAAGACTCGTCAGGTAGATCTATTCGACTCGGCGCCCGCCGTCTCCCTGCATTCCCACCTCCATCTCGAACTGATACCCCACGCCATAAATCGAGCGAATGAAATCATGTTCGGGCCGCACCGCCTGCAGCTTGCGGCGCAGGTTCTTCACGTGGCTGTCCACGGTGCGGTCGGTCACCACGCGGTGATCGTCGTACAGCCGGCGCAGCAGGAAATCGCGCGAATAGATGCGCCCCGGGTTCGCCACCAGCAGCGCGAGCAGGCGCAGCTCCACCGGAGTCAGGTTCAGGTTGCGGCCGTCGAGGCGCGCCACGTGATGCTCGGGATCGATCTCGAACGCGGCGCCGGCCGCGTTCGCCGAGCCGCCCGCTCCACCCGTGCCACCCGCATCGTCCTCGCCGTCGGCCGGCTTCGGCCGCGCGGCGTTCTCGATGCGGCGCAGGATCGCCTTCACGCGCGCCACCACCTCGCGCGGGCTGAACGGCTTGCACACGTAATCGTCGGCGCCCAGCTCGAGTCCGAGCAGGCGGTCGATCTCGTCCACCCGCGCGGTCAGGATGATCACCGGGATCGTGGAGAAGCCGCGCAGCTCGCGGCAGATGTCCAGGCCGCCGCGCCCCGGCAGCATCAGGTCGAGCAGCACCAGCGCCGGCGCGTGCTCGCGCACGTGCGGCACCACCTCGCGGCCGTCGGTCACGATCGCGGTGGCATAGCCCTCGGCATGCAGGTAGTCGGCGAGCAGGGCGGAGAGCTTCGGTTCGTCCTCGACGATCAGGATCGACGGGCCGGCGAGGTCAGTTTTCATGGTCCGGCTTCAGCAGGGGAAACAGCATCATGATCCAGAGGCCGCCGAGCGGCGAACGCCGCGCCGCGATCGTGCCGCCGTGCGCCTCGACGATGTGCTTGCACAGCGCGAGGCCGAGCCCCGAGCCGCCGCTCTGGCGGCTGCGCGACACGTCCACGCGGAACAGCCGGTCGAACACGTGCGCGAGCATCGATTCGGGCACGCCCGGGTGCGAATCGAGCACGTCGATCTGCCACAGCGCGCCGCTCGCCTTCACGGCCACCTGCACGGTGCCGCCGGCATCGGTGTAGCGCAGCGAATTCTCGAGCAGGTTCTGCAGCAGCTGCGCGAGCCGGTGCGGGTCGCCCGACACGAGCGCGGGCGCCGCCGGGATCCGCGTCTCGAGCGCGATGCGCTTCGCGCCGAGCCGCTCGACGAACGACTCGGCCGTGATCTCCGCCACGCGCGCGACGTCCACCGGAATCATCTCGAACGACAGCGCGCCGATGTCGGCCAGCGACAGCTCGTGCAGATCGTCGATCAGCTTGCTCAGCAGCGCGATCTCGGCCTGCAGCGAGGCGAAGGTGGACGCGTCGGGGCGGCGCACGCCGTCCTCCAACGCCTCGACCTCGCCGCGCAGCACCGCGAGCGGCGTGCGCAGCTCGTGTGAGATGTCGGCGAAGAAGTCGCGCCGCGCGCGCTCGGCCTTGGCCAGCGAGGCGGCGAGCCGGTTGAAGTCGGCCGCGAGCTGGTTCAGCTCGTCGCCGCCGCGCTCGGGCACGCGCACCGAATATTGCCCCTCGGCAAGCTGGTGGGTGGCGCGCACGATGCGCCGCACCGGCGCGAGTATCAGCCGCGCCAGCACGATCGACACGAGCGCGGACAGCACCGCGGCGGCGATCACGATCACCCGGGTGGCGCGCGACTGCTGCATCTGGAAGCGCTGATCGGCCGCATAGAACAGGCCGCCCGGCTTCGCCACCGACAGCCATCCCACCACCTTGCCCTGCGCGTGCAGCTCGTGCATCGGCGTGCCGGGCGGCGCGGGGAAGCCCGCCAGCAGATGCTGCCCGGCGTCGTACAGCGAGATCGGCGGCAGATGATGAAAGCCGGGCGGGTGATCGTGCCAGCCGTCGCGCGGGGCGAACCCGCCGAACGGCGGATGCGCGCCGGACGCATCGTCGGGGCCGCGCGGGCCGTGGCCGTGCATCGGGTCGCCGCGATCGTCGGCCGGGCCCCAGGGCGCGAAGCGTCGGCGATCGTCGCGCGCGCCGCGAGGCGATGAGGTCGAGGCCGAGCCCGAGGCCGCCGAGGCCGCCGAGGCCGTCATCGCGTCGCCCGGCCGGCCGTCGCCGTCGAACCCGGGCCGCCAGCCGCGCGGGTCGCGGCGATCGTCACCGCCGAAGCCGTCCTCGTGCCACGGCGGGCCGCGATGGCCGCCGGGGCCCCAGCCGTCCGGGCCCATGCCGTCGTGCGGGAAGATCTGCGCGACCGAGCGCACGAACGCGGGCCACGCCTCGGGCGTCGCGGTCAGGAACTGCCAGCTGCCGTGCTCGGCGTACTGCGTCTCGAGCGCCTTGGTGACGCGCGCCACCTCCTCGTCGTCGCGCCCCACCAGATAGCGCACGAAGCCGTTCTCGAAGCTGTAGCGCATCGCCGCGCCCATCGCGACGGCGACGGCCACGCAGGTCACGAAAATGGCGAGAAACAGCTTCGAGGTGAGTCCGACTTTCATACGGGGAAGGCGGGAAGGGTAAGCCGCGGGTGATGCGCGGGGCGGCGGGCGCACGCCATCGAGGAATGGCCGGACGCGCCCGCCGCGGATTGTCCGTCCTTTGCGTGTGATGTGCGTCACCGCCCGGGCGGATTCCACATTTTCTCCTTAATTCCCCCATTTTTGATGCGCATTCTGTGCTTAGTCTCGGAACATCGCGCCTCGTGCCGGACGGCGGCGCGCGGACATGGCGCCCGCCGGCGCCGCCTCGCTTCCGGACCGACGCCCACCTAGCGGAATGTCAATGAGCCTCAACGTCCTCGTCATCGAACCGAACGAAGCCGTGCGCGACGCCCTGCGCACGCATTTCAGCAAGCACCGGATGGACATGTCCGTCTGGTATTCGTCCGCCACGCTCGTGGAGCGCGTCGAGCGCGAACGCCCGTCGGCGATCGTGATGCGCGCCGGCGCCGGCTATCCCGACACCTACAACTCGCTGCGCCAGCTGCGCGCGGCCGGCTACGAGATGCCGGTGGTGCTGATCGGCGACGAGCCCGACGTCAGCGACAAGGTGCTCGCGCTCGAGTTCGGTGCCGACGATTTCCTCGAGGAGCCGCTGAACCTGCTCGAACTGTCCACACGCATCCGCACCATCCTGTATCGCCCGGTCGGGCCGGCGACCACCCTCGTGCAGGCGCCGCGCGCGCGCACGCTGGGCGACATCGAGATCGACTTCGCCGCGCGCCGCGCGAGGAAGCGCGGCCGCGACCTCGGCCTGCGGCCGAGCGAATTCGCGCTGCTGAAGGCCTTCGTCAACCATCCGCTGCAGGTGCTGTCGCGCGCCACGCTGCTGCAACTGCTGCAGGTGGGCGACGAATCGCGCTCCGAGCGCGGCCTCGATGTGCTGGTGTTCCGCCTGCGCGCGCTGATCGAGGACGATCGCGACCGGCCGCGCCACATCCAGACGATGCGCGGGCGCGGCTACATCTTCGTGCCGCCCGCGACGCACGAGGCCGGCGAGATGGCCGCCGTGGTGGCCTGAGCGCGGTCGGCGGTCGGCGCGTCCCGAGCCTGCCCCGCCCCGCGACATTTGCCCGAGCCGCCGCGCTGCGTTTGGAAGCGCGGCACTAGCGCCGAACTTGCGCGCCACCCACGAATGCCCTTATCTTTACATCGTTCAATGTAATCATTCGGTATGCGACAGGTTCCGGCCCCGTCTCCGGGTCGCCCCGCGCATCGAGCAAGGAGCGTTTCGATGTCCCATCCGTCTGCTGCCGCCGTCGCGGCCGACATCATGCCCGTGCGCCGGGACCTGCATTTCGCGCTGCCGGTCGAGCGCGCCACGAACTGGCACGGCCAGGGCATGGTGGTCACGCACTTCTTCAACGCGCTGTCGCTGCTGTTCCCGGCCGGCGAGCGCTTCTTCATGGATTCGGTGCGCAATTACCGCGACCGCATCGACGATCCGGTGCTCAGGCAGCAGGTGCTCGGCTTCATCGGGCAGGAGGCGATGCACACGCGCGAGCACATCGAGTACAACGAGGCGCTGCAGGCGAATCGGCTGCCGGCGCGCAAGCTGGACCGCCGCGTGTGGGCGGTGCTCGGCTGGATGAAGCGGGTGATGCCGGCTTCGCTGCAGCTCGCGCACACGGTGGCCGCCGAGCACTACACGGCGATGCTGGCCGGCCTGCTGCTCGACGATCCGTCGCGGCTCGACGGCGCCGAGGACGGCTACCGGCAGATGTGGGTCTGGCACGCGCTCGAGGAAACCGAGCACAAGGCGGTGTCGTTCGACGTGTGGAACGCGGTGATGGAGCCGGGCGCGAAGCGCTATCTGCTGCGCGTCGGCACCTTCCTGATGACCACGCTCACGTTCTGGCCCGTCGTGTTCCTGATCCACACGCGGCTGATCCGCGCCGATCGCCACGCCGGCGAGCGCATCCGCGGCATGGGGCGCATGATCCGCTTCCTCTACGGGCCGCGCCACGGCGTGTTTCCGCGCATCGCGCGCGAATGGCTCAGCTTCTTCCGGCCCGGCTTCCATCCGTGGGATCACGACAATCGCCGCCATCTGGCGATGATGTCGGGGCTGGTGGAAGCCAACACCGCGCGCACGAGCGAACGCGTGGCGCCGCCGGTATCGGCTGCGCGGCGCCGGCTCGGGCCGGTCTGATCGACCACGCGCGAACACCCGGCGGAGGGCAGGGCGGCGACGCATCGGGCGTCGCCGCCCTTTTTCATGTGCGGCGCCCGGATTCGTCCGACATTTCGCCGCATCGGCCTGAAGGGATCGATGAGGTCGGCCCGAACCGTAAGTTGCCGTCGATCGGGCGGCTTTCCCGCGCCGGTCGGGCCATCCCGCGCCGCGCGACGCGCTCGCCCGGCCGACGATGCGAATCATCGGGCATCCGGCCCTTGCATTCATCCGAAAATGGACTAATCTTGTTAGTCAATTCACTTTGAGACTAACGGCCATGTCTCGACCCGCCCCGACCCCGCTGCCGCATCCGCCGGCGGCCTCCGACGTCACCGCCGCGCAGATGTCCGCCGCCGGCCTGCGCGCGTTCTTCAACATCGCGAACGACTGGGACCTGTCGAGCGACGAGCAGATCGTGCTGCTCGGCTCGCCGGGCCGCTCGACCTTCTTCAAGTGGAAGGCCTCGCCGCAGACGGCGCGCCTCGCGCGCGACACGCTCGAGCGCCTGTCGCTGGTGCTCGGCATCTACAAGGCGCTGCAGATCCTGCTGCCGCCCGAGGCGGCCGACGGCTGGGTCAAGCGCAACAACGAGGCCACGCCCTTCAACGGCCGCCGCGCGCTCGACCGCATGCTGGCCGGCAACGTCAGCGATCTCGTGGCGGTGCGCCAGTATCTCGACGCGGTGCGGGGGGGCTGGGCGTGAATTCAGCCGATCTGTCCATCCGCTGGCCGGTCTCGACGCTCGACTGGACGCCCGCCTACCGCGTCATTCCCACCCGCTTTCCCGCCATCAACCTGTTCGACCGCGTGGCCACGCCCGACGATTTCGAGGCGCTCTACGCGCTCGAGTCGATGACCAACGACCGCGTGCGCGCCGAGGTCGGCCAGCTCGATCTGGTGTCGCCCGCCGAGCGCCGCTTCGGTCCCGGCTACGGCCCGATCATGGCCGCCTTCACGCACCTGAATCCACAGGGCAGCCGCTTCTCCGACGGCAGCTACGGCGTGTTCTACTGCGCGCGCACGCGCCAGACCGCGATCGCCGAGACACGCCATCACACCGGCCTGTTCCTCGCTGCCACCCGGGAAAAGCCGCTGCGCCAGCAGATGCGGCTCTACACCGTGGCCGCGCACGGCGAGGTGGCCGACCTGCGCGGCTGGCGCGAGCGCGATCCCGCGCTGCTCGACGCGGGCGACTATTCGGCCGGCCAGGCCTTCGGTCGCATGGTGCGCGGCGCCGGCTTCGCGGGGCTCGCCTATCCGTCGGTGCGCGATCGTGGCGGCGAATGCCTGGCCGCGTTCCGCACCACGATGCTGCGCGATTGCCATCACGCTGCCTATCTCGAATACAACTGGAACGGCACGGCGATCGACGTCGTGTTCGAACTGAACCAGGTCGGCTGAACGCCGCTTCCCTTTCTCCAATCTGTCGAGGTATCGATGAGTTACGTCCCGACCCTGGTGCGCAATCGCCCGCGCATGTGGATCGCGCTGGTGATCGGCATGGCGATCGCCGCCTGCCTGCCCGTCACGCACGTGTTCGCGCGCGTGCTGACCGGCTGGGATATCGCCGTGTGGCTGTATCTGGCGCTGATGTGGTGGCAGATGATGCGCGCCCATCACGACAAGGTGCGCGAGATCGCGATGCGCGAGGACGAGAGCGCCACCGCGGTGCTCGCCATCGTCTGTCTCGCCACGGTGGCGAGCGTGGCCGCGATCGCGGTGGAGCTGGCCAGCGCGAAGAGCGTGGGCCTGCGCGCCGGGCTCGGGCACTATGCGGTGACGGGCGCGACGCTGTTCGGCGCGTGGTTCCTGATTCCCACCATCTTCACGCTGCATTACGCGCGGCTCTACTACCAGTCGCCGCCGAAGGCGCGCGCGCTGCAGTTCCCCGAGCGCGACGTGGAGCCCGATTACTGGGACTTCCTGTATTTCTCGTTCACGATCGCGGTGGCCTCGCAGACGTCCGACGTCACGCTGAACAACCGCTCGATCCGGCGCGCGGGCCTCGCGCAATCGATCCTGTCGTTCTACTTCAACATGGCCGTGCTCGGGCTGTCGATCAACGTGGCGGCGGGGCTGCTCGGCAACTAGCGCACCATCTCGTACGGGCCGCCGCGCTCGAGCGCGCGCTGGTACGCGGGCCGCGCGTGGATACGTTCGAGGAAGCCGCGGATCGCCGGCAGGCGATCGACGGTGCCCGCGCGCGAGGCCGCGGCCTCGAGCGGGAAGCTCATCTGCACGTCGGCGGCCGTGAACGCGTCGCCGACGAACCAGCCCGTCTCGCTCAGCGACTGCTCGATGTAGCCCAGGTGCAGCTTCAGTTGCGGATCGACGAAGCTCGACTGCAGCGTGGCCGCGATCCTGCGCGCGATCGGCTTCGCGAAGAACGGCATCGGCGCCTGCGCGATGCGCTGCGCGACCAGCTTGAGCAGCAGCGGCGGCATGGCCGAGCCTTCCGCGTAATGCAGCCAGTACGTGTAGCGCAGGCGCAGGTCGGTGCCCGGCGGCGGGGCGAAGCGGCCTGCGCCGTAGCGCTCGAGCAGATACTCGATGATCGCGCCCGACTCGGCGATCGTGTGGCCGTCGTCGGTGATCACGGGCGACTTGCCGAGCGGATGCACGGCGCGCAGTTCGGGCGGCGCGAGCATCGTGCGCGGGTCGCGTTCGTAGCGCTTCAGTTCGTACGGCACGCCGAGTTCCTCGAGCAGCCAGAGCACGCGCTGCGAGCGCGAGTTGTTCAGATGGTGGACGGTCAGCATGAGCCTGTCGGGTGGAAGGGGCGGGGCGTGCATCGAGGCGAAACCTTGCGCGATGGCCGGCGATCGTCATCGCGTCTCACGACGACGAACACGAAGGACGAACCATGCAGGCTGCGCTGCCGATGACCCGGGTGATTCTATACACGCACGACGTGCGCCGGTTGAAGGTTTTCTACCAAACGCACTTCGGGCTGGCGCTGCGCGAGGACATCGACGGCGAATGGGTCGTGCTCGATGCGGGCGGGGTGGAGCTGGCGCTGCATCGCGTGGGCCCGGCGCATCGCGCCGCGTCGGCCGGGCAGACCGGCGCGGGATCGAACGCGAAGTTCGTGTTCCGCATCGACGACGATCTCGAGGCGCGCCGCGAGGCGCTCGTTCGCGACGGCATCGCGATGCGCGAGATCAAGCGCTTCGCCGGCTTCCCCTATCGGCTCTGCGACGGTGTGGATCCCGAAGGCAACGTGTTCCAGCTCATGCAGCCCGAGCGCGCCGCGAGCACGTGAATCCGCATGCAGAAATCGCATCGTGCGTGATTCTGCATGATCGATGCATGATTCGTAGGTCATCCTTCCGATCGCGAAAACCGGCGAAATCGCGGCGATTTCGCGCGCACTCGCACGGCACGGGGCTTCGACCGTGCCTGCCTGCCATGCATCGCATGCCATGTAGCGAATTCCGTGCCTCGACGCGTGCGCAAGGGTCGATACGCATTAAATAAAGAAAATTGGCATGCTCGCTTTCCCTGATGATTGCGCGCATACTGATCCACTCACCGCCCCGGCACGTTGCTTGCAGGTGCCGGTCATGCCTCCGCATCCACAGGAGCGCATCACATGTCCGACTGTCCGCACGACCCTTACGCGCATCGCTACACGCATTGCCTGCCGTTCGGCGCGCAACCCTGCAGCGCCACCGCAGCCACGCTGCGCACCCACTTCCGCCTCTGGGCGCCCGTCGCCGCCGAGGTGCGCCTCGAATTCGGCATCGACGGCACGGCCGAGCCGGCCATCGACATGGCACCGGCCGGCAACGGCTGGTTCGAGGCCTTCGCCGAATGCGGTCCCGGCACGCGCTATCGCTACCGCCTCGACGACCTGCTCGTGATTCCCGATCCCGCCTCGCGCTCGCAGCCCGATGGCGTCGACGCCGCGAGCGAGGTGATCGATCCGCGCGAATTCGAATGGCGCAACACCTTCTGGCGCGGTCGTGCCTGGGAAGAGATGGTGTTCTACGCGATCCAGCCCGGCGCGGTGGGCGGCTACGACGCAGTGCGACAGCGCCTGCCGCAGATCGCGCGGCTCGGCGTCACGGCGCTCGAATTGCTGGCCTCGCCCGATACGCTGCACGACAGCCTGCCGTTCGCGCCGGTGGCCGCGCACGGCGGCGCGAACGCGCTGAAGGCGCTGATCGACGAGGCACACGGCCTCGGCCTCGCGGTGCTGCTCGACCTCGACTACGCGCGCTTCGGCCGCGGCAGCGAGGCGCTGCACCGCTACGCCGCGCCGTTCTTCCAGCTGCGCGACGATCCGCAGCACGCGTCGCTCGCGCTCGAACACCCCGAGGTGTGCGATTTCTTCTGCGAGAACGCGCTGTACTGGATCGAGGAATATCGCGCCGACGGGCTGCGCCTGCGCGAGGCCGACCGCATCAGCAACGCCGGCCTCTGCGAGATCGCGGATCGCGCCCGCGCGGCCGTGTCGAACGACCGGCTCGTGCACTTCGTGCTCGGCAGCACGCGTCATCCCTCGCATCTGGCCGACACGCATTTCGACGCGCAGTGGAACGAATCGGGCGAGCGCGCGCTGCACCGGCTCACGGGCCGCGCCGCGCACCCGTATCGCGAGGCGATCTCGACGCGCCAGACGATCCACACCCTGGCCCGCGCCCTGACGGCCGGCGGCTCGGCCTATCGGCGCGGCGGCGACGAGCGCGGCGCGAGCGAGCCCGCGCTGCCGATGTCGGCGCTGGTGCTGTCCGACGGCGTGGTGCGGCCGTCCGAAGCCACCCACGACGCGGGGCTCGCCGCGCTCGCGCTGTCCCTGCTCACGCCGCAGATTCCGCTGGTGTTCGCGGAGGCCGCGCCCGATGAGGCGAGCGAACGATTCGTGCAGTCGGCGCTGGCCGTGCGCGCCAGGCTGATCGCGCCGCGTCTGGCCGATGCGCGGCCGCTGTCGGCCGACCTGCTGCGGCTCGCCGACGGTACCGAGGCCGACGCGCTGGTGGCCGTGTGGCAGCTCGGCGACGGCGAGACGCTGAGCCTCGCGCTGAACCTGTCGCCGCAGCCGCTCGCATTCGACGCGCCTGGCGGCACGATCGTGTTCGAAACCCCGCCGCGCGCGCGCGATCGCGTGCGCGGCGGCGAGCTGCCGCCGTTCGCGCTGGTGGCCTGGCTGACCGGCGACGTGAACGGCTACGCGCTGACGCACGACACGCGCGTGTATCCGGAGTCGGACGTGTACGCGTACGAAGCCTGAGTTCGCGGTTCGAGCCATCTGGATCGATGCAACGCGAAGGGCCGGCGCACCGAAGGTGCCGCCGGCCCTTTGTTTTTGCGGGCGCGTATCGAAGCGGGCGGTGTGCTCAGAACACACCGAAGCCGCGGATCGCGGCGATGCCGTGCGCGCCGTGTGCACGCGCTTCGTCCAGATCGTCGCGTGTCATGCCGCCGAGCGCATAGATCGACACGTCGATTCCCGCGGCCAGTTCGGCGAAGCGCGCCCAGCCCAGCGCGGGCGCGCCCGGATGCGTGAGCGTGGGCTTCACCGGCGACAGCGTGACCAGATCGGCGCCCAGCGCTTGTGCCTTCAGCAGCGAGGCGCGATCGTGGCAGGCCGCCGACAGCAGCACGCCGACGGGCAACGTGCGCCGCGTGGCCGCCATCAGCGCGGCCTGGCCCAGATGCACACCGTCGGCACCGAGCGCGAGCACAGCATCGTCGGTCGGCGCGCCGTTGCAGATCACGCGTGCTCCCGCTGCATGCGCGTGGCGCGCGACGCGCGTGGCGAGCGCTTCGTACGCGGGCCCATCGAAGGACTTCACGCGCAACTGCACGAGCGCGATGCCGGCCGCGAACGCGGCGTCGAGCCGCGCCACGAATGCGTCGACGTCGGCAGCGGCGTTCGAGGCCGGCTCGGGCGTGATCAGGTAGCAGCGCGGCAGCATCGCCTCAGAACCTCACGTGCTGGCTCAGGAAATCGAGGAAGCCCTGCACGCGTCCCGTCAGCGCCGCGTGCCGGTAGTACACGGCGCTGATCGGCTGGCGATAGCCCGTCATCTGATCGACGAGCACCGGCACGAGCCGGCCCTCGGCGATGTCTGCCGCGCTCATGAAATCGGACAGGCATACGATGCCGAGCCCGGCGAGCCCGAGATGGCGCAGCGTCTCGCCGCTCGACGCGGTGTGGGCCGGCTCGATCGTCACGCCGTCGCCGTTGCCGGTTTCGCTGCCGTTGCCGCCGCGCCGGCGCAGCGGCCAGCGGTTCAGCGTCTCGATGTCGCTGAAGCCGAGCAGCCGGTGTCGCGCGAGATCGGCCACGCTGCGCGGCGTGCCATGCTCGGCCAGATAGGCCGGGCTCGCGAGGATGTGCAGCGGGCACGCGCCGAGCGCGCGCGCATGCAGCGTGGAATCGGGCAGCGTGCCGATCCGGATCGCGATGTCGATGCGCTGTTCGATCAGGTCGACGAAACGTTCGTTGTTGCTCAGTTCGAGCTGGATGTCGGGATAGCGCGCCGTGAAGGCCGGCAGGTGCGGCACGATCGCGTGCAGCATGAACGGCGTGGCCGCGTCCACGCGCAGGCGCCCGGCGGGCTTCACGCGGCCCAGCGACACGGCCGTCTCCGCTTCCTCCACCGATTGCAGGATGTCGCGCGCGCGCGTGAGCAGCAGCTCGCCCTCGTCGGTCAGCTGCGAGCTGCGCGTGGTTCGGCGCAGCAGCGTGACGCCGAGCTTGCGCTCGAGCCGGTTCAGCGCGCGGCTCACGCCCGACACCGTCTGCCCGAGCTGCTCGGCCGCCGCCGTGATCGAGCCGCTGTCGATGATCGCGACGAATGTCTGCAATTCCTCGGTCGAGGTCTTCATGGCTTCATTGTTGATCAGAATTCAAGAATGACTTGAGCCTAACACGGTTTTTGCACGGCCCGAACGCGGCCACACTGGCTGCCATTCCACGAATCGTTTGAAGGAGTTCGGACATGAAGATCTTCGTCACGGGTGCGGGCGGTTTCATCGGCGGGTCGATCGCGGCGGGGCTCGCGGCCGACGGCCATCAGGTGGTGGGGCTGGTGCGGCGCGAGGCGCAGGCCGAGGAACTGCGCGCGATCGGCGTCGAGCCGCGGCTCGGTTCGCTCGACGATGCGGCGCTGCTGGCGCACGAGGCGCAGGCGGCCGACGCGGTGATCAACGCGGCCGACAGCGACCATCGCGGCGCGGTGGAGGCGCTGATCGAGGGCCTGCGCGGCTCGGGCAAGGTGCTCCTGCACACGAGCGGCTCGAGCATCGTCGGCGATGCATCGGGCGGCGAGGGCAGCGAGCGGATCTATCACGAGGATGCGCTGCCCGAGCCGACCGCCGACAAGGCCGCGCGCGTCGCGATCGACACGCTGGTGCTCGGCGCGGCCGCGCACGGCATTCGCCCGGCGGTGCTGTGCAATACGCTGATCTACGGTCACGGGCTCGGCCTGCCGCGCGAGAGCGTGCAGCTGCCGCGGCTGATTCGTCAGGCGCGCAAGAGCGGCGTGGTCCGTCACGTCGGTCCGGGCCGCAACGTCTGGTCGAACGTGCACATCGACGACGTGGTGGCGCTCTATCGCCTCGCGCTCGCGCGCACGCCGGCCGAAGGCACGTTCTACTTCGTGGAGAGCGGCGAGGCGGCGTTCCGCGACATGTCGGCCGCGATCGCGAAGGCGATGGGGCTCGGCGCGGCCGAGGACTGGCCGCTCGCCGATGCCGAGTCGGAATGGGGCTACGAGATGGCGAACTACGGGCTGGGCTCGAACAGCCGGGTGCGCGGCGAGCGCGCCGGACGGCTGCTGGGCTGGCAGCCGAAGCACACCTCGGTGCTCGACTGGATCGCCACGGACATGCAGCCCGAACGCGTTTGAGACTGCGTGCCCGGTGGGGGCGCACGCGTCATTCGTCCGCTTCCTTCTCGCGCTTCGGATAGACGCGCACCAGCACGATGCGCGGGCCGTTCATCTTCTTGACCACCACGTCGAAGCGGTCGAACGCCACGCGCTGGCCCTCGCTCGGCAGATCGCCGAGCGCCTGGATCACGAGGCCGCCCACCGATTCGGCGCGGCCTTCGTCGATGTCGATGCCGAGCGCCTGCTCGAGCGATACCACGGGCAGGCTGCCCTTGCCCATCAGCGTGCCGTCGTCGAGGCGCGACCAGTCCGCGTCGCCCTGGCGGAATTCGTCGTGGATCTGGCCCACCAGCGCGCCGAGCAGGTTGTCGAGCGTGAGGAAGCCGATCGGCTTCTCGTGCTTGTTGCCGACCAGCGCGAAGTGCGGCGCGCCCTTGCGGAAGCGCCGGAACAGCTCGAGCGCGGGCATGTCGGGCTGCACGTACTGCACCGGACGCACGTAGTCGGACAGGTCCTCGAGCGCCGCGCCGGCGTGGCGCGCGAGCAGCAGGTCCTTCAGGTGGATCAGCCCCGACACCTGTTCGCGCGACGCGTCGGTGAACAGCGGATAGCGGCTGAAGCGATGGCGCGCCACCACTTCCATGTTGTCGAGCAGCGACCGGTCGCGGCGCAGGCCGATCATCTCGCCGGCCGGGCGCATCAGGTCCGACACCGTCATCGACGAGAAGTCGAGCGAATGCGCGAGCGTGTTCCACTCGTCGTTGCTGTAGGTGGCCACCGGTGTCTTCGACGCGCCGGCCGCGTTGCGGCGGCTGCGCAGGATCAGCTTCAGCTCGTCGGTCGAATAGTGCGAATCGCCGCCGTGGTCGGCGCTGAGGCCCACGATGCGCAGCACGGCGTTGGCGCTCGAATTGAGCACCCAGATCGCCGGATACATCGCCCAGTAGAACGCGTAGAGCGGCAGCGCGAGCCACAGGCCCACCTGTTCGGGCTGGCGGATCGCCATCGATTTCGGCGCGAGTTCACCGACCACGATGTGCAGGAACGAGATCACCGAGAACGCGAACACCAGCGAGATCGCGTGAATCAGCTCGGCCGAGTGGATGCCGAGCGCGGCCAGCACCGGCGCGAGCAGTTCGGCGAAGGCCGGCTCGCCGATCCAGCCGAGGCCGAGCGAGGCCAGCGTGATGCCGAGCTGGCAGGCGGAAAGATAGGCGTCGAGGCGCGCGTGCACCACGCGCAGGATGCGGCCGCGAAGGCCGTACTGACGGGCCAGCGTCTTCACGCGCGTGGCGCGCAGCTTGACGAGACCGAATTCGGCGGCCACGAAGAACCCGTTCAGGGCCACCAAAAACAACGCGCCGATCAGCGCGATGATCTGTATCAACGAAACGACTCCGGGAATGAACGACGCGTCAGTATAGAGGCGGAAAGGCGAACGTAAATTTTCCGCGGCCGGAAAATTCGCGCGCCGGCATCGGTTTCACGCCGCGGCCTTGCGCGGCAGCACGATCGTGACGCGCGCCGTGGCGCCGGCCACGAGTTCGGGCGGGGTGAAGCTGCCGCCGTGCGCGAGCGCCACGCGCTGGCACAGCGCGATCGCCCAGGGCGGGCGGCGGCCGTCGCGCTCGAGTGGCGCCTCGCGGCGCGCGCCGGGGTCGAGCGCGTGCGGCAGGGCCGGATCGACGATCGCTGCAGGATCGGCCGTGAACACCGCCTCGAGGCACACGCTGTCGGGTGAGCGCAGCGCATCGCAGGCGAGCGTGACCGGGGCGCCGGCCGCGCCGGCCTCGATCGCGAACACCGTCATGGTCCAGAGCGCCTGCGCGAGCCGTTCCGGATCGGCCACCAGCATCGCGTCGCGTGCCGAATCGGCGTCGCTGGCGACGTTCACGCCGCGCGCGTCGCCGAGCGCCACGCGTGCCAGTGCCACGCTCTGCTCGATCAGCTCGCCGAGCGACACGCCGGTAGGCGAGATCGCCAGCGCGCGCGTGTCGGCGCGCGGCGCGTCGAGCGCCGATTCGATCAGTCTGGTCTGCTGCTCGATGCCGGTGCGGATGCCCGCCAGCGCGCGCTGCAGCGAGGCATCGCCGGCCGGGAGCTGGCGCTCGAGCACGTAGCCCCAGCTGTGCATCGCGTTGAGCGGGCTGCGCAGGTCGTGGGAGGCGACCGAGAGGGCCTGGTCGCGCGAGAACAGCGCGGCTTCGGCGGCGTAGCGGGCCGCGCGTTCGCGCAGCAGGGCTGTGGGCAGGTCGGCGTCGGGAAGGCTCACGAGGGACGTCTTGAGGTGGATCGAATCGTCATTATAGGGACCGGATTCGCGCGCGTCGCGCACGCGCCGCACGCAAACGATCGCCAACGCGAATCGATCGGCGCCTATCGATCCGTCATCGGGATCGGATCGGCGTGTCAGGCCGGCAGTTCGCCGGCGGCGTCGCGCGCGGCCGCGCGATTCGGCAGCAACTGGCAGGCGAGCAGCCCGGCCAGCATCAGCGCGCCGCCGAACAGCGCGCGCGTGCTCGGCGTTTCGCCGAGCACGGCCCAGCCGGCCAGCGCGGCGAACACGCCCTCCATGCTGAAGATCACCGCCGCGTGCGCCGGCGCCGCCTTGCGCTGCGCGACCACCTGCAGCGTGTAGGCCACGCCCACCGACAGCACGCCGCCGTACAGCAGCGTGGGCAGCGCGCGCCCGAGCGTGGCAGCGTCGAGCCTCTCCATGCCGAGGCCGACCGAGCCGCACAGCAGCCCGCACACGAGGAACTGCTGGAACGCGAGCACGAGCGGATCGCGGCGGCGCGCGAAGTGCCCGACCGCGATCACGTGCACGGCGATGATCACCGCGCCGGCCAGCTGGAAGCCATCGCCGAGCATCACCGAGAAATGCGCGTCGACGCTGAGGAAATACAGGCCGATCGCGGCGAGCGTCGCGCCGAGCCAGGTGCCGAAGCCTGCGCGATGGCGCAGCGCCACGCCGATCAGCGGCACCAGCACCACGTAGAGCGAGCTGATGAAGCCGGCATTGGCGACCTTCGTGTACTGCAGGCCGATCTGCTGCAGCGAGATCGACACCGCGAGCAGCGCGCCGAGCAGCAGCCCCGGCGCGCGCGCGGCCGGCCGGCGC
>JASLEG010000285.1 GCA_030151225.1 Burkholderia sp. | reverse complement strand
ACGCCGAGAAGCGCGAGCCGCTGCCGAGCTGCACGCTGTCCACGTGACCGTGCAGCGTCAGGCTCGGATAGGCGTCGACGCTCACGTCCACCTTGTCGCCAATGCGCATGCGCTCGAGCTGCGATTCCTTGAAGTTCGCGGTGATCCAGATGTTCGGGCTCACGATCGAGAATAGCGAGGTGCCGGTCTGCAGGAAGGAGCCGAGCTGCACGTTGCGACGCGTGACCCAGCCGTCGGACGGCGCGCGGATCTCGCAGTAGGACAGGTTCAGCGCGGCCTGATCGCGCTGCGCCCGGGCCTGCAGCACCTGCTGGCGGCGCTCCTCGATGGTGCTCTCCACCTGGCGCAGCTGCTGCGGCACGAGCGCCGCGGTACGTGCCTGCGCGCGCGCCATCGCCACGTTCGCGTCGGCGCTCGCGCGCTGCGCGTCGGCCGCGTCGACCTGCTGCTTCGAGGTGGCGCGTTCGTCCACCGCGTGCTGGCGCTGCTGCGCGGCCAGCGCCTGCCTGTAGGCCGCGTCCGCCGATTCGATCTGCGCGCGCGCCTGCGCGTATTGCGCCGGGTACTGCACGCGCGCGATGTCGAGCTGCACGCGCGCCGCGTCGAGCTGGGCGTTCGCGAGCCCGAGCTGCGCGTTGGCCGAATCGAGCTGGGCCTGATAGTCGCGCGGGTCGATCTGCACGAGCAGGTCGCCGCGATGCACGAAGCGGTTGTCGTCCACGTTCAGGCGCGTCACGTAGCCGGACACGTGCGGCGCGATGGCGATCGCGTTGCCGTCGGTGTAGGCGTCGTCGGTGCCGACCTCGTTGCGCGTGAGGAACCACCAGACGAACGCGCCGATCAGCAGCACCAGCACCACGATCGCGAGGATGATCAGCGGCTTCTTGCCGGGGCGCTTGCGCTTGCCGTCCTTGCCGTCGTTGCCACCGTTGCCGTCGCGGCCGTTACCGTCATCGTGCTCCTTGCCACGGTCGGGGTCGTCGTCGCGATCGCGGCCGTCGTCGTGCGAGCGATCGTGCCGGCCCCCGCCGTTGTCGACGTCGTCCGCTGCGTCGCGCGGACGGTCCGCGGCGACGGGAGCATCCTGCCCGAAGTCGCGGCTGCCGTCGTCCGAATGCGGGGCCGCCGAGCGTCGTGCCATCGCTCGGTCGAGCCAGTCGCGGGCACGCACGCGCGGCGACGGCGCCGATCGGGACGGTGCCCGACCGGGCGCTGGGGGGAACAGGGACAACGTGATGACTTCTGACATCGCACGGCGCTCCAGAGCGGAATGGCCCCGCACGACCGTGCGCAGGGCAGCAACGGGGCGAGGCAAGCAAGGAACGGGCCCGTTTCCCGCAGACCTTGTGTGACCGGTTGGAGCCGACCACGGGATGGCGCGGTGCAGCACCGATCAGGTGTTTTTTACAAGTGCGGAGGTCGACCGGCACAAGTAGCGCACGCACATCCCGCGATCGCGCAGGGGCTGCCGGGGCTGCCGCCGGCACGTGCCTTGCGCGAGAACGCACACGTCAATCCGCCGACAGGAGGCAGTTCGATGAAACGATCCCGCTCACCTTCCCCCCAGGCAACCGGCAAGCGCGCCACGCGCCGCCCGGGCCGTGGCCGCGCAACCCACCCGCATGCCCACGAGCAGACGAGCCGGCGCTGGTCGGCCGACGTCACACGGCACAGTGACGCGCTCGACGTCGAGTCCGATCTTTTCAAATCCGACGATCCCGCCCGCATCGCGGCGTCGCTGAAGCGCTCGGCCGAACACAGCCGTCGCCGCAAGGCCTCGCCGTTCCAGTCGGCGATGTCGATGCTGAACTTCTACATGAATCGCGCGGGACGCAATCTGCCCAAGTCGCGTCGCACCACGCTCGAGCGGTCGAAACGGGCGCTGCGCGAAGCGTTCGGACGCAAGCCGTGAAACTTCGTGTTTCGCGCTCGCGGTTCGGCTTTCTTCACGCTCTGCCCACCGCGCCGGGTTACACATGTTGCATAACCCAACCTGCCCCTGCCGCACGCTGCCGATCGACCCGGCCGCGCGGCGTGGCACCGCCCCTTTTCCGGAATCCAGCCGAATGCCGCCGTCTTCCTCGCTCAGCAGTCTGACCCGGACCGACCGGACGTCCACGACGACCGGGCCGGGGGGCGGACACGCCACCGAGGCGCCGAAGCCGCCGCCTTCCGGCACGGCTACCCAGCAGTCGACCGGTTCCGGGGCGCTGCATCGGCTCGGCGCGATTCGGCGCCAGTCGCGCGCCAAGCCCTCGGGCGACGCGAAGGCGAACGGCCACGGTCGCGCGCGCGGGGAATCGTCGTCGGTATCGGACGGCGCCCATTCGGCGCCGATGTCGTCGCAGATGGCCGCGCTGCTCGGTGCCCAGGCAGACGGCGACGAAGCCAAACCGCCGCCGCTGCCGGAGCGCCCCACCGCCTCGCAGGCGCAATCGAACACGGCGCCGGCCCAGGCCCAGACGCCACCGACCTCCACGCAGGCCAGCCCGCCGCCGATTCCGCAACGGCCGCAACGCTCGCCGCCGATGGTGCCGATCGCCACGCGTCCCACGACCTCGCCGGGCACGCCACCGCCGATCCCGACCGCCACGCGCCCCAACACCTCGCCGGGCACGCCGCCACCGATCCCGATGGCCACGCGCCCCACGACCTCGCCGGGCACGCCGCCACCGGTCCCGACCGCCACGCGGCCCACGGTTGCGTCCGACACGCCGCCGCCGCTGCCCGCGCGGCCGCCGGCGCCGCAAGCCACCGCGTCGGCCGAGCAGAGCGCCGCGCCGCCGTCCACCCCCTCCGCCACGGCCACCGCCGCGGCGGAAGCCGCTGCCATGGCGGCGGACGGCGAATTCCCGACCCACCCGCCGGACAACTCGGATCACTGGGCCAGCCAGCTGCTGGGCGCGGCGGAGAGCGGCGAACACGGCGGGGCCAGCCAGGTCCACAACCTGCTGCAGCTGCTCGGCGCACGCCCGCTCAGTGACGCGAACGCGGGCCGCGTCAGCATCCCCGAGCTGCACGAGCCGGATCGGCCTCCCGTCACCGCCAAGGCCATCGACGCGCTGAGCCAGACGATCGCGTCGATGCAGCCCGGCAGCCTGTCGGGCCGCGACGCCCAGGCCATCATCGGAGCCGCACGCCACGTGATGCCGGTGGAGCTGCGCGGCGTGCTGCTCGGCAACATGGCCAAGCTGCTGTCGCGCGTCGATTCGCGCAGCGCCCACCAGGCCGCGTTCCGCGCGATCAGCGACCAGATTCCGCTGCTGCCGCCCGAACACCGCATGCAGGTGATCGGCGGCCTCGCGGAGCACGCGTTCCACCCGAGCGCCGACAGCGCCGCCACCAAGCAGGACGGCCTGGCCAACATGAACGCGGTGATGACGCACCTCGCGCACGTGCCGCCGGAGGCGCGCTCGATGCGCGACACCGCCCGCACGCTCGACCTGATGGCCGGCTGGTTGCCGAACATGATGGCGGACCTGCCGCCGCATCAGTGGCAGCCGGTGATGAACCAGGTGACGCAGCAAGCGTCCAGGCTGCCGCCGTCGGAAGCTGCCTTCGTGCGTCGCACGCTCGGCAAGACGGTCGACATGACGCAGCCGGGCCAGCCGCTGCACGGCATCGTGAGCCTCGACGCGCTGCTGCTGATGCTGCCCGACCATCTGAAGCCGCATCGCGAGTCGGACGACTGATTCCGGGGCGGGCCGGGATTTTCGGCGCAGGGGCCGAGCCGTTAGAATTCGGCACCTTCCCACTGCCGAGCGGCCCACCCAGCGATGCACACCGCCCCTCACGACGCCGAGCGCGCCGAACCCGCCCACGACCTCGTCTACGGCCCCGACGATCGCCCCTCGCCCGCGGTGGCCTTCGTGGCCGCGCTGCAGCACCTGCTCGCGATCCTCGTGCCGATCGTCACGCCGGGGCTGCTGATCTGCCAGGCGCTGAACGTGCCCACGCGCGACACCACGCTGATCGTGTCGATGTCGCTCGTGATCTCGGGCATCGCCACCTTCCTGCAATGCCGCCGCTTCGGCCCGCTCGGCGCGGGGCTGCTGATCGTGCAGGGCACCAGCTTCAACTTCGTGGGGCCGCTGATCGCGGGCGGCTCGCTGATGGTCAGGCAGGGCACGCCGGTGGAAGCCGTGATGGCCGCGATCTTCGGCGTGGTGATCGCGGGCTCGTTCGTGGAGATGGCCGTGTCGCGCATCCTGCCGTTCATCAAGCGGCTGATCACGCCGCTCGTGACCGGCATCGTGGTGCTGCTGATCGGCCTGACGCTGATCAAGGTGGGCCTCGTGAGCATGGGCGGCGGCTACGGCGCGATGGCCAACGGCAGCTTCGCGAGCGTGCAGAACCTCACGCTGTCCTGCCTCGTGCTCGGCACCATCGTCGTGCTGAACCGCGTGCCCCTGGTGTGGGTGCGCAGCACCGCGCTGGTGATCGCGCTGGCGGTGGGCTATCTGGCGGCCGCCGCGATGGGCCGGCTCGACTTCAGCGGCGCGCATCAGGCCGCGCTGTTCCAGATTCCGACGCCGCTGCACTTCGGGCTCGGCTTCTCGTGGGCGCTGTTCGTGCCGATGCTGATCATCTACGTGGTGACCTCGCTCGAGGCGATCGGCGACGTGACGGCCACCAGCAAGGTGTCGCGCGAGCCGGTGGAGGGGCCGGTGTGGATGGGCCGCATCAAGGGCGGCGTGCTGGTGAACGGCGCGAACTCGCTGCTGGCCGGCGTGTTCAACACCTTCCCGAGCTCGGTGTTCGCGCAGAACAACGGCGTGATCCAGCTCACCGGCATCGCGAGCCGCCGGGTGGGCATCTGGATCGCCGGCATGCTGGTGGTGCTGGGCCTGTTCCCGGTGGTGGCCGGCGTGCTGCAGGCGGTGCCGGAGCCGGTGCTCGGCGGCGCCGCGATGGTGATGTTCGGCGCGGTGGCCGCCTCGGGCATCAACATCCTGGCCGGCGTGCGGCTGGACCGCCGCGCGCTGCTGATCATCGCCGTGTCGCTCGCGCTGGGCCTGGGCGTGGCACAGGTGCCCGAGATCCTCGCGAGCCTGCCGCAGGCACTGAAGAACGTGCTCGCCTCGGGTGTGGCCACCGGCGGGCTGTGCGCGCTGCTGATGAACTGGTTCCTGCCGGAACGGCAGTGAGGAGGCAGCGGGGCGCATCGATCCGGGCGCCCCGTCGGTTGATCGAGATTCCTTAAATCCGGGAAATTCGTTTTTCCAATTCCAATGCCCGGAAAATACAAAATCAATTGCAAACGATCGCATGAAAACAATTGATTCTTCAGATCTGATCTTTGCAATTCATTTTGATACGGGACACGAAAACAAGGCCACAAACTCGTCTTGAATTGCGGATTTTCGACGCCTACCCTGCGCCTTACCGCCATCCGGCGGCACACATCAACGCAGACGGGGGTCACGATGAAATGGGCAGAATGGCTCGGGATTTCCTTATCCACCTTTGTAATTGTCGCGCTGTGCGGCTGCTCGGCATTTCATGATCGCGAGCAGAGTTATAAAACGGCGACTCAGCCCGCATTCAATACGATCCGACTTCAAACGGATCCGACCAACAAGGATTGCTGGAAACAGAATTCTCAAAGCTGCCTGACCATCGGCACGATTCTGCTGACCAAACCCGAGGACAATCTTTCCTTCCAGTTCGCACGCAGAAACAGGAACGGAAACCAGGAATCGCCGTATCAGGTGATCACCTGCATTTCGCCGGCGGCGATCTCCAATGCCACCAATACGTCCGCCGGCGGCACGCTCGGCATCAACAGGATCTCGCTCGGTGCATCGGAAGCCACGACCACCACCGGCACCGTGATCGTGAGCCTCGACCAGACGTCGCATTACGTCGCCACGGCAGCGTTCTACAACTGCCTCGCCTATGCGGCCGACATGATCGACGAGAAGACTGCCGCAGCCAACCTGAAGCAGATCTTCGACGATGCCCTGCATCTGCCCGCAACGGTCAAGTCGAACTAGGCCCGCGGCAATCGAACCGCAAGGCGGGCCGCCCGGCCCGCTGGCATACTGCCGGAGCCCGCGAACTCCGACACCGAACCATGGATGCCAAACCGGCCGCCAAGAAGGCCCCGAAGCCCCGGAAACCCCTCAAGGCCGCGCAGCCGGCAACCTCCGGCGATGCCGCGCCCACCGGCGCGGTGCGCTGCGAGGACGGCCTGAAGCGCCCGCCCTGGGCCGTCAGCGACGCGATGCTGCGCGACTACTACGACACCGAATGGGGCATGCCCGTGCGCGACGAGCGCGGCATGTTCGAGCGCATCAGCCTGGAAGGTTTCCAGTCGGGCCTGTCGTGGGCGATCATCCTGCGCAAGCGCGAGGCGTTCCGGCTCGCCTTCGCGCAGTTCGATCCCGAGCAGGTGGCGCGCTTCACCGAGCACGACGTCGAGCGCCTGCTGGCCGACGCCGGCATCATCCGCAACCGCGCCAAGATCGTCGCCACCATCGGCAATGCCGCGGCCACGATCGCGCTGCGCGCGCACGGCGGCCTGGCCGAACTCGTGTGGTCGCACCGCCCGAAGAGCACGCCCAAGCCGCGCACGATGGCCGAGGTGCCGACCGAATCGGCCGAATCCGCCGCATTGAGCAAGGCGCTGCGCAAGCACGGCTTCCGCTTCGTGGGGCCCACCACGATGTTCGCGCTGATGGAGGCGATCGGCATCGTGGATACCCACCTCGTGGACAGCCACCGGCGCGGTACGTCGGGGGTGTGGCCGCGCTGAGCGGCGTGCCTCCTCAACGCGGCTCGCCGGCCTCCGCGCGTAGCCAGCCGCGCAGCGCCGCGACCTTCTCGCTGTCGGGCCGCCCCCCCGGCGACACCAGATAGAAGCCGCGCCCGGTCGCCGCCGTCACCCCGAACGGTGCCACCAGCCGCCCCGCCCGCAACTCGTCCTCCACGTAGGCGCGCCGCCCGATGCACACGCCGTGGCCGTCCACGGCGGCCTGCACGGCCAGCAGCGCGAGATCGAAGCTCAGATGCGCGCCGCCGGGCAAGGGACCCGCCACGCCGGCCGCATCGAGCTACACGCGCCAGTCGCCGGCGGTCAGCCCGCTGACCTGCAGCAGCGTGTGTCGTGCCAGATCCGCGGGCCGCGCGAGCGGCGCCCCGCCGCTCAGCAGCGCGGGGCTGCACACCGGAAAGATCACGTCGTCCATCAGCCGCTCGGCATGCACGCCCTTCCACTCGCCGCTGCCGTAGCGGATCGCCACGTCGGCACCGCCCGCGGCGAAATCGACGAGATCGGTCGATGCGCCAACCCGGATGTCGATGCCGGGATGCGCGCGCCGAAACGCGCCGAGCCGCGGCAGCAGCCACTTCGATGCGAACGAGGCCAGCGTGGCCACGCTCAGCGTCGCGGCCCCGCGGCGCTCGAGCAGTTGCCCGGTGGAGAAGCGCAACTGCTCGAAGGCCACGCTCACCCCCTGCAGATAGGCCTGCCCCGCCTCGGTCAGTTCGAGGCGATCGCGATTGCGATGGAACAGGCGCGTGCCGAGTTCGCCCTCGAGCCGTCGGATCTGATGGCTGACCGCCGTCTGCGTGACGTGCAGTTCCTGCGCGGCGCGGGTAAAACTCATGTGGCGCGCCGTGCATTCGAAAACCTTGAGGCCGTTCAGCGAGGGAAGTCGGGCAGCCATGGGAGCGGATCGCATTGAGAGGGGAGCGCGAGATGGGTCGCGCGGCACGTGGCCACCACCTCATGAAAATTTCTCATAGCCTAGCATGCGAGATGTCGTTTGCCGCGCACTTCGCTGCCTGCGATCCTGCGTGCACGACGAGGCACCACGGCTTCGTCGACACCCTGCATGACACCCGAGGATCCCGCCCGATGAAGCTCTATTTCGCCCCGCATGCCTGCTCGTTCGCGCCGCACATGGTGCTGCACGAGCTCGGCCTGCCGCACACGCTGGTGCGCGTCGACAACCGCAGCAAGCGTACCTCGGAAGGGGGCAGCTTCCTCGACGTGAATCCGAAGGGCTACGTGGCCGCGCTGATGCTGGACGACGGCGAGGTGCTGACCGAAGGCCCGGCGATCCTGCAATACCTGGCCGACCTGAAGCCCGAGGCGCGACTCGCGCCACCGAACGGCAGCCGGGCGCGCCTGCGGCTGCAGGAGATGCTGAGCTTCATCACCTCGGAAATCCATGCCGGCTGCAGCCCGCTGTTCGACGCCGGGCTACCCGACGCACAGCGGGATCACGTCACGGCGAAGCTGAGCCGGCGGCTCGATCACCTCGACGCTGCGCTGTCGCGCGACGACTATCTGCTGCACGCGTTCGGCGTGGCCGATGCCTATCTGTACACGGTGCTGAGCTGGCTGCCCGGCTTCTCGATCGACCTCGCGCGCTGGCCCGCGCTCGCACGCTTCACGTCGCGCATCGGCGCGCGCGATTCGGTGCGGGCCGCGCTGGCCGCGGAAGCGGCGGCGCCGCCGACGGCCTGATGCCGCGCGGCATCACGCTCACGCCAGGCCGGCCGGCGCGCGCGAGGCGAGCGTGCCGGCATCGCCGATGACGTGGATGTCGAGACGGTCGCCATCCGCGCGCTCGCCGCGCTCGCGCGTCACCTTCGCCGCCACCGAGAAGCGCGTGCCGAGCGGCGAGGTGCGCACCGCGATCTCCCAGCCGTGCGCGAGCGCGATCTCGTGGCAGATCGCCAGCCCGAGCCCGGCGCCGTCGTAGGTCGCGCCCGGCGCGCGCCAGTAGCGCTCGAACAGCTTCGGCAGGTGCGCGTCGGCGATGCCGGGGCCCTCGTCGATCACGTGCAGGCCGTCCTCGCCGCAGCGGATCAGCACGATCGCGCGATCCGGCGACACGTGGATCGCGTTCTCCACCAGGTTCTTGAGCAGGATGAACAGCGCGCTGCGATCGGCGTGCAGCCACAGCCCGGCCGCGCCGTCGTCGACGCCGAGCGTGATGCCGCGCGCGTCGGCCTTGCGTGCCAGATACGCCTGCACGTCGTGGATCACGTCGCCGGCATTCACGCGCGCGAAGCTGAAGTTGCACGACTCGCGCACCTCGGCCAGATGCAGCAGCTGGCGCACCTGCCGCGCCATCAGGTCGATCTCGCGAAACAGCAGCGCCTTGTCGGCGATGCCGGGCTGCAGCTCGATCTGGCCGCGCAGCAGCGTGAGCGGCGTCTGCAGCTCGTGCGCGGCGGAGGCGAGGAAGTGCTGCTGCGCCGTGAAGCCGGCCTCGAGCCGCGCCAGCGCGTCGTTGAAGGCATCGATCAGCGGGCGGATCTCGCCGGGCACGTCGGCCACCGGCAGGCGCGCGCGCAGGTTGCGTGGCGTGATGTTGGCCGCCGCGGCCGACACGTCGCGCAGCGGCCGCAGGCCGTGCCGGATCGTCAGCGGCAGCGTGAGCCCGAACACGATGGTGGCGATCAGCACGGTGATCGCCATCACGCGCGGAATCGGCCGCAGCTTCAGGTGCACGAGCGCGTTGAGGAAATGCACGCTGGTGGCCGTCTGCACGAAGCACACGGCGCCGCCGCACGGCACGCGCCGCGTCGCCACCACGAACTGCCGCCCGTCGAGCTCGGTGCGCCGGTAGCCGTCGGGCACCTCCGCCAGCGGCACCGTCAGCCAGGCGCCGGCAGCCGCGCCGGTGCCCGAAGCCGCCACGATGGCGCCGCGCGCGTCGATCACGCGGTAGCGCAGCTCGGTGGGCGCGACCTGGTACAGCCACGCCTGGCGCTCCGCCAGCTGCACGCCCACCGGCGCGCCCAGCGCATCGAAGCGCAGGCCCTGCACCACGTCGTTGACCGCCTCCACCTGATCGGAGCGGCCGATGCCCTGCTGCGGATCGCGCTCGGCCATCCACGCCACCAGGCTCGCGAGCAGCGCGAGGCTCAGCACCAGCGCCACCACGTTGATCAGCCACAGCCGCGCGGCCAGCGTCCCGCGTCGCAACACGCTCATGCTTCCCCCTCCCGCGCATGCGGATCGGCGCCGCCGGCGCGCAGCACGAAGCCGGCGCCGCGCACGTTGTCGAGCTTCAGGGCGGCCTCCATCGACTGCAGCTTCTTGCGCAGCCGGTGCAGCGTGACCTCGAGCGCGTTCGGCGTGACGCTCTCGCCGAGCCCCCAGGCCGCGTGCTCGAGCGTGGCGTGGCGCACCGTGCGCCCGCCCGCGCGCATCAGGCACAGCATGATCTGCAGCTCGGCGGGTGCGAGCCGCACCGCGCGGTCGCCGCAACGCATGGTCTGCTGCTGCGGGTCCACCGTCACGCCGCCGAGCGTGACCGTCAGATCGGCCAGCGCGGCGGGGCGGCGCATCAGCGAGCGCACCCGCGCCACCAGCTCGCTCATCGCGAAGGGCTTGGTCAGATAGTCGTCGGCGCCGCTTTCGAGGCCCTCCACGCGGTCGTGCAGCGCATCGCGCGCGGTCAGCATCAGGCACGGCGTCATGGCGCCGCCGCGGCGCAGCTCGCGCACCAGCGCGAGCCCGTCACCGTCGGGCAGGCCGCGATCGACGATCACCACGGTGTAGTCGGCCCGGCTCACGCCATAGCTGGCCTCGGACACGCTGCCGAACAGGTCGGCCTCGATGCCGGCCGCGGCCAGCGCCTGGCGCACCATGCCGGCCAGCCGTTCGTGATCCTCGACGATCGCCACTCTCGACATATGCGCTGCAACTCACTTGAACTGGTACAGGTAACCGACGCGCGCCTCGGGCACGTAGCGCCGGCCCGACAGCGGGCTGTCCACCACGCTGCCGCCCAGGCGCGTCACGCCCACGTCGAGCAGCACGCGCTGGTGTTTCGTCAGCTGATAGTTGAACTGCGAACCGAGCGAATACTGCCACGTCGCGCCGGCCGTGTAGGCAGGCCGGTCGGCACGTGCCTCGGATGGCATCACGCCAAAATAATAATCGGTGTACTTCGCGCTCAGCCATTGCGCGCCGACGTGCGGCTCGATCGAGAAGCGGCCGACCTGGAACTGCCGGGAAAATTCGAGCTTGGCCTGCTCGCCCTTGTTGCCGCCCAGCAGGAAATCGCCCGACAGCCTGCCGAATGCGGTGTCCCAGGCCAGCGCGGGGCCGTACCAGAACGCGCCGTGGCGGTCCTGCATGCCGTTCAGGATCGGCGCGTCGGACTGCCGGTAGCCGTCGAACAGGCCGAAGCGGCCGCGCAGCGACAGGCTCACGTCGTGCCAGCGGCCCACCTTCAGGTCGATCGTGGTGCCGAGCAGGTGCACCCACTTGTCGTCGAAATACAGCAGCGGGATCGGCGACACGTCCGCGCCGTAGCCGCGATACGGCGAGCCCTGGATGCCCACGCCGGCGCCGAGCCCCCAGTGGGTGACGTTGGTGGCGTTGCTGAGGATCGTGAAGCCGTCGCCGGCATCGGTCGAAGCGGCCGCGTCGGCCGGCGCGCCGAGCTGCTGCGCCGAGGCGGAGGTGGCGGCGGCGCTGGCGGCCAGCGCCAGGAACAGCGTGCCGAGCTGGCGCCCGGCGATGCGAAGAACGGGAAATGTCACGGTGTGGCGCCCAAGGGTGGTGGGAAACACCGTGACTGTAGGAACAGACGACTTACCGCTTACTTACCCGATGCGAGCCTTGCGCGCCGCCGCATCGCGCCGGCAGCTCAGCCCTTGGTCGCGCCGAACGTGAGCCCCGCCACGAAGTGCTTCTGCATCGCGAAGAACATCGCCACCGACGGCAGCGCCGCGAGCACGGAGCCGGCCGACACGAGATTCCACGAGGTGGTCCACTGCCCCTTGAGCGCGGCCACGCCCACCGTGATCGGCGCGGCGTCGTCGCCCTGGGTCAGGCACAGCGCCCAGAAGTAGTCGTTCCACACGAAGGTGAACACCAGGATCGCGAGCGCCGCCAGCGCGGGCCGGATCAGCGGCACGATGATGCGCCAGAACACCGTCCACTCGCTCGCGCCCTCGATGCGCGCGGCCTCCACCAGCTCGAACGGCAGCTGCTTGATGAAGTTGCGCAGGAACAGCGCGCAGAAGCCGGTCTGGAACGACAGATGGAACAGGATCAGCCCGCCCACCGAGTTGTACAGCCCGAGCTTCAGCGTGAGGTCGCGCACCGGGATCATCAGCACCTGGATCGGCACGAAGTTGCCGGCCACGAAGATGCCGAACAGCGCGCCGTTGCCGGGAAAGCGGTACACGGCCAGCGCGAAGCCGGCCAGCGCGGCCAGCGCGATCGCGCCGCCCACGGCCGGCAGCGTGATCAGCACGCTGTTCCAGAAGTAGTGGAGCATCGGCGAGGCGGTGAGCGCCTCGCGGTAGTTCGCCACCAGCGCGAAGTGCTGCGGCCAGTCCCAGTAATGGCCGGCCGCGAGCTCCTCGCTCGAGCGCACCGAGGTGACGAGCACCGCGACCAGCGGCAGCAGCCACACCAGCAGCGCGAGCGGCAGCGACAGGCGATAGAGCCGGCGCGAGGCGGGCTTCCAGCGATCGATCGGCAACGGATACATGTGTGTCTCCCGTGAGCGGTCAGTGTTCGCTGCGCAGCAGGTGGCGCAGGTGGTAGACGATGTAGAGCAGCATGATCGCGAACAGCACCACGGCGATCGCGGACGCGTAGCCGAAGCGGAAATACTTGATCGCCTGGTCGTACATGAAATAGGCCAGCACGGTGGAGCTGTCGAACGGGCCGCCCGAGGTCATCACCGAGATCAGGTCGAAGCTGCGCAGCGCGCCGATGATCGTCACCACGATCGCCATGAAGGTGGTGGGCCGCAGTTGCGGCAGGATCACGTGCCAGAGCAGCGTCCAGCCCTTCGCGCCTTCCATGCGTGCCGCCTCGATCTGCTCGCTGCCGAGCGTGGTGAGCCCGGTCAGGTACAGGATCATGCAGTAGGCCGATTGCGGCCACAGCGCGGCGAAGATGATGCCGGGCGTGGCGTAGCGCGGATCGCCGAGCACCGGAATGCCGTGCCCGAACAGCAGCTTGAGCAGGCCGAAGGTGGGATCGTAGAACCACGAGTAGATCAGCCCCACCACCACGCCCGACAGCACGAAGGGCGTGAAGAACAGCGACTTCACGAGGCGCATGCCGGCCATCTGCTGATTCAGGTACAGCGCGGCGGCCAGCCCGAAGGGCGGCGCGAGCAGGAACAGCACGAGCCAGATCAGGTTGTTCTTCAGCGCGGTGTAGAAGGTGTCCGAATGCAGCAGCTCGGCGTAGTTCGCGAGGCCGACGAAGGACGGATCGCTCATGCCGTCCCACTGGAAGAACGACAGGCGGATCGTGGAGAGCACCGGCCACACCACGTAGCACGCGAACATCACGCAGGCCTTCCTCGCGCCGGCCTGCGTGATGTT